>JBEKKI010000020.1:0-86579 GCA_050010795.1 Occallatibacter sp.
CCCGAAGGTTTCCTCATGCCCACTGGCGTATCTGAATACACCAAATCTATCTAAAATGCTACACTAACCCATTATTATGCAGTCATTTATATGGTGGGTTTGTCAACTATACAATCTCCAGCAGACTTTACACCGCACCTATGTGCGGAGTCGAACTCTCCAGCTACAACCCTGTCGCTGTCCACGCCTAAAGTCCTTACCGCCCCGTATGATGATTGGCGGGAGCAAGGTGGCATGTCGCGTTGCAGGTAGCGCGTCTCCTGTAATCGCCGCTTCATTAGAACTCGTCGAAATTACAGTCCTTCTTACTTACAAGCTCACGCGATCCCCGTCCCGTCCGGGCCGCCGGGATATGACAGTTGACTCTGCGTGAACTTCTGCCGTGAGAGACGTTGAGCCGCGATGTGGCGCTCCACTCAAATCTTGTTTTACCTAAATATGAGCGGAATTTAAGAAGATCCTGAATCCGGATTTAGATTGTTTCCACCTCGCGGTCCGCTCCCAGAAGAGCCGCGAGGTAATTTCTTTCAGCGCTGGCCGAATCTACGTCTTTACAAATCAGGAAGAACCGCACTACTCTTTCGCTTCCCACCGTGAGCCGCAGGCTGGTCAATTCTCCCGAGTCGATGTAGGGTGCAATTTTATAAAGCGGCAGCCAGCCAAAGCAGATTCCGCTGCGCACGGCTTCAGTCGCGGCATCAAGAGTGTTCACCGCCAGATACCGCTGCAAGGGGCTGTGCGGCTGCTTCTTAGGAGTCGATCCGACTGCCCCCTCGATGATCACCGCAAGACACTGAATCAGATCCAGGCGCGAGAGCTGCCGGGTTCCCTTGTTCAGAGGATGATCCGAGCGGGCAACTGCACGCATTCTGATATCGAGAATCGGCTTGGCAAAATACTCACGCGTGGGTAGCCCTGAAATGCACAAATCGGCGCCATACGATGCGAACTCGTGGACGGACGAAAGAAACATCGTCTGGCGCAGTTGCGGGCGCACATGGGGGTACAATCGGGTCAGTTCCGCAAGAGCCGCGAACAGTCTGCTATCCGGGAAAATGCTGTCGACCGAAAGGCTTATCTCTGTTTTGCCGCCAGCTCCCAGCGCCGAAGCTCTTTGCTCAAGTGCCCGGAACCCGGTAAGAAGAGGCTCCACATCTGCCAGCAACGCCTTTCCTGCCTCGGTAAGTTGCGCCTTGTGACCTTTCAGTTCAAGAAGAGGAATCTTGAATCGCTCCTGAAGGCGCGAAACTGCGTAACTAATTGTCGATTGCGAGCGGTTCATCTTCACTGCGGCAGCAGCAAAACTTCCCATCTGAACAACAGCTTCCAGCACTTCCCATTGGTCAAGCGTCGTATTCATCATTCACTCCTTGAGCGCGCCAACTCGCCTTCGCATTCGACAGAACCCCGCAGCCAGCATCGAACGAATGAACTTAGAGGCCAACGTCGTATCCAGTTCATCATTTCTGCGTGCTGCTCAAAAAGCTTTCAATGCGAGATGGCAGCTAGCTGCAGTCTCGATCTCGATTCCATGTTTTGCCCGATTCCCTGCTTTGGCAAACCGGCAAGCGGGTCACTCATGTTCGCCTGCTACTGCATCACCGCGAATTCTTTCGCGCTGGTGTTCGCCGGGGGCAGTTTGATCACGCTTGGCGCCTGCCGGCAGCACGGGTTGCGGTTTTGAGGTGATTTCGTTAAAGAATCTTCGGTCAGTCAAATTCATATTCTGCACCATTACGTTTCCTTAATGTGATACTTCATCGAATGAAGCCAGGCGGTCGCGACCGCCGTGGGTCATCCGGAGGAAGCTGGTAGGGTTCGAGCAGGGACGTGAATTTCTCCAGCATCGCGCGCAAGGCAGGTATGTCCGGCTGACCGTTGCGCAGGAGTTCCACTTGCCTGGTCGGCAGATTGTGCATAGGCGCCAATTGAGCAGCCTCGAGAAGATTCGCCGAGACTTCGGCAAGGTCCAAGCCGGCCTCCCAATTCGGGTTTGGGTCTGCCAGCCACGCCTTGTTTTTCGTTACCGCCTCAGTGAGGTGGTTCTCGCGGTCAGGAACATCTTCCACCACATTCGCTCCACGGTTGCGGAAGAAGCCGAGGAGCGCGGCGACGATGGAAGGATCGCGAACCGTGCCATCCGGATAGAACACGCCGTGCACCGTTCCCCAGTTCCCGGTGATCATCAACTCCCAGATGTACCATCCGACGTGGGCTTGCATGTGCTCCTGGAGCGTAACGTCATACGGATTTGCACGCGCGATGCATCCGATCTCGGTATTGATCAGCGGCTTGTGAACTTGTTCTGCGTACTCTTTCGCTTTCGCAATGCTGGCGCGAATCTGTGCGCGCGTCGGGCCGTAGTTGTGAAACGAGAGTACATCCACGGCGTCGCCCATGGCGATCATGTTTTCCGCAAACGTCGCGCCGATCGTTACCGGTGTTACGGGATCGAGTTCGTGGAACACCTTGGCCATGTACATCGCATGTTCCATGTGCAGCCGATTGTCGGGAATGGGAGGCAGGGAACAACACTCGGGCTCGTTCTCCACGTCCCAGATAGCAAGGCCGGGCTCCTTGCCGATCGTGGCCACCAGGTCGGCGACGAACGGCCGCGCGTTGGGCCACGCAGCCTGATCTCGCCATTCGCCGAATTTGTACTGCATGGTCGGCATGACGCCGATTCTGCGCTCATGTGCAGCCCGCACAAAATGGAGCAGATTCTTTCTGAGACCGTTTTTGTCTCTTTCCCAGGCCACGTACGGGACGAACACTCGCACCTGATTCAGCTTCAGCTGTTTGGCGTAGTCCAGATCGCGTTCCGTGACCGCAGGGTTGTATTGAAGCCAGAATTCAACGTGGCCGATGGTTTCGGCAGACTGATAATTGAATCCTCTGGTACCGCTCAGGTCCTTGGGCACGCGGCGTTGGGCAGCCATTGGCAAGGCGAAAGCGGCAATGAGCACTGCTATTGCACAGCGATGAGTTCGCATGGGTTCTCCGCATCGTTCTAAAGCTGCGTTCATCGGATGGATTCTCTGTTCGATCCGACCCTTTGAAAGTCGGCATTTGGTTTCCCCATCAATACGGCCGCACGTTCTGTGTAATGCCAGGCCAGGTGTCCGTCCGGAAGGGAGCGGCCGGCAGTCCAGCTCCATTGAACAGTGTTGCCTCGGGATTGGATTGCCAGGCGTAGCGGACCTCTATTGGATGAGGCACCGATGGCGATGAAACGACGACCGAATTGCCTTCGATGCGGGCGTCGGCCCAATACCACTTCCGGTCTTCCCCGGCGATGGAGAACTCTCCGAGCTTGTCGCCTTTCACCACAAGCCCGCCGTTCGTGTGCGCAAAGCGCAACCGGATGGAGTCTGGGAGCCGGTCGACGGACTTAAGGGTTGGCCCCGAATACACAACATGCTTGCCATAGTGCTTGGCCAGCGCGCAATGAGCCAGTCGCTCGCCTACGGGGAGCTTGTCCTTTGCGTGAATGTTGTCAGGATCGCCCGTATCAATCGTGACGGCCAGGCATGTGTTGGGAACACTCGCGGCTGTCATTGCCTGCGATTCCCGAGTTTCGGCCCACTCGTCGCCGTCGACCGGCGTTGCGCTCCTCTGCTTAAACCTGGGCAGGCTGACAATGTAAAACGGAAAATCGCCCTGTCCGAAGAGGTTTCGCCAGTCGGCGATCATCGCGGGTAGAACCTTGCGATACTCGTAGGCGCGCGTCGAATTCTCTTCGCCCTGGTACCAGATGGTGCCGGTGATGGCGAGCGGCGCGAGTGGCTTCAGCATCCCCTCGTACAGAACCGTCGGCATCACCGGCCAATTCTGATAAGCGATGGGCAGCGGCTGCGGCGGGCGAGCATCCACGCTCAGCTGGCCCTTCCACGCGCCGGCTAGCGGAATGTCGGTATTGTCGCCAAGCACGAGGTGCAGGCTTTCAGGCTTGCTCATGAATCCGCCATCGGGCTTGGTCTTCATAATGCGAATCACGATGATGTTTCGTCCGGGCTTCAGCACACCGGGTCGCATGAAATAGACTCGCGGGTTCTCAACCCAGGCGCTGCCGCCGACTTCCTTTCCATTGACCCAAACTGTGTCCATGCGCTCGATGATTCCAAGGAACATCATGGCCCGGCCCGCCGGAAGCGGATCCGGCAGGTCGATCTCTTTTCGGAACCACGCCAGCGCTGGCGTGTCGGGTACGACGCCGAGTTCGGCGAAGCCGCCAGGAAGAGTGACAGGCTTCCAGGTGGAATCGTCGAGGTCCGGCGCAGCCCAATTCCCCTTGAGCCCAATGTCGTACTGATCGTACCAATGCTGGATGTAGTTGCCGTATTCCGGCGCGCCTTCGGCGGCCAGGCGGCCAACCAAATCGAGCGGAACGTCGAAGTCCTTGAGCGGACGCAGTGCGGCGGCGCTCGTCCAGGCCTCCGCCGGCGTTCCGCCGACAGCATCCACGATCAGGCCGATCGGAATGTGGACATCCTTCTGGACCTCGCGTGCGAAGTAATACGCGACCGCCGAAGCCCGTGCTGCTGTCTCTGGCGAAACGACCTTCCAGCTTCCCGCAATCCAGCCGGTGTGATTGTAAGCAGAATGCCCAAACAAGTCGAAGAAGCGAATATCAGGGTAGTTCGCCGCCTTTGCTTCATCTGCGCCGTTGAGCGCACCCCCAAGGGGAACCAGCATATTGGACTGGCCGGTGCACAGCCAAACGTCGCCCACCATGACGTTGTGCAGTTCCACTGTTTCAGGGCCGCTGACGCGTACGGTGTACGGGCCGCCGGTCGCAGGCGGCTTAATCTTCACTTCCCAGCGGTGGTCTGCGTCTGCAACGCCGGATGCGATCTTGTTTCCGATTTGTACTTGGACACGGTCCCCAGGTTCCGACCAACCCCAGATGGTATCCACCTTGCCGCGTTGCAGAACCATGTCATCGCCAAAGAGCGGACTGACAAGCGGGAAGGGCTTGAGGGCGGGAGGTGCGGGAAATGACCCCTGCGCAAAAACGCTGCAATCCTGCCAAAACAGGAGACCCGCAGCAGCGGCTACGAGAAGAACGTGTCTGGAATTCATGGATTTGGACCTCCTTTGATTAGCCAGTCGCTGGAGCGATGCACGAGGAATCAAAGCCAATTCAGTTGCACAACTGTTGGTCCATGTCCAGGTCAAGTTTGTCGAGCGCGTAGGCGAACAAACGCAGCGGCAGAGACCTTCTCATTTGAGAGCGCAACACAAATAACTCCTGCTCAAACTCCGCTCAGCAAAGGAATGCTCAGGCATACCTGGATAAAGGAACCTGGTAAAAGCCAAAGAACTGATCGTAGACAGACCTGCAGCCCCCGCGCTCGGCTTGAGAAATTTGCAGCGTGTGCGATGAACCATGAATGTGTTCTGCTCCATGTTCTGGGCCGGAGCGCGCGAGAAAACGTTTGCCAATCACGCAGCTTATCTCGTGCAATCGAACTTGTAAAGCGATTCATTGAGGAAGAAAACTCTCATCCATGATCACAAAAGCACCTGGAATCGATCCAGGTCCGGATCAGCTCGCCGGGGGTCTCTTTTGCAATAGCCTGGGATCTCCTGTCCCTGCTGCCGACGAAATTACAAACGCGTGAGAGCTACAATTGGGCGTCGTCAACGAGGAGTTCTCATCATGATTCGTTCCGCGGCCTTCGTGGTTCGATGCGTAGTGCTTGGCGCGGTCTCATCGCTGTTAACAGCGCCTTCGACGCCGGCGCAGCAGAAGCCGGCGGTCGCGAACACGGCAAATCGCATGGAACTCGGCCGGCTCAAAAACGGCGCAGTGGTCGCGTTTGTTCGCTCCGGCTCCAGCGGCTGGGGCATCGAAATCTCTGGCAACGCTGTGCCGCGCCTGACGCAACCGAAGCCCGCGCAGATCGAGGTCTATCGCGGCGGCGACGACGTGCGTCAAATTGCCGCCGGCTACGAGTCCGCGCGAAAAGAAGCCGGCGTAATTGTCGCGAGGGCAAAGGTGGAGGGTGGGGGCGAGGCCTCATTTGCCGTCGAGGACCGGTGGAAGATTTCGGGCAACGTGTTGTCGCTTGACCGAAAAGTGCGCGTGACCAGCACGCAGGACAAAGCCGGGTTCTATTCGGCAATCCGGCTCGAAACCACTTCTGCAATCACATGGTCGGACGCGGACTATTTTGCTCCGGGGGTTCTCTACGGCGATCCAACCTACGACGGCGACAACTCTCCCGGAGGTGTCTTGAATTACCGCGCAAGGCGCTCTGCGTTGCGGGAAGACGAATTGTCGGCGCCGCTCTTCGCCCTCTCATTTCGTGATGGGCGGTGGGCGGCGGTGATGGACCTGGCGCCGCACGGCGACACCACATGGGAGGAGACCACCGCTCCTGCTACTACGCCCGTGATCGACGATCGCATTCAGTTTGGAGCTCTTGGCGCGCGTGGAGCTCCCGATGGCGGCGTCGAGTTCGGCTTCTGGTTCCCTGGCACGACCAACGAATTTACTCGAGGGTTTCAAACGCCGCCCGCGCCTGTTGTGCGGCGCCGTTATCATCCCGTGAAGGCGGGGTTCTTGCAGAGTTACCAGGTGGGATTCCGCTTTGGGCAGGGCGCATCATTCCCCGGCATGGAACGCGATGCGTGGCGCTGGGCGTGGGAGACCCTGAAGCCGCCGGCGATGCACCTGGACCTCGAAGTCGTCCGCCGCGTGCTGACCGACCATCTTGACGCCCATGTCCTCACCGTAGATGACCGCGCCGGCGTTCCCTTCCTCTTCGATGCCGTTACGGGGAATCCCGGTTCCTACCGCAATTGGAGCCGCTATCGCAATTCCTTTCCGATGCCACCCCGCCTCCCGGCCAATATGCCGGTTACGGCCCATGAGCTGAACCCGGAGAAGAGCGCAGAATTAGCGGCGTGGGCCCGCCCTCTGGGCGTCGATGTTGACCCCAACGCAAACGAATTGGAGCAATGGCCGAAGGTGATCATGGGTTTCGTTTCCAAGGGCATCGAGGTGGCCGATCAATTGTTAATCGAGGCAGATCGCGATCCAAGTCCACGCGGTCAGAAGATGCGGAAGGATGGACTGGCGATTATCGATAGTTTCGTTCGTTTGGTGCCGATGTCGCCTCCCGCCGGGGAAGGCTTCAACCTGTGGACGGGCAAGGCGGATTCCTGGGCCGGCGACACCATGACTCTTAGAGGGCCGTCGGAGGGCATGCGCACTCTTCTGGACGCGTATCGCCGCGAAAAGCGGCAAGGACGCGAACATCCAGATTGGCTGCTCTGGTGCCAGCAGTTTGGCGATTGGCTGCTCACGCAGCAGCGGGAAGATGGCTCCTTCCCAAGGAGTTGGCAAGGTGGCACCGGAAAGGTGGTCGAAGTCTCCGGAACCAGCAGTTACAATCCCGTGCCGATGTTGGTGAAACTGAGCCGGGAGACCGGGCAAGAACGCTACCTCGACGCGGCGATCAGAGCCGCGGACTACGTTTGGGACAACTACGGAAGCCGAGGCGTATTCGTCGGTGGCACAACCGATAATCCGAATATCACCGACAAGGAAGCCGGCATGTTGTCCCTGGAGGCCTTCCTGGATCTCTACGATGCCACCAGGGAGCCTAAGTGGCTGGAACGCGCCAAGGCGGCTGGCAATTACACCGAAAGCTGGATCTGGATCTGGAATGTGCCCATGCCGCTGGGCGCCATGGACTCCGATCTCAACTGGAAACGCGGCGTGCCCACCGTAGGCGTACAGGGTATTACGGCGCGCGGGCCTGGCGGCGTGGATGAGTACCTGGATTGGGCCGCACCTGCCTATGCCCGGTTGTATGAGGACACGAATGACCCGCACTACCTGGATGTCGCGCGGATCCTTCTGCTCGACACCAAGAGCATGCTGGCTTTGCCCGGACGCACGTACGACCTGCTGGGACCTGGCTGGCAACAGGAACACTGGGGGATGGCGATGAATAGAGGTTTTGGAACCCACCGCAGTTGGCTGCCATGGGTTTCAGTCAACCATCTGCACAGCATTACCGGCCTGGAAGAGTTCGATCCCGCCCTCTATCAACGGCTGGCCAAAGGGGATTGATGTTCGTCGCGCCCCCGCGCCGTACCGGTATTTTGTCTCATTCTCAAGGCACCGGCATTGCCTTGAGCAGCGGCATTTCAACCGGATGAGACGGCCAACACGTGAGTTATTTCCGGCGCCAACATGCTCGGCTGCGAGGTTTCTGCGGAACATGTGCCGTCGGTCTTCAGCCATCCGTTGACACTGGCAGATAAACCCTGTAAAAGTTCTGCATTGAGAAAGCGTTTGCTGAAAACCCACTGGAAATCCGAGTTCGCGCAAAAGGCCCTCACATAAAAGGAGATCCATGAAAAAGACCGCGATCGTTTTGGCGTTTCTGGCTTCAGGAATCTGCTGGGCGCAACCCCCAGCCAACTGCAAGCCATCCGAACTGAATATTCCGGGAGCTCCCTACCCCTGTGTTTTTCCTGATCACCGCGCCATGTTCCGTGTGGCGGCGCCCGACGCCCAGAAGGTGCGGGTCCGTGTTGGCGCCGGGTTCGACATGACGAAGGAAGCGGACGGTCTCTGGTACGTGACCACCACTCCGCTCGTTGAAGGGTTCCATTACTACATGCTCAATATTGATGGGTCTTCTGTGTCCGACCCTGCTACTCAGACATTCTTCGGTAGCGGCGAGTGGAGCAGCGCCATCGAGATTCCCGCGGCTGACGCCGATTTCTACAGCCACAAAGATTTGCCTCACGGCGTCGTGCGGATTGAGTGGTATTTCTCCACCGTGACGCAATCGTGGCGCCGCAGCCTTATCTACACGCCTCCCGGTTACGACACCAACACAAAGATACGCTACCCGGTCCTCTACCTTCTGCACGGCTGGGGAGAGAACGAGTTCGGCTGGACCTTCCAGGGACACGTGGACCAGATCATGGACAACCTGATCGCCGCGGGCAAGGTCAAGCCGATGCTGATCGTCATGGACAACCTCAACGCCGTGAAGCCTGGCGAAGACGGGTCGCTTTACAACGCGCGCAGCGTGCTCACGCAGGCAGTGCCTGGGCCTCTGCCGCCCTTCGGTCCACCACCGCCGGCCGCCGCAGGCGGACAACGTCCTGCCGGAAGTGCGCCGCCGGCTCGCCCGCCGTTCCGGCTCAGCACGACGTTCACCGAGATGATGTTCACCGATCTGATTCCAATGGTCGAGAAGAACTACAGAGTCGCGCCGGGCCGTGAAAACCGCGCCATGGCTGGCTTGTCGATGGGTGGAATGCAAACCTTCACCACCGGCCTTCAGAACCTCGACAAGTTCGCCTACCTCGGCGGCTTCAGCGGCAATTGCGGCAGCTTCGGCGGCGCCACATTCGACCCCAAGACAACCTGCGGCGGCGCATTTGCTGATCCTGCGGCATTCAACGCGAAGGTCAAGGTGCTCTTCCTGTCCACTGGCTCTGTTGAAGGGCCGCGCGTCAAGCAATTCAGCGATGATCTCACCCAGGCTGGCATTCATAATGTGTACTTCGAGTCTCCCGGCACCGCGCATGAATGGTTGTCGTGGCGGCGGGCTTTCGCTGACTTTGCTCCAAGGCTTTTCAAGTAGTATTGCCTCATCCCAATTCCGGACGCCCGCCAATAGCGCTTTGCGGCGTGGCGTTCGGAATTGTCATGATGCAGAGTCGCGGAAGATCGCTGCGACTCATGCCTGCGAGGCAGCTTCGCCCTGAATTCAATGTGAATGCCATGAAATCAAGTCAAAAGGAATTCGTCCCGCATCCGGATGCGTCAAAAAACGCGTTTCCCAGCCCAGGCATCGATCGCCGCAGCTTTCTCCAGTCTGCGGCAGGCGTGGGAGCGATGGTTGCTCTCGGCGGAAACTTCTTCAGCGACACTCAGAATGGTGCTGCTGCAGCCCAGGCCAATGACAAAGCAGGCTCAGGGGACTCGCGTCTGCCCGACGGCACCGAATACGTCTCTTGGGAAAAGCCGCTGGCATTCTCGAAGACCTACTACGTTGACAATAATTCCGCCAAGGCCGCCGACAACGGACCGGGCACGAAGTCGCGACCTTTCCGCACCATCAACAAGGCCGCCCAGGTCCTCCAGCCCGGCGAGCGCGTGGTCATCGCCTCCGGCACCTACCGCGAATGCGTACGCCCACCGCGCGGCGGCGCCAGCCCCTCGCAAATCATCAGCTACGAGGCCGCTCCCGGGGCAAAAGTTTTCATCAAAGGCTCTGAAGTCCTGAATGACGGCTGGCAGCAGGAGTCCATCCCCGCCGGTTTTCGCGGATTTGGCGGCACGTCCGGCCAGCCTCAAGCCCAGGTCACCGCATGGAAGCACGAGCTCGCAGGCGCAATGTTCCCCGATGCTTATCAACCCTTCGCCCTGGCCAGCGTGGCGGGCAATTGGGAATGGCTCGATCCCAGAACGGTCGATATGGGCCCGTATTTCCGCCGCCGCGGATTGGTGTTTGTCGATGGCACGCCGCTCGAGCCGATGGAGCAGCTTCGCGAACTGGCCATGCCGCACCTCGAACCCGTGCCCGTTTTCACCACTCCGCCCGTGCCGCAAAACGGCCTGCCTCCACGCCGCCGCGGCGGACCCATCATGCAGGAAATCGGCGGCTCGCCCGATGCCCGCTTCTGGGTGGAAGACTCAGGGGCCGCGATACACATCCGTCTGGCCTCGGGCACGCCCGCAGATCACCTGATCGAAATCACCACCCGCAACCAATGCTTCGTTCCGTCACAAAAGGGGCTTGCCTGCATCCGCATCAAGGGCATCGCTTTCCAGCACGCTGCCAACGCCTACCCGTTTCCGCAGTACGGCCTCGTCTCCACCGTTGGAGGCAATCACTGGATCATCGAAGACAACACCATCGAATGGGCCAACGGTGTCGGGCTCGACATCGGGAGCGACGGGGATAGCGGTTTCACGCCTCAGGCCGGAGCCTCGCAGGTCATCCGCCGCAACACCATTCGGTTCTGTGGCGTCGAGGGTATCGGCGGCATGGGAACCCGTGACACCGTCGTCGAAGACAATCTCATTGAATGGTGCGGCTGGGCCGACGCCGAGCGCGGCTGGGAAGCAGCCGCAGCCAAGTTCCACTTTGCCCGCAACCTGCTCTTTCGCCGCAACGTAGTGCGCCACATCCGCCACGGCAACGGCGTCTGGCTCGATAGCGGCGACGCCAACTGCCGCATTACCGGCAACGTGTTCGCCGACATCGTCACCGTCAGCGCCGCCGTGCACATAGAGATGAATCTCGAACAAAACCAGATCGACAACAATGTCATCTGGAATGTCCGCAACGCCGAGCCAGGCACTCCCGGCCAGAGAGGATGCGCTGGCTCGGGCGTCTTCATCAATGCCACCGATCGCCTCATCGTCGCTCAGAACCTCATCGGCCGCTGCGACAACTCTGGCATCTTTGCCATCACCCGCCCCGATCGCGCCCGCAGCGGAACCGCGACGGGAAACAACATCTCGAACAACATCTTCGCCAGCTGCGGCAAGTCGGCCATCGTTTTCCTCAACCAGAACAACCAGGCCGACGGCAACCTCTATGTCTCCATGCCCGGCGGTTTTCTCGGCTTCTTCACCGGCGACTCAAAACAGTGGCTCGATCTCGTGGCCTGGCGCCAGTCATACGGGTGGGACAAAAACGGGGCTATGGGCGATATGCAAGTGGACTTTGATCCTGACCGCCTGGAGCTGACGATCTTGAGCAGCCAGCCGTTCCCACAAGTGAGCGTAGTCAACCACATTGAGAACGACATGCTCGGCAAGGTTGCCGGAGAAACCAGGGCCCCCGGTCCCTTGGCCGACCCCGTAGCCAGGCGCATCTGGCAGCTTGACCCCCGCTCGGTGGCTCCGACTGGAAACCAGGTCTGATGAATAACGAGCAAAGTGAACGCTTCTGTTACGGCAGAGGTTGAGTCACCAACCGGAATTGGCAAACAGGCTTCGGACCATCGATTCGATCAGTGATAAGAGAAGTGATGAGTTTTGGCAAGTTGCTGTGCTTTCGTATTTCCTCCACTTTCTTTGTTTAACATGTTCGTTTCCAAATTTGATCTTTCTGGTTATTCGAATCAGGCAAGAAACAAGGAGATGTGAAATGCCCATGAATCGACGTGAGTTTTTGGCGGGTTCGGTTGCAGGTGCCGCTGTGTTTCAGCAACGGATGACGGCGTTCGCTGCTCCGAAGGGGAATATTGAAGTCTCAATTGATGCGTCCAGGACTAACGAGCCGATCACCTCGCTGATTTTCGGCGGCTACATGGAGCCGGCGACTACACGTGTGTGGGCGGAGATGCTGACCGATAGGAAGTTTGCCAACCCAATTACCAACGCCCCGGTGGCGCCGGTTAATCCGTTCTTCCGACGGTTTGCAGGAGAACCGTGGAGACCGATGGCGTCTGAAGATACTGTCGAAATGGACAGTATGCGGCCGTTTGTGGGCGCGCACAGCCCCCGCGTCAAGCTTAACGGTTCCGCGGCCCGCGGTATTCAGCAAGGCGGGCTGCGCGTGCGCGGCGGGCGATCTTACGAGGGACGGATTTATCTCAAAGGAGAGCCCGGCGCAAAAGTTGATGTGCGCCTGGTATGGGGGACTGGAGCCGGTGACTCGCAAAGTATTTTGATCCCTTCCCTCTCGGACCAGTATCAGAAATGCCCGTTGAAGTTCGCTCCAAAGGCCGATGCCGACGAGGCGCGACTGGAGATTGTGGGCACGGGCCGCGGAGCATTTCATGTCGGCGCCGTTTCTCTAATGCCGGCGGACAACGAGCAGGGATTCCACGCCGGGATGATCCGGCTCTACAAGGAAGCTGGTTTCAAGATGGCCAAGTGGCCGGGCGGCAACTTCGTCTCTGCGTACGATTGGTACGACGGGCTTGGCGATCGGGATAAGCGCCCACCGAGGTTGCAACCGATGTGGTCCGACAGAGTGGAGTCGAATGACGTGGGCATTCATGAATTCGTCGCTTTCTGCCGGTTGCTCGGAGCCGAGCCTTATCTGGCCATCAATAGCGGATTCGGCGATGCGCGTCAGGCTGCCGAGGAAGTGGAATACTGCAATGGTTCCACTGCCACTCGCCTGGGCAAGCTGCGCGCAGAGAACGGCCACCCTGAGCCCTTCGACATTCGCCTCTGGTGCATTGGCAACGAGATGTACGGGCCCTGGCAGTTCGGCCATATGTCGCTGAATCAGTATTGGGTCAAGCACAACTACATCGTCGAAGCCATGAAGAAAGTGGACCCTCGAATCAAGGTGACCGTATCCGGGGCTAGCATTTGCGAGAAGTCGATCGGCGGCGCGGAGAAGAAGAATGACTTTTTCCCGGATGAATGGGAGCCGCCCGTCACGGTCACGTTACCCTACGAATTCGGAAGCTTGAACGACTGGGACGGCTGGCTGCTCGCCAAGTGCAGCGACAACATCGACAATCTCTCCGAACACACCTACGCCTACCCTGACCTGGTATTTGACAAAGAGAAGCAGCGCTTCATCGATGTCCAGGACCCACTGCAATTCAGAACGCGCAGGATGGCCAACCGAATCGGTGAGGCCTTTGAGGCTTGGGAGAAGTATGTCGAGACAATGCCCTCGTTGAAAGACAAGAATATCAAATTCATCTTCGATGAATGGGGCATGAGATTCCGATCCGCGGACGGAAAATCCCACCAGCCGCCGGGAATGGTTTCTTCACTCTCGTACGCGCTCTTCCTGCATGAACTGTTCCGTCACTCCGGCATGGTGACGGCCAGTTGTCCGACAGGAGGATTATTCACGGTGCTCATCGACAACACCGGCGACGCTGTGGGATTTGCACCGGAGGGCCTGGTGATGAAGCTCATGGCGACTCACTTTTCCGGCGCTCTTCCAGTGGAGGTCGGCGGGAATTCACCCCAGCGGCCAATGGCGGGCACTCCGATGGTCGACATCGGAACTCGTACGACTGGAAGTCCGTCGTATCCTCTGGATATGGTTGCGGCACTCTCCAGCGATCAAAGGACCTTTCTTCTTTCCGTGGTCAACCCAACGGAAGATGCACAGGAGTTTTCACCCCAAATCACCGGAGTGCAGCTGCGCGGGCACGGCAAGCTGTGGCAGATTGCGGCATCCAATCTGAACGCGGCCAATGAGCCGGGCAAAAAGCCCGCCGTTCAAATCCTCGAGTATTCGCAACAGGTGCTTTCGGAAACGATCCCGGTTCCACCGATCAGCGTCAACGTGTATGAATTCCAGATTGTGTGAAAAGGGACTAGGTGCGCTGCCGCAAATCGTGCAACACTCCATGGGCGATCGCCATGAATCGCCCGCGACGATAGGAATTGCCTGCGCTGCATCGGGACTCTGAATCAGTCTGAATACGTAATCTTGAAACCCCAGGAGTAGTCACACGGTCGATTCGATGGCTGCTGGATTTCGTCGGGAATGGTCACAACCAAACCGCGTGTCGGGTCCCGCCGATATTCAAGCTCATTGGGGTATCCCAGCATTTCGACTGATCGGATCTGCCTCGGCTCGAGCGATCTGATTCCCAGCGTTTTCCCGGGCCACGTGAGGGCAAAGCAATAGACCACACGGTTGTCTTTGCTGCGCGTAAAACGAAGAAGATCTCCTTCGCTCCAGAGAGTGCCTGGCCGGGGGCGCGTCGCATAGATGCCTTCTCCATTGGTCCTCAACCACTTTCCGGTCTCCTTAAGTTGACTGACGGCAGTCGGATGGAAACTTCCCTGGCCATTTGGCCCAACCCCGACCATGAAATTGCCGCCTTTCGCACTCGCATCCACAAGGTTATCGATGATCCACTTTGCGCTTTTGTATTTTCCTGGGTCGCTTTCATAAGAAAAAGACGATCCCAGCGGATAAATAACAAACCATGGCATCTTCGTGCTTTCCTTTGAGGCCGGGACAAACCCTTCGGGCGTGAAATAGTCACCGTAGTTCCCGATTCCGCGGGCGCGCAGCATCACATCGGGCTGAAGCTCTCGTATCTTCAGAACAGTCTCGCGCATTTGTGGCCACACGGATGGACCCCAGAAAATGTCGAGACACATCATGTCGATTGTTCCGTAATTCGTAAGCAGTTCTGCAAGCTGGGTTCTATGGCGCTCCACCATGCGGTTCACTTCCCCTGGGGTCGGATCGGGGACGATAAGAAGACGATCGGCCATCAGCTTTTTCATCTGGCTCCAGAATTCTTCCCCGGAGCTTCGCCAGCCCCACAACTTTGGTGAAGATGGAACCTGAAGTGGATGCCACCCGTAGGGACGAAAATCTGCGTCATACCAGTCTGAATGAGAGAAATAGAGATCGATTTTGATGTTGCGCCTGTGCGCAGCGGCAGTAAGTTCGCGCACCACGTCGCGGCGGAAAGGCGTCTCCATGATGCTGTAGGCCAGGTTGCAGCCCTCAATCGTTGGCCCTCCTGCTGCCGCCCAGTTAGCGCGATTTCGGACTCGCGTTTTGGTGTCGAACATCGAGAAGCCCTCGTGGTGCTTCGTCGTAAACGCAAACATCTTGAGCCCCGCTTCCTCGCATAGGTTCATCCATGAGTCTGCATCGAACTCACTGGGGTTCCACGTCTTGTAGGCCTGGTTGTAGTTCTGGCGCTCATCAAAGGGCAGTGTCAGAAAGGGCCAGGATTCACTCGGTCTTCCGAACAGGGAGTAGATGCCCCAATGAATCCTCAGCCCGAATTTCAAATCGTTGAAGGCCTCAACCGCGTGGTCAGGAGCCCAATGGTATTGCTCAATCGGGACCTCTTCGATATAAGACCTGGAGCGCTGATAATCAGCGTCACTGTCCGGCAAGCGATGCTTGAGGGGTGGCTCGGATTGCTGTGCCCAATCGTCGCGACGTATCGCCGTCCCCAGCGCCGCTGCTCCGACTCTCGATAGAAACCCTCGGCGATTCATTCACACCTCCAGAATGATCGTAAGCGCTTACCCGGATTCCCCAGTGCCGTAACTACGCTTCGGTTCCGTTCGCCCGGGTATGGAATACCGCTTGCCCTGGAGCGATATCAACGGTCTCAACGAATTGCTCAACTTCGCCTCCTTTGTTCGCTACTGCGATCCCTCCCACCACTTTGGATCTCTCGCCAGCGCAAGGCTGCTTGACTCGAACATGGTGAGCATCATCGGGCCTACCCGCATTGGGCAGGTCCTGGTTACGTAGGGAGATGTGGTCCTCGGGCGGAACGGCGGCGTGATCTTCATCCCGCCCCAACTGGCTGAGCAGGTTGTCGAACACTCGGAATGCACTCATCTTGAGGACATGTTCGGTCACCAGCGCCTCAGAGAGAAGTACACCGCTGGACAGATCGATGCCCGATGGACTCCAGAAATCGAGCAGGACTATCACCAGTGGCTGAAAGAGAACGAGGATCACCTGCCCGTGCCGAAAACCACTGTGGAGAAAATCTTGAACGAACAAGAACCAACGAATTAAGGGCCTGGCGACCACCGTGGGGGCGCCAGTTCCTCGCCATCATCGGCAAAACTCCAGATCGAACATCGAAAATATCGATAAATGTCGTTCGAAAAATAGGGCTTGTCAGTCAAACTTTATGGGGTCTAGGATTCGGTTGTTTTCACCTAACAGATTCATCGGATGGATGCAACGGGGAAGCTTTTGATCGAAATCCGTAAACGTTTCCCCGATTGAGGAGTGTGGGTTGGGTTCCTAACGAATTCGAATGAGGCTGCTCTTTGCAGCGGAGGCTAAGGCGACCATGTTAAACAATCATGCCAGTGATGCATCAGGGAATGGCCGCGTTGCGCCATTTCTCATCTCAAATTCCCAGGTCACAGAAGAATCGCTCGGTCGTGCACCGATGGTCCTGAGAACCATCAAATTGCTCGGACGATGCAGTGCTTTGATCGCTTGCTGCATCTTCGCATTCCTCGTCACGTCTTCGCCTGCCAGGATATCTGCGCAGACCGCGGGAACAATCTCAGGACACGTCGCCGATCCGACGGGCGCTGTGATTCCAGACGTAACTGTCACGCTTACAAGTGTGGGTACCGGCGCGGTACGCTCCACGGTCACCACCGGTTCAGGTGACTACCTTTTTCCCGACGTTCCGCCGGCGATTTATAAGATTCAGGCTGCGCACCCGGGATTCAAGACCGCTACAAGCGAAAGCGTGGAAGTGCATGTGCAGCAATCGCTGCGCCAGGACTTCACACTGGCCGTGGGACAAGTGACGGAATCGGTCACGGTTGCAGCGACTGGCGCTCTTCTTCAGGCTGAGAACGCCACGATCGGCACTGTGATTGAAAACGCGGCCGTAAACGAACTGCCGCTGAACGGCCGAAACTACCTGTCGCTGGTAGCTCTTTCGTCCAACGCCAATACGCTTTCGCCGTCATCGGGCCAGGCAGGAAGCCGCCTGGGCGGCGATCGCGCCAGCCAGGCGATATCAGTGGGCGGCCAGCGCATCATGTTCGACTACTACACGCTGGACGGAGTGAACAACACAGATCCCGACTTCGTCACGTATGTCGGTCTGCCTTCTCTCGACGGCATCCAGGAGTTCAAGGTACAGACGGGTGTTTATCCAGCCGAGTTCGGCCACGAGGCAACGCAGGTGAACGTGGTGTCGAAGAGTGGCACCAACACCTATCACGGCTCGATGTACGATTTCATCCGCAACAACATCGCGGATGCAAATCCGTATTATTTCCCGTACAACGCCGCCCCTCCCAAGGTGTTCCCCTACAAGTGGAACGACTACGGATTTGAACTCGATGGAGCAATCAGGATCCCCAAAATCTACGACGGCAGAGACAAGTTCTTCTTCATGGTCGACGACGAATGGAGAAAGATCCGGACGATTGGTCAGGGCTCGGCAACTGTACCCTCCCCAGCCATAGCGGGCGGCAATTTCCAGGGCTTCACCGACAAGAACGGAAATCCGGTCACCATCTACGATCCGACAACCGGAGACGCCAACGGCCTGGGAAAGACGCCCTTTCTGAACAACATGATTCCTTCGGGCGAAATCGCGTCGCAGTCCACTGCATTGCTGAAGTACCTGGGGACAAGCACACAGCCATTCTACTCAGGCGGGAAGGTGGTCGCGAACTACGCGTACAGCACTTCGGCGCCGCAAAATCGCCAGGGCTTGGCGGTCCGCGGAGATTACATCCAGTCCCAGAGGTCGCAGTATGCCTTCCGTTACAGCTCTGGGAACGAAAACATTCTATCGACAGGCTTGTTGGGAGCAGGCAGCAAGATCGTCACCAATTACTACCAGTACATGGGATCGAACACCTGGACGTTCAGCCCCACGATCGTCAATGAGGCACGGTTCGGCTATAGCCATTTCTTCAACTCTCTCGGGTTGTTGTCGGCATACACAAACGACGTGGTTGATTCGATCAAAATTCCGAACATGACCGGGGGGCTCCCCTCAACGTGGGGAATTCCAGATATGGCGTTCAGTCAAGGACCGGCAGGCACAACACCGGCCATCTGGCAGGAAATTGGGGATATCGGCGGTGATGGCCCCTACGTTGTGACCGATCCTAACTGGCAGATCGTCGACAATCTCTCGTGGGTGAAAGACAAGCATTCGATCCGGATAGGATTCGAGTTCAGCCGGCAGACCTTTAACCAGCTTGGCAATCAGTTCTCGCGTGGGCAGTTCTTCGCCCAGCCCATTTCTACCTCGCTGGAAACGAAGAATCCATCGACTGGGGTCGTTACGCTTTCTGGAGGTGATTCGCTCGCTGACTTCCTGCTTGGTGATCTCAGCCAGGCAACGGTCGCGGTAGCCGTAGCGAATGCGAATTACGTGCGCAACGTCCAAGCTTATTATGTCGACGACACCTACAAGGTTCTGCCCAAGCTCACGATTTCAGCGGGCCTGCGGTACGAACTGACTCCACCGTGGAACGATACCTTCGGCAATGACTTCGTCGCCTATGTTCCGAACATGCCGAATATGGGAGACACCAGCACCACATACACGCAGAGCCAGTGGCCCTTCTACGTCCGTCAGGGCAACTGTACAGCAGCCGACGTGTATCAAGGCATTGCGGTCAGGTGGACGACGCCCCTCGGACCGGCGCCGCGGTGCAGCAACGGGCTCCTGCCCAACGGTCCGCTCCTTGATACCAAATACTTGAATTTTGCGCCGCGATTCGGCATATCGTACTCGCCGACAGCCACAATGGTGATTCGCACAGGGTACGGCATATTTTACGCGCAGGATATCGGCAACTCGTACTTCGATATGGCGCGCAACATTGCAGGGCGCGTGACGAAAGTCAACGTCGACACGAGCACCGGGATCTACGGCAATTCCAACCTGACCTGGGCCAACGCGTCGCCGGGCGGCGGCGGCGGTGCAGTCTCCAATCTTGGTCCGTCCACCGCGTACGACGTCGCTCCCTCCCACAAGACCACGTACACTCAACAATTTCTCTTGAACATCCAGCAACAAGTGGGCCAGGACTGGTCGTTCGAGGTGGGATACCAGGGTGCTTTGAGCCGTCATCTTTATGGATTCAAAAATGCAAATCAGCCGACTCCATACGGATACATCGGCAACGGCACCTCAAGTTCTGTCGCTTCCCGTACCCCCTTCGCGAACATGGGAGGGATCCAGGATGCGCATGACATGGGAACGGGCAATTACAACGCGTTTGACGTCAAGGCAACGCGGCGCTTCAGCAAGGGCCTCAACGTGATCGCATCCTACACCTGGGGCAAATCCCTCGACGATACCAGCGGAATCCGCAGCCAGGGAAACGACAACCTGTATCCCCAGAATAGCGACTGCATTCCCTGCGAATATGGCCGTTCCGCGTTCGACGTCAAAAACCGTATTGTTGCCTCGGCCCTTTACGAACTGCCGATCGGCCCCGGCAAGCTGCTGAAGACGAACAGAGCAGTCGGCGAATTTGTTGGCGGCTGGCAGATCGGCGGCATCTTTACCCATCAGACCGGTGCTGTAGGGACTCCGCTGCTTGGTGTAATCTGACTGGGACAAGCCCGTATCTTACAGGCAGCGCAAGATCGCTGAACGACTGGGTCAATAAGCTTGCCTACGCTACTCCGACTGCCGGAACATTCGGTTCCATGCAGCGCGGCAGCTTCACAGGACCCGGCTTTACGAATCTTGACGCTTCGTTACACAAGGCGTTCAACATGCCGTACAACGAGAAGCACCAATTGGCGATCCGCTTCGAGGCCTTCAACTCACTCAATCACCCGAATTGGAACAATCCGAATTTGAGCCTTAGCTCTTCCACCTTCGGCCGCATTGCCGGTACGGCCCCCTTGCGCCAGTTGCAACTGGCGGCGAAGTACCAGTTCTAACGAGCATTTGACGAGCAACCGAGAAGCAACTCTCGGTTGCTCGGTCGAAGTTTGAAACCTCCGTGCCGGAGATCCTGGCTGGTTCGAGTAGTTTGGATAACTCGGCTAGCTTCGATCTCCGGCATGTTCTTTAGGGGGCGTGGAGACTCAACTTTGAATACACGGGCAGAACAGGAAGAATCAAGGACCCACAAAGGCTAGCCGCAAGAAGCCCGAAGATGTCGATGAAGTCGCCGGCCGAGCGCCGGTGACCGACTTGAATAAGATTAGAGGCGGCGAACCCGTGAGCCAGGAAGAGGTGTCGATCACCAGCCGACAATCCAACTGGACACTGCCGCTGCGGACCAGCGACTGCTATCTGGTGGTGCTCACTTCTGCCAAGGGCCGGCACTAACAGAAGAATGAGGAGAGAAACACGATGAGAGCGCGCACTGCTTTGTGGATCGGAATTACTTTTGTTCTGACCGCCAGCCTTGCTCGCGCGGAGAAGCCCCTGAAAGACTACAGCTTCATCCGCGGGGTGAATTATGGCATGTACGGCGACCAGGCCACGCTCGAACGGGATCTCGGCTACGCCAAGCGGATCAACCTGAACAGCACACGCATTTGGCTGAGCTACAAAGCCTATGAGAAAGACCCACAGGGTTTCATCGATCGCATGCGGAATTACATCCGCACGGCGAACCGGATGGGCATTACGACGATGCCGATCTTGTGGAACGGGAACAGCCTGAATCCGGATGATCTGAAGCCTTCGTTTCACGCGGAGGGGGATGCGTATGTGAAGGCGATTGTCGATGCTGTAAAGGATGAACCGGGGTTGCTGATGTGGGACATCATGAATGAGCCTCTCTGGAACGACTACTATAACAACGCCACCGGCGCGGAGAAGCAACAGCACGCAGCCGAGATTACCGCGTTCGTGCGGTACTACCTGGACTATGTGAAGAAGATTGACCCTGTGAACGCAGTGACGGTGGGATATGCATTCTCAAGTGAATTGGAAGGCTCTGCCGATCTTGTTGATGTACTGAGCTTTCACGATTACACGCCGACGCGGGCCGCAGTTGAAGCCGCTTACCGGACTGCCGAGGAAGTATCGAAGAAGTTTGTCAAGCCGATTCTGAATACGGAAACGGCGTGCATTGCCCGCGCCAATCCGTACGACGAGGTTCTGCAAGTTGCCCAGGAGCACCACACGGGCTGGTATCTGTTCAACCTGATGATTGGGGGATATTGGGGCGAGGTCCACGGCATCTTCTACCCGGACGGGACGGTGCGTGATCCGTCGATCATCGCGGCGGTGATGGGCTTTTATCGTAATCGCGACTTGAACACGATTGTCAGGCCTGTTCCGAACCGGGAGGGCGCGGCGGAGAAGGCTCTGAAGGCGATTGAGGATGCCCTGAACGAGGACAAAGGCACATTCGGCCGCCCCGCGTCGGCGGCAGATACAGACAAGATCCTCGATGCGACGGAATACGCGGCGAACCTGCTGGAAGCCGCGGATATGGTTCCAATGGACGTACCGCCGTCCGCGCGGATCCTCTATTGGCGGAAGCAACCGCCGGAGAAGCGCGACCGGGAAGCGATCAGGAAGTTTGCATACGAGCTGGGGCAGGAACTGAAAAAGGACTGCCAGCTTGATTAGCCGGCAGCATCAGAATTCAGTTTCCTTTCGCCAGGCTCCGATATAACGCGGGATCGAATTCTTCCAGGCCAGTGATGCTGTGCAGATGGTTGACTGAGATCCACGGCAGCCAGGTACGGTGAGCTCCGATGCCTCTCACGCCCGGTCCCATCCGCCAATGCTCCTGCTGCCATCCGGGACCGAGCAGGTCATAGGTGCGGCCTGGCAGCGCGAGCATGCTTTTGGTGTCGAAAACGAGGACGCGCGCCACATCGAGATAGTGCTGGTCGTGGCTCGCTTCATAGAGACGGGCATAGGATGGCGCGGCCCAATCCAGATACTCGTCGACCTCTCCGGGAACGTTCGAAGCGATTCCCGTGACCCCCACGGTGGAGACACCGTGCTTCCAGCCCAACTCGGTATCGGGAAGGCCCGGGGCCATGGGCACGTTCCAGAGCCAGATGTAAGTCTCGGCGTAATCGCCCGCCATCTTGGCACGGTACAGCCATTTGGGTTCTCTGGTGGTGTCGAAGAGTGCAAGGAACGCATCCATCGACAGCATTCCGGATTCTTTGTCGGCGGCATCGCCGCCGGTTGCGCCAACGTACACGCCTCGGCTGCCGAAGTTGGTCCAGATGTAGTTCGCGGCGCGAACGGCTGCGTCAAGATACTCCTTGTCGCCCGTCTCGCTGGTCATCTCCGCCAGCAATGGCACGGGTGCATAGCTGGTGGCTCCGGAGGTATTTATCGCCTTTCCTGTTCCTCCCTGGAAACTCTCGGGAAAAGACCCGTCTTCCCGCTGCTGGGTAAGGAGCCAGTCGCTGTACGACTTGACCCATGCGAACCACTCGGGATGTTGGCGGCCATGAGCGTGCTCGTAGCGATAATCATCGAGCATGGCGCGCATGCCTTCACCGGTGGCGCGCAGAGCAAACGAGGGCTCGCCGCGCACGGCGCTGGCCTTACCGGTACGAAGATCGAAGCCCTCGCCGGCCAGAACGGGAGATGCGGGATCGAAGCGAAGGAAGCTGTCGATGATCATGAGCCCGAGCTTGCGCAGCCTCCGACCGCGGGGGCCGGGATCGCGATCCGCTTCTCTCAGAAACTGGCCCGCCGCCTCGATGTTCTTGCCGCAGAAACCCATGGTAATTTTCGGCCAGAGATCCAGCTCGGCGGCTTTGGGATCGATTTCGATGCCAAGGGTATGGGCGAACCGGACGATGTCAGCGAGGTCAGGCGGTGGAGGCACATGGGAGAAGAAGGAATCTTGGGCCAGCAGCAATGCAGGACGGAAGGAGCCGGGCTTGCCGGACACCGAATCGGTAACGAAGGGAATCCCGGCCCGCCCGTCCACGACAAGGACGCGGTCCGCCAAGTGATCGATCAACGTTTGGCGAACAACGTCCAGGTCCAGGTGCATAACTGGCGGATTTAGGGTTTGCCAGGCCCAACGCCATGCATCGCGTTCCACGCCGAGGAGAGAATCGCCCGCACCGAAGCGGAACCCTACCTGATAATTCTGGGTGAACCCAGCCTTTACGGGGTTGTAACGCCGCCGCACCAGGGCCGTGATGGGAGTAGCCGGGCGAGAGCCGAACCCAAAGCCCCCCGAGAACTCGTTGGTTGTTCCCGGCAGCCAGAAGCCGAACTCGATTCCGCCCTCGGGGTCTTCGCGGGCGCCCAATGCGCCGAAGCGAAGGTGCTCGTCAATAATCGGCGTGTCTGCGTGTGCCGTGGTCTCGGCCGCGGTGGTGTCGCCGTGCGGCGCCAAGTCCATGAGGGCTACCCAGCGCCCATCTCGGAACGACAGGCCGAACAGCGGCGCCGAGAGATAGTCCTCGCGGATGGAAAAGCATCTGGCGTTGTAAAACGCACTGCCGCCCGGCGCAGTGGCTCGGGTGTGCGGCTCCCCATAGAGCAGTCCAGGAGCGAGAAAACCCGCATCTGCCCACGAGACCTCGGTGGCAGTTACGAACCGAATCGCGGAGTAGAAGCCAGCGTTCGCGTCATCGCCGGTCACCGCGACGCTTCGACTCAGCGACAAGACATCGCCTGCGATCCTCCAGCGATCCTCGACGGCAAATGACGCCGCGCCGCTGCCGCCTACTCTAGCCTTGGCGACAACTTCGAACGGTTCCTTCTGCACTGACCGATAGCCTGCGGAAAGCTCTCTCACATTCCCCTCGCCGCGATAAACCTCGATTTGCGCGGGCTTCGGTTGCGTCAGATGTGGAACGGCATTGCCGGAAATGTCAATTCCCCACTCGCCAGAGGCCGTGCGGACAAACGTGACCGTGGCGCCGTTGGCCAGATGTCCTAGCACGATGCGGTCGGTGACGTTTGCGCTCGCCTGCTTCTGCTGCGCGGGCGCAATGGACCCGATCGACAGAATGATGAGCGCGCCAAATACCAGGTGTTTGATCATGATGATGAGGCCCCCTTTCGGCTATTGCTTCAGCAGAGCGTGCGAGCCAGTGTGCGGATTAGTACGACAAGCTTCATAGGTCTCCTACACTGTCGTTCACCGGTCGCTGGTCAGGCCGTTCATCGGCTAGCGAAACAGCCGCGGCGCAAAATCGTTCAGATCGCGTCGCCATGTGAGCCACTCGTGCGAAGTGCCGGGCGAGGAGAAATAGACGTACTTGACTCCGGCCTTGTCCAACATCGCGCGAAAGGCTCCGATCGATCCCGGGAACGGATTGGGCTCCTGCGTGCCCATGCCGAGCCATAGCAGTTTCACTTTCTCGTTGAATGCCGCGCCGTCCTTGAACACGCCGCCGAATACCGTGTCGGGATCAAGAGGCTCGGTGCTGAGGCCGTTCATGGTGCCGCTGAATCCGGCCATGTACGCGAAGGTGTCCACGTTGTGCGTTCCGATCTGGAGGGCCTGATTGGCGCCCATGGAGAGGCCGGCGATTGCCCTGTGCTCGCGATCCGGAATGGTACGGAACGTCGCGTCGATCATAGGGATGATCTCTTTAAGCATCACGTCCTGGAAGGCAGCGAAATCGGGACCTGTTGCGGTCGAAGAGAATGGCCCGGCAGGCCGCGAGGCGTAACCGTTATCCATGACGATGATCATGGGCACGGCCTTCTTCTCCGCAATGAGGTTATCGAGGATCAGGTTAGCGTGTCCCTGGAAGATCCATCCGGTCTCGTCCTCGCCCATGCCGTGCTGGAGATAGAGAACCGGGTAACGCGCAGTGGGGTTGGCGTCATAGGCCGGGGGCGTGTAGACAAAGCAGCGGCGCCACTGGCCCGTGATCTTCGAGTAATAGATGCGGATGCGGACGTCGCCGTGCGGCACCTCTTGCGGCAAGTAATAATCGACGCCGTCCTCGGGTACCTCGATGCCGCTTGCGTCCCTGCCCGTGCCGAAGAAAGCATGGCTGCCGGGATCGTTGACGCGGACGCCATCGACGTCGAGCGCGTAGTAGTGGAAGCCCTCGACCAGCGGAGGCGTGGTTACGTTCCAAACGCCATCGCTATCCTTCGTCATGGGGAACTTCCTGCCGGTGATGTCCACGTCGACGGAATGTGCTTCCGGCGCTTTGAGCTGGAAGGCCACATTGTGGTCTGGCAGAACGCGCGGATATTCAGCGCCCATCACATTCGTCGCAGCGGGTTTGGCGTCTTCAACTGCCGAGGCCCGCTCGCCCTCTGCTGAGCGGCGCCATGCGAAGTAGGCATCCAGCGTCTTCAAGCCAACTGGGTTCGGAACTGGCCCCGAGTGCGGCGTACCGGCAAAGTACATAAGCTCAGGGTTCGCATCGCTGAAGGCCGGCCATCGGGGCATACTGTTGCCGTTGGGATCGCCGTACTTGGCGAAATTGGTCCAGTAGGTGACCATCGCGTCGGAGATGACGTGGTCCGCGGCAGTAGGTTGTTCGTGCTGAAGATCGTTCAAGTGACCGAAGACGTATGGAACTTCGCGGCCGTGCGGAGCGCCCAGATCGGGCCGGGGAGAATCGGCGGGTGCCTGCGGGTGCTGATCGAAATAATAGTAGTAAACCTTGCCGGTGTCGAACTGAGATTGCAGCTGGGCCCAGATCCACGTATGCCAACCGAACGCCGCATCCCGGCTGAGATCGCGCGCGGATTTGGGCACACTGGTCTCGCCCACCGGGTAGGCCTTCAGCAGGCTGTCAGCGAAGCTGTCGAAACGCCGACGCACGGCGTCGATGTACTCACGCGGGGTTCGGTCATGAGAGAACGTCGCGCCTTCATCGGAGTTGTATCCGATCAGAACCGGGACGTCGTTGAAATGCTTTTCTTCGTACATCGTGTACTGGTCGGTGGGAATGACCCAGCCGTCGATGATGGGCCACGCCAGGCCATGGGTGCGCTGGGCGGCCATGATCTTTTCCGCCGGCGTCTTGCGCAGTTCTCCAATCGACGAGGCGCCCGCTTCCCTGGCCAGCAAGACGCCATCGCGCTCCGCATCGGCAAGCAGGCGCATATTCTCGCCCGGCTGGCCCGCGCGGCGCGGAGGCCCGAAGGAGCCGCCGCTTTCAGAGATGGCACCTTCAAAGAGTCCTTTTGCGAGCGGCGAAGCACAGAGCTGGCTGACCGCGATTCCACCCGCGGATTCACCGAAGATGGTGACTTTTTGGGGGTCGCCTCCGAAGTCAGCGATGTTCGTCTTGATCCACTGGAGGGCCGCGATCATGTCGAGCAGTCCGTAGTTGCCGGAGACATGGTGCGGAGACTCTGCACTCAGCTCCGGATGCGCCAGAAATCCAAGCGGGCCGACACGGTAAGCGATACTGACCAGCACAACGCCTGTCCGGGCCAGGACCTCGCCGCTGTAAGTCGGGATCGAGGTGGCGCCTGCGTTGAATCCGCCGCCGTAAATCCACACCAGCACAGGAATGCGCTGATGAGCCGAGTTCGCCGGTGTCCAGACGTTGAGATAGAGGCAGTCCTCGCTCATCTCGGGAGGCTTGGTGTCTTGCGGACCGCCGCCGAGACTCTGCATGCATTCTGGGGCGAAATTGTCTGCGGGCCGCACGCCCTGCCATTTGGCCGGAGCTTGCGGCGGTCGCCAGCGCAGGTCACCAACAGGTGGAGCTGCAAACGGGATGCCTCGATAGACAGTAAGACTCCCCTCGCGTGTGCCCTTCAACACTCCCTGTTCCACCTTCGCGGTCGTGCTTGCCGCCGTCGTCCATGGCAGCGCCAGAATCGTAATCGCCAGCAGGAACCTATTCATATTCGCCTTCTTTCGTTGGGCTCGCCGATTGCCGGAGTCTACCCGGACTTGGAACCAGGGGAGAAAGTGGTAAACGCTTACTGCCTTCCGCCCAAGCGCCCTTCCAGGCTCTCAAACATCACGCTTGAATCCGCGCCCAATTCTAACGGATCGGATCGCGCCGGAACAGGCATGAAATTCAAACGGTCTGCCTCCGGTCGGAACGGCGTTGCTCCTGGCGTCCCTTCGCTTTTCTTCGGCAGAAACGCAATCTTCCGTCCTCGTTCGTTCTTTGGTTGTTTCGCTACCTCGCCGCGGTATCCACTTCCGCGGCGATTGGTCGCGAGGCCACTTCCATGTCCTCTCGTACGCGGCCGTCGTTCACGAAGCCGCACTAGCATTCCGACGTGAAACCGTTTACTCTTCTGTCCGGGATAGAACGAGGTGTGGCCGTGGTTTCCAGCACTCTCGCATCGAAGGCCAAATGCCGTCAGCAACTCAGAAAGGCAGGCAGGATAAGCATGAGAACCAGAATCGATCTTCGATTAGTACTCGCAATGGCGCTTTCGCTGGTGGGCGCCACGCTGATAATGGCTCAACCTGCAGGGGCTGGGTCCGGTGATGCTCCAGCGAGGCCGAAAGGGCCATGCGACATCTACGCCGCGGCCGGCGACCCGTGCGTGGCAGCGCACAGCTCCACGCGCGCACTGTACGCCTCCTACAACGGTCCGCTGTACCAGGCCGTGCGCCAGTCAGATGGCAAGAGTCTGGACGTCGGCGTGGTGCAGCCTGTTGCATCGCAAGTCCCGGATGCGGGCGGGTACGCCGATGCGGCCGCGCAGGATGCATTCTGCGCCAACACGGTCTGCTGGATCACAAGAATCTACGACCAATCGGGCAATCACAACGATCTGACGCAGGCTCCGTGCGGGGGATTCAGCGGGCCGGCGTTGGGCGGGTTCAACAATGTTCCGGTGGCCGACATGGCGCCGGTTACGATCATGGGCCACAAGGTTTACGGCGTGTTCATCGAGCCGGGCATGGGCCTGCGCGACGACGATCCGAAAGGCACCGCGGTTGACGACCAGGCGGAGGGGCAGTACTGGGTCATCAACGGGCGGCACTTCAACTCCGGCTGCTGCTTCGACTACGGCAACGCGGAGATCGACAGCCGCGATGACGACAACGGGACCATGGAAACCGCCTATTTCGGCGACGCGCCCTACTGGTATCACGGCACGTTGCCCGGGCCGTGGATCATGACTGACCAGGAGAATAACCTGGTGGGGTGCGCCAACCCGGACGGGTCGAAGCAATGCAACCTACCGAACATCGACTGGCGATTCGTAACCGCGATGGCAAAGGGCGAGCCGCACCATTGGACGTCGATGGGCGGCGATGCGCAGCAGGGGCCGCTGCAGATGATGTTCACTGGGCCGCGCGTGAATGGCACCTACGACCCGATGCGCAAGCAGGGGGCGATCCTGCTGGGCAACGGTGGGGACAACAGCAACGGGTCGCAGGGGACGTTCTATGAAGGCGCGTTGACGGCCGCGGGAACGTTCCCGACGGACGCCACCGACCAGCAGGTCCAGGCCAACATCGTGGCCGCGGGTTATGGCGTAATCCCGGTGAGCGTGGCGCCGGCTTCAGATACAACGAGTTCGCCAGGAATGCAGACATTCTCGTTGGGGTCTTCGCAAGAGACCACGGTGACTTTCACGAATACGACAGGTGCGCCGGCGACGGACATCAAGCTGAGCCTTGCTGTGCCGGAGAAATGGTCGGCCGTGGTTGCGGGCAGCTCTGAGGCGGCCAAGACATTGGCCGGCCCCGTGGCACCAGGCGTGAGTGTGAGCGCAACGTTCAAGGTTACCGCGGGCCAGGCGGATTTCAATGGCGACCTGGTGGGCAAGGTCTCGTGGACGAACGAGAAGAACGGCAGAAAGCAATCCGAGACGATTGCCGAGAAGGTGCGGAACGCGAGCCCGGTGAAGATTAACGAGCTTCGCATCAGCTCCGGCCCTCCCACCAACGCGACGGACTCGTTCATTGAGCTCTTCAACGCCGGCGACCGCACGGTTGACATTTCCAACTGGAGCCTGACCGAACACCCGACACAGCAGGCCATCTTCTCGACGGTGAGGATTCCGGCCGGCACCAAGCTCGAAGCTCACGGCTTCTACCTGCTCGGCCTCGCCAACTCGGGGCTGGCAGCGGCCGCGCGGGCGGGCGATGCCACCATTTATGTCAGGAGCACATCGGGGATGAAGGCCGGCGATGCGGTCAGCATCGGCACCGAAGCCAATGCGGAGGCGCGGACAATTCTGAATCTAGGAACAGCGGCCAGCAACCATACAACACTGTGGCAGCCGCTCCCCGATGGGCCGGTAATCAACATCCCCGCTGGGGCGACGAATGTGCCCGTCATGAGCACGTCCGGCTTCGTGGTTGGCCAGAAGATGGCTCTCGGTTACGGCGCGACATATCCCACGGTTCCAGGTGGCGTGGAGCAGTACGAGGTGGTCACGGTTACCGCGGTGGGCAAGCCAGGCACGCAAGCCTACATTGCAGCGGATGCACCTGCCGGAGCAACCAACATCAAGGTGACCTCCGTCGCCGACATCTCGATAGGCGACAAGATCCGGCTCGACATTGACAGCGTGGGCCATGGGATCGAGACTGTCACGGTTACGAGTGTCGGCACGCTGGCCATCCACACGAATCTCTCGGCCAATGCAAGCGCCGGAGCGACCAACATCAAAGTGCGTAGCGTGAATGGTTTCGCGGTAGGTGATGAGGTCACGATTGGCACGCTCGCGAACAATGAAGTTGTGAACATCAGCGCCGTCGACACACCGGGTCCCAACGGCACTGGAATCGACTTCACGCCGGCGCTGACTCAAGCCCACATCAATGACGAGAGTGTGGTAGCCCCAGGTACGGGCCTCGATTTGGCCACTCCGCTCAAGTTCAACCATGCTGCCAATCTTCCCTTCAGCGACCGGGGAACGGGAATCAGCTTTGAGCCGGCAACGGCCTTTGCTCACATAAGCAACGAACCTGTCCAGGCCCTGGGCACAGGCATCACGCTCGACAAACCCCTGGCCAAGGGGCACGCGATCAACGCGGTTGTGCGTGATGCGGCGGTCACGACAGCGGGCTACCAGGGGGCGCCGGCGCCGAACCAGTGGTTCGGGGGCCCGGAGCTCGCCACCAACTCTCCGCTGTTCGGGCGCACCATCACCGTCAGAGAAGGAAGCATGGTGCTGCGGGACGCCTCCGGCCTGGTGGTCGACAGCCTCAACTATGGAGGACTTGTCGATCCATGGGCCGCCGAGGGTTACCAGGCAGCCTCCGGAATGGGGAAGAGCGGCTGCTACGTGACTACGCCCGGAGTAGCAGGCGGCTTTGGCCCGTTTGCTTCGGCTTCCGCGTTCAACACCAGCGCGGGCCGCTTCCCGGACGGCCGCGATACAGACAGCAACTGCGACGATTTCGTCGCGGCGCCTGCCACCACGCTGTCGGCGCCGTCTGCAATCGGCGCCACCAATATCAAAGTCGCCAGCGTGGAAGGCTTTGGAGCGGGGGAGACGATTCGGATCGACACAGGCGCGAACCTCGAGACCGCTGACGTCGCGACGGTTGGCACCGCAGGTGCCACCAAAACGAGCACTGCTACTGCCGCGGGCGTGACCGTCATCCCCGTCGCGAGCGCGATCGGCTTCAACAACGACCAGACGATCGCGATCGACAGCGGCGCGAACTCTGAGACGGCAGTGATCGCGTCGGTGAAGAGGTTTCCAGAAAGTGCGATCACGGTTGCCAAGCCGCTCACTGCGGCGCATGCAGCCGGTGCACAGGTGTCGGGTACTGGCATCACGCTTGCCGCTCCGTTGAGCCGGGAGCATGCGAGCGAGGCGCAGGTCACCGGGAGCGTTTCCACACCAGGCGCGCGGAACCGCTATTTCAGAAAACATCCTTGACGGATCCAGCGTCGCTGGATGGGACAGCGAGATGTCGAACCGAACTTTCCCGAACAACGTAGGGCAACAGATTGACAGGAGAGCGGAACTCGCTTTTCACTCCGATGCCTTTGCGTTGTTGCAGTCCTTGATCGATGTTGCAGCCGTTCGCCAAACCAACGAAGGCGGACGAACGGAGATGGGAACGGTCCACGTGCACCTGACGGGCCCGAGATTCCGCGCCCATGTGGAATCAATCGTGGAGAAGTCCAGGGAGATGCAGGAGGATCCTCTTGAACAAGAAGTAGAATGTGCGAGGAGAAATGACGGGAGGCGGCGGTTGAAGTGGCTGGTTGCCATCAGCGTGGTATTGATTGTCGGCGCTGCGGCCGCGGTGGGGCAGGCTGTTTCCACGCATGGCAGTCAACGATTGGCCGCGCTTGCGTTGGAGGAACAGGGTCGAACCGAAGACGCGGAAACCGTATGGCAAGCCATTGCCAAAGCCAATCCAAGCGATGCCGAAGCCTACGCGCATCTGGGTCTTCTGCAAGCTCGCGAACAACACTACAATGACGCCATTCCGAACTATCGCAAGGCGCTGGCCTTGAATCCAAGAATGCCGGGATTACGCTTGAACCTGGGACTGGCTTATTTCAAATCCGGCGAGTTGAGGTTGGCAGTTTCGACATTTGAGCCGCTTTTGCGGGCGGCTCCCAAAGGATCGCCGGAAGCACTGCGGTTAACGACACTGATCGGGCTGGCGGACTACGCAGCGGGTGATTATGCCTCTGCGGTTCCCTATTTAAAGCGGGCTACGGCCGCGGATCCCAAGAACCTTCCGTTCCGGATGATGCTTGCGCACTGTTGTCTTTGGTCCAAACAATAGCAGTGCGTCCTCGACGTTTACCATGAAATCCTCACGCTGGATCCCGATTCAGCCGAAGCAGATATGCTTGCGGGCGAAGCGTATGACGAACTGAACAATGACTCCGGCGCGCTGGAAGAGTTCGCGGCCGCTGTTAAGGCGGATCCGAAAATGCCCGAGGTGCACTTCGGATATGGTTACCTGCTTTGGAAAGCGTTGAAATTCGATGACGCGGAAAAGGAATTCCGAGCCGAGCTGGCCAACGACGCGCAACAGCCTCTCGCGTTGGCATACCTTGGCGACGTCGAGATTCGCCAGAATCGTCCCGCCGAAGCGTTGCCGCACCTGGAACAGGCTATTCGTATCCGACCGTCGATTCCCATCGCGTATCTCGACCTGGGAACGATCTACGACGGCCAAGGCCGCAAGGATGACGCCCTGCGCGAACTAAAGATCGCGGAGAGTCTCAGCCCCAACGACCCCACGGTGCATTGGCATCTTGGGCGGTTATATCAGTCGATCGGCCAAACGGCGGAAGCCAAAGCCGAACTGAAGAAGACGCAAACTCTACAGAATGCCAAGACCGAGTCGCTCCGGGAGCAAATGAACCAGGTTGAGCCCAGGCCTGGGGTCGAGCAGGGCAGCGGCGGCGCCGTCGCCCCATCGCACTGACCTTATCGCGTTTAGCGGAAGCCAACGGGCCGGACACAGCCCACTACCCGTCTCGTGCCTCGCGGCCCCATCGCTTCCCGTGGCCGCGGCGTGTTGCTTATCGAGGCGAAGAATCGGAAACCGATTCCGTGGACCGGCCCTCGATAAAGGAGCAACACTTGAAGTCTTCCTATCTCTCAGGGAGAGAATAGCTTCAGGAACAGGGCATCTCCCGAAAATCCGGCCGCGCGTTTGGCCATGGCGCCCCGGCGCGTTCGCCCCGGCCCCAAGGTAATTCAATTTCTTCGAACCGCGGATTTTATTGAAAATCGGCCGAGTTAACGTTTTCTCTTGACAAGCTTCTCCCGATGCAAACATCCTTGGCAGTAAACCAATCGCCCCGTCCACGGAGACGTTTGGTTGTAGCGGGCAAGCTTATCGTGGCGCCAGTGCTGATTTCGCAGTGAGTCTGGAACTCATACCGAAAACCGATGAAGCAGAGGCTCCCGCAGAGCTCAAGAGGGAGCACAAGGAGTTGGTCCGCCGCGTTTCGTTGAGCGCGACGTTTGAAAAATCTCCGCGGCTTCGCGCGTTCTTCCTTCATGTTTGCCGGTGCGCCGTCGAGGACAAACCAGAAGAGGCCACCGAACAGCAGATCGGCATCTGGGTATACGACCGGGCACAAGCTACAACCCAAACGAAGACAATATTGTCCGTTCGCAGGCGCGCATGCTGCGCATGAAGCTGGAGCATCATTTCGCCAACGAGGGCAGGGACGAGCCGGTCATCATCAACATTCCCAAGGGCCGATACTTTCCGGTCTTCGAGCCTCGGCCGATGGAGCCGTCACGGCCCCAGATGCCAGCGGCGCCGGCGCCAGGACCCCGCCGTTCGCGCTGGATTCTGGCCGGAATCGCCGTGCTGCTCGGGCTCGCAGTCGCTTGGTTGGGGTACCGTCTCGTGCTTTCGAAGGCTTCGTCTCCTTCGCCCTTCGCCGCTCCAGGAACTACAATTCCCCAGCCCGACGAGAATTACGCAATAGCGCCGCCGGGCAGCCACCCGGTTGCGGCGGTTGCTGACGGCGGCGATATTCGCATCGCCGCCGGTGACACCGGAGCGCCCTATGTTGACGCGTCGGGACACCGCTGGGATACCGACAAGTATTATGAGGGCGGCATCGTCGAACCCGGGCCTCAACACTTTTTCCCTCCCGTGCCCGACCAAGGGCCATTCAGGGTCATCCGCGAGGCTGGGTCCGATAACCCGATGGTCCCGCAGTCGGACCGGGGATTTCAATACTACATACCGTTGTCACCCGGAGTCTATGAGCTGAGGCTTTACTTCGCCGACCCACTCCGGCAGCCGGACGTCGATCAGATGGAGGACGGACAAAATCACCGGCACTTTCAAGTCGAGGTCAACAGGCATCCTGTGCTGGATGAATTCGATCCGATCACTGACGCGGGTGGCGCCGCGGTGGATGCCCGCGTATTCAAGGATGTGCATCCCGACGACGATGGCCAGCTCCACCTCAACTTTCATACGAATTGGGGACGTGCGTTCGTAAGCGCCATCGAGATCACCCCAGGCACGCCGGGAAAATTAAAGCCGATCCGGATCGCAAGTGGCCGCCGGTCCGATCTTCTCGATGCCAATGGCATTCGCTGGAGTGCCGACAATTCCTAGATCGATGGGCGCACTTGGGGTTATCAAAACCCGGGGAACGGACCCAAACTCGCTGACCTCTATGTCAACGAGCGGCACCGCAATTTCAGCTACGCCATCCCGGTTCCGCCCGGAACCTACACGGTCAGGCTGCACTTCCTTGAGTCGTTCTTCAGCCCGCTGATTCCAGCGGCGTTTTGCCATGGCGCAGGCTGCAGGGTGTTCGACGTGACCTGCAATGGCGTCTCTCTTTTGCAGGACTTCGACATCATCAAGGCCGCCGGAGAGCCATTCCGGCCCGTGATCCGCGAATTTCACGGCCTGCATCCCAACGGCCAGGGAAAACTCCTGATAACCTTCTCGCCCAGGGTGAATTACGCGGAGGTCAGGGCCATCGAAGTCATCGACGAAGCGAAATAGAGAACGCGCCTCCGCCCCAATCGAAAACTGCGATCGGCTACTTCGCATCTTCTTCTGCGAAAAAATCCGAACTGCGAGCCCACGAACTTGCCACGTCAGCCCCGGCGGACGCCTTCTGGCAAGAGGCCCGAAAGCTTGTGTTTGATCCTCCTCAGTTCCGCTATGCCGGCGAACTGCAGACTCGGAGGGGCATGATCAGGTCTCCGTCAGATATGGAAAACTGTCGTTCACGGACGCCCCGGCGCGAGGCATATTGGTCAAATCTTCGCGTGAATCACCCCACGAATCACCGTGATTCCCGAGCGAATCCACCGTAATTCCCCTACACAGTCCTACAACCTCCTGTTTAGATTCTCCCGGCACAAAACTGGGAGGCCAGGCTGCACCCTAGCGACGTATCAAATTGGTAAATCGATTTTTCCTTTCACAAGGCTTCGATTTTAGGGCGAGTTCCGGCTTCTTTTCCGCTCAGGTTGCCGCAAATCCGGTATTTGAGGAGGCACCAAATTGAGAACAGGAACTGGTAGGACGCATTGTTATCTGTGGCTGCGAATTCCAGTGATGCTCGTTGTCGGGCTCGTCGCATTGCTGGGTTCTGTGGCGTACGGCCAGCAAGGTCAAACCATTCTGGGAACGGTTACGGACCCCACGGGCGCCGTAATACCCAACGCGAAAATCACTCTTACAAACGAGAGCAACGGATTTGTCCGCACCACGACCAGCAATGGCGCGGGCAATTTCAGCGCCCCCGACCTTCAGGTCGGAACTTACCAGGTCGAGGTGCAAGTCGGGGGATTTAAGGCCTACACGCAGAAGGACATCGTGCTGAACGTGAACTCGGTCGTCCGCATCGACGCCAAGCTCGAGATTGGCGCGGTGGGAACCAGCGTCACCGTTGAAGCCAACGCGATTCAGGTTCAGGCGGATACGAGCGATGTGAGCCAGACAATCACCGGCAACCAGATTTCAAACCTTTCCACGAACGGGCGCAACATCCTCCAGCTGACGGCCTTGACGCCCGGAGCGGCATCCAACATGCCGGACTTCGACTTACCCGGCGCCCAGTGGCAGAACCGGGCAATCCAGTTTAACGGCATGCGCCAGGACGCCAACGACTGGCAGATCGACGGCGGCGAGGCCTATGACCGCGGCGGCGGCGGCATTCTGCTGGTTTCACCGTCTCAGGATGCCATCGCGGAATTCAAAATCCAGACGAGCAATTATGCCGCGGATGAAGGCAATGCGTCGGGCGGCATGACCTCGATGGAGCTCAAGAGCGGAACCAGGCAGTTTCACGCCGCGGGCTGGGAGTATATTCGCAACGACGCTTTCGACGCCTACTCCTACTTCTCGAAGCAGGCATCAAATCCGACGAAGCCGAAACTTCGCTATAACGCATACGGATTCAACGCGGGCGGGCCGGTAGAGTGGAAGTCCAGCAATCCCAGGACCTTCTTCTTCTACAACATGGAGTGGAGAAAGCTCAATGAGGGGGCCAGTATTTTCAACCTGGTGCCGACGCAAGCGGAATTCGGCGGCAACATGACCGGCTTCGGCACGCAAATCTATGTGCCCAATACAACGGACCCGCACGCGATCGCGAAGTTCGCCTCGGTTGGGCTGGCGCCAAATCAGCCCTTCCCCAACAACACCATCCCCTCGACCCTAATCGATCCGACCGCGACTGCATACCTTAAGGCCGGGTACATGCTGCCGCCCAATACGACCGATGGGAAGCACTATTTTTCATCGGCACCCACTATCACGCCCTACCGCGAGGAAATCGCCCGCGTTGACCAACAGTTCAACCAGAAGCAGCGGCTGATGGGTAACGTGATTTGGGACTCGACAACCCAGCAAGCGCCTATCGTTTCCTGGACCGGCAACACCTATCCGACCGTCGGATCGCTGGAAACCGTTCCTTCCTGGCAAGGTGTCGTCCGCTGGACCGACAGCATCAGCCCCAGCCTGCTGAACGAAGTTGGGTGGGACTTTAACGGCAACGACATCACCATTGCCAACACCGGCCTGTGGAAGACACCCTCCGGCTTTACCACGACGCCGCTCTTCGCCAACGCCAATACCATCAACAAGGTCCCGGGAATTGATTTCAGCACCCCGCAGTTCAGCATCAGCATGGACAACGGAAACTGGCCGTGGCAGAACTGGTGGCGCAGCAACGCGTGGAAGGACGATCTCTCCTTGATCAAAGGAGGCCATAACCTGAAATTCGGTTTCGAGTTCATGTACACAACCAAGAAACAGCAGATCTTCACCGATACCGCCGGAACTTATCACTTCTATGGGGGGCTACCCAAGGTTGCAGCGTTTACCCCATCCCCTCAGGGGAAACATGCGCGCAGGCCGGTGGCGTCGCCAGCAACGGAGTCGGGCTTGCGGACTTCCTGCTGGGCTTTGCCAACGATTTCGGCCAGGCACAGCTCCGGGATTTCGTCGACATCGCCAATAAAAGGTACGATCTCTACGCAATGGACGACTGGCGCGTGAGCTCGCGGCTGACTCTCAACGTGGGCGTCCGCTGGGAAGCCCTGCCTCATGCCTACGACATCAACGGCCGCATGTCGAATTTCTACCCCAACCTCTGGAACCCGGCCAATGCGGCAATTTTCGTGCCGGGATCCAACGGCAACTTGCAACAATACACGGCGGGGAACAATCCCGAACCTGGATGGACCACAGTTCCCGGCGTCACGCTGAATACCGTCCTGTTCTACATGAATGGGATTGGCCTGGCAGGAAAGAACGGAATTCCGAAGAGCTTAGTGACCGACCACTATATGAATATCGGTCCGAGGGTGGGCTTTGAGTACAACCTCTTCGGAGACGGAAAGACAATTCTGCGCGGCGGAGGCGGAATCTTCTTTGAGGAGAACGCCGGCAACGAAGAGTACAACGGCGGCGCCAACGTGCCATTCAGCAACAGCGCGAGCGCGAGTCAACCCTACATGGACACTCCGGCGACGACCTGGGTCAACGGGACGGCCGCCCAGGGGGCGCCTGCCACTCCGCAAAGCCCGACGGGCGTGCAAGCGGATTTGCCGATCACCGATGTGTACCAGTTCAACCTGGGAATCCAGCGTGAGTTGCGCACTAACATGGTGGCGACGGTGGGCTTTGTAGGCAACATCTCGTCGCATCTTTCGCAGACCGCCGACGTCAACTACGTGCCCTTGAACGACCCGGACCGCATTTACATGTGCGGCGGCAATTGCGGCACCTCCAGCACCGATCCAACGCAGTTCAACACCAACTACCATCGCTCGTACCTAGGCATGAGCGGCGTCAACCTAGTGGAAGACGAAGGAAACAGCCACTACGAGGGGTTTCAGGCAACCATCCGGGCCACGTCATTCCACAACCTTTCGGTTGATCTTGCGTACACCTATTCACATGTGTGGGACGTGATCGATGGGCAGCTCTTCAACAACCTCGACGTGCCCTCCAACCCGCGTTACCAATACGGGACGGCCGGGTTCGATCGCCGGCAGATTGCCGTCGCCAACTTCAATTACGACATCCCGGTCTTCCAGAGCGGTGGCGGGGCCGCCAAGAACATTCTGGGAGGATGGACGATTTCGGGTGTCACGACCATGGAAACCGGCAATCCGCTGAATGTCGGTTCCCCCAACACCACCGGCTTGCCCGTCACCGACCATCCCGTCGTGAGTGGGAAGGTTACGTATCCTCACAGCGCCACCCAGTGGTTCACCCCCCAGGCGTTCTCTGAGCCGGGTGCACTGCAATTCGGGAGCCCGGGCAAAAACTGGGTGAAAGGGCCGGGTCGCGATCAGTGGGCGTTGACGCTGTACAAGACCTTCAAGTTCACTGAAAGGGCCGGATTTAGATTCCAGGCAGACGCCTTCAACGCCTTCAACCACACGCAGTTCAATGGCGTCAACACGGGCGTGCTGACCGGTAACGCTACCAACCCGTATACCTCGAATGCAGGAGAAATCAACAGCACTTTCGATCCGCGTGTCTTCCAGTTGGGAGGCAGACTCTTTTTCTAAGTTATAAGTTAAAAGAAAACTCGATTCATCACTTCTCCTCCCTGGCGGTTGGGGCCTCCTCGGCCGCCAGGGCATTTTCTTGTCCCACGTCTCATTGTGGAAAGTGAGTTGACTCGATGCCCTGATAATTACCTCTTCCAAATTGCAAACTCGCTGCACGGGGACGTCTACCCGTAGAGATTTGAGAGAAGCTTCGATGGAAGCATCGGCTTTCCGCGACGCCAATTCTTGGTGTCGAACGCGCGGGTCAGCCCGCTCGATCCGTGTTTGTGAGTCAACGAGAATCTGAACCGTTCGATCCTGCGGTGTATCGAATTGTTTTTCAATACCAGCGATCGCCGGTTAGTCTCAAATCCGCCAGGAGGAACACTGTGAAGAATTGCGCAACGCGAAGTGAGTGTGTGATTGTCGCGTGGCTAACCATACTGTTCTGCTTACTGGCTGCGCCCTTTGCCATCGCTCAGCAAATGGGGAATCTGCCGTATCAGGATCCGAGCTTGTCGCCCGAGCAACGCGCTGCCGATCTGGTGCACCGCATGACGCTCGAGGAGAAAGCATCGCAACTCGTGAATGGCGCCCGCGCCATACCACGGCTTAGCGTTCCAGCCTGTAACTGGTGGAGCGAGGCGCTTCACGGAGTGGTCGATTCCGGCGTCACGGAATTTCCTGAGCCGATCGGCCTGGCCGCCACGTTTGACGTGCCTGCAATTCATACCATGGCCACCGACATCGGGATTGAAGGTCGCATTAAGCACCTGCAGGATGTGCAGGCCGGCCACGTCGGCATCCAGGGCGGTCTCGAACATTCGAGGATCAGAGCTATATGAGCGGTTATGCGCTGAACGAGGATGGGCGCGAAATCGCAAATATGGGCATCGCCGCCGAGCAGGTCTTCGAACACGCCACCAAAGACGACGAATACGGCGGGGCAGTTTTGGGGGCAACTTTTAGAGATTGCAATAGTAAAACCATTCCTTATCAATTTGTTGTAAAGAGTATTTGGTAGTCGCCGCCCCACCAATCCTCTCTTTACGCATGGACCGCTTCTGTCTTGCACTGGGCAAGACAGGCCCTGCAGTTCAGAGTGCCGCCTTCCGGCCTTCGACACTTTCGGCTTTCGGTTTTGGACGAGAAGAGTCTCTCAATGCTTGGGCGTTTGGCGGCTGGCTGGGTCGCCATAGAGAACGCCGCGGCCGTGAGTACCAACATAGACTCGTCCGTAAACACGAGGATCGCCCGTGATCTGCAGGATGAGTCCCCACTGGTGCCGGTTGTCGTTGATTCGCGTCCAAGTGCGCGCCTCGTCAATTGAGCGAAAGACGCCCGGCTGGCCATCTACGGTTCCGGCAAGGTAGAGGGCGGGATAGATGTGCTGAGGGGCCGCTTTGCCGAAGCCAAAGGCCTCGATCTCCTCGACGCCACGGCGACGAACGAAGGAGGCATCGCCCGCAGCTCCCGGCGATGCTGCGTGGTAAAGACCATCGAAGGCAGCCAGCCACAGATCGCCGGCGTGGCCCGGCGCTGCGTAGATCTGGTCCTGGCCGCCGCGATTGTCGCCGCGAAAAGACCGCGCCGGCGGCGGTGGAACGCCGGGAAGCGTGAGAGGCTCAGACGCGAAGGTCGAGCCTCCATCGTGGCTGCGGTAAAGCAGGCCTGCGCTGAGTGAGACGGCGTAAAACGTTTGCGAGTCGATTGGGTCGGCGATGACTCGAAGGCCCGGGGGAAGTCCCTGCGCTGCACTCCAGGTGGCGCCGCGGTCGTGGGTCACGTAGGCCGGCTCGCGCTCCGGGGTCCAGATCCAGGTGGTGCCATCGGCGGAGACGGCAATCGAGCCGGCGCGGCTTTCGGGTGTGGGAGCGGCAGCGGTCGGCTTCCAGATGCGTCCGCCATCAAGCGAATAGGAGATGCTTTCGCCGGGCCTGTGCTGCACACTGATCCCCACACGGACGAGGACGAGGGGTTGGAGCGCAGCGGAAGCAACTCCCGTGGTATTGGACATCCGCGGGGGTGCGGAGGATCCGGCGAGTGCCGCCTTGTCGAGGTCCCAGTGGACAAAGCCGCCGTAGTCGCCGATGGCTGTGATGAGATGAGCACCGCCGGCGGGACTGTCGAGTGCCAGCGCGACGCTCTCCTCGATGCCTCGCACCAGAATCTTCCAGTGTGTGGGCTTGCCGCGATCAGCCGCGGTCAGGTCAAATGTCTCCCATCCGCCGTAGCCGGTGGTGAAGACGGCGTGATTGGGATTGGCGGGATCGATCTCGATATCGAAAAGCCAATGGATCGGCGTGGGCTTGACATAGGGTGCGATGCGGTAATCGAACACGCCGCCGCTCGCCCTCCCGGCGTCAAAGATTGGCCTCCAGGTCGTGCCTCCGTCTGTAGAGCGGAAAATGTCATCGCCGCCGGCTGAGCCTGGACGGCCGAAAGTGCTCACGATCAACGTGCGCGGATGTTGGGCATCGATTGAAACAGCGGCGTAGCCGAATCCCCGGCTGCCGGCTGTGGGGCGGTCGGGAGTAATGTCGGTCCATGCACCGGTGCCCATGTTGAGTTTCCATAGAGCCCCATCGGTCATATGCGAAGGGCCCGGCGCCGTTCCGTAAGCGACATAGAGGAATCCGTCGCTCGAGATCGCCGCGCGGGTTGGCCGATATTGCGTGGGTTCACCGGGAATGGGGCGCCATGTTGCTCCGCCGTCGTTTGTCACGAAGAGATTCGGCCGGTTCATGAGAGAAACGCCGGCGTAGATAGTCTGCGTGGAAGAGGGGCCGGATTGTCGTTTTGACGATGGCGCGAATTTGACGAAGACAATGCCATCGCTGCGCACGGGCATGCGCGCCCAGCGCTGCTCGGGGGTCTCGCCGGGGACGGGGCGCGGAGTCGGCGGAACGGCTTCGGTGATATCGGGAAAGCTGGCAACGCGCACCCAGGTCGCGCCGCGGTCCTGTGAGCGCCAAAGTCCGTCGTGGCGCGTTCCCATGTAAAGAATCCGCCCGTCTCCGGGATCGACGGCCAGGCGCTCACCGTTGCCGCGGCCATCTTCATTGGCCCCCAGTTTGAAGGGCAGGTCGCTTTGTTCGAAGCTCCGTCCGCGATCGCCGGAGCGGAGAATGGCGCCATTGGGCGCATCCTGCCGCGTGTAGGTGCCGCACGCCAGATACACGCGATTGGGGTCAGCAGGATCCAGAGCGATGGACTCAACCCCCATCAGGTTGAGGTCCTTGAGCGAAACCCAATCAAGAATCGGCTGCCAGCGATCGCCTGCGGTATCCCAGCGGTAGGCGCCACCTATATCGGTACGGGCATAGCGAACATTGCGTGCCGTGGGATGAAAGATGACTCCGTCGACAAAGCCAGCTCCAACAATCTGCACGCTCTTCCAGGAATAAGCCTCCTGGGGAATCGTCTGCGCAAGAGCTGCGGTTGTCGACAGCAGTATCAGCAGGGCTGGCGTTCTTAGTCGATCAATCACAAATCTCTCTTTCTCGCTTCAAACACAAACGGCAGAACAGCGCAGCCGCTCCGCTAGGGAAGCTTGATCCGAATGGCCGCACCTGCATATTCCACGCTCTTGAACTGAGCAGGCGTAAAAGGATACCCGGCGGAATGGCTCTTGCTCACCACCAACACCTGGAACGTGCGCTTGCGCAACATGGCGTCAAACGAACCGGTTCGTTCACCGATGGTCAGCGTGCTCGTCTTGTCATCCCAGCGAATGGGAATCTGCGAAAAGGCTCCCTTCTCGTAGTCGAACGTGATGCCCTGATCTTCATAGAGCGTAAACTCGCCATCGGCGCCCTTATAGATGTAGAGCGTGATGGGGTCGCAAGACTTCTCCCCGACATACTGCATCTCAGGACCGTAAGGAATGATCGAACCGGCCCGCACGAAGATGGGAACCTGGTCATAGGGCGCGGCGGCTGAGAATGAGCCCGGAGCGGCCGGCCGGCCGGTCCAGTAGTCGTACCAGGCGGCGGCGGGCGGCAGATAAACCGTGCGTTCCCGCTGCCGGTATTTGGTCACGGGAGCAACCAGCAGAGCCGGCCCAAACATAAACTCATCGTTCGATTCACGGGCGGCGCGGTCCTGGGGAAAATCCATGACCAGCGGCCGCATCATCGTGTAATCGCGCTGCGTAGTCCAGCCGGCCATCGAGTAAATGTACGGGAACAGGGCATAGCGGAGGCGGTCGAATTTCAGTTCGGCGTTGTAGGCAGGTGAGCCATCGCCGAGCGTCCACATTTCGCGCGGCCGCAGCTCACCATGCACGCGAAGGATGGGCGTGAACGTGGAGAGCTCGAACCAGCGCGCGTTCAGCTCGCGCCATTCTTCCTCATCGGCCGCCGTCATCGGCTCATGGGAGAACCTGTTTTGCATGGTGTAGCCGCCGGTATCCATCATCCAATAAGGCAGGCCGGAAATGCTGGCTCCCAACCCCGCGGGAATCTGCTTTGCCAGCGCGGTCCATGTGGATGTCGTATCTCCCGACCAGATGGCCGTGGAAAAACGCTGGATGCCGGCAAAACCAGAGCGCGTGAGAATAAAGACACGCTGGTTCGGAGCCGCCTCCCGCTGCCCGGTATAAACGCCCAGACTGTTCTCGAGCGCGTAGCCATTCAACATGCGCGATCCCGTTCCCAGGTAAGTGGGGTTCATGTGTGTCCGCTGCCCATCGAGCGATGGTGGCGATGGCAGCAGGTCGGGTTCGGTGGCATCCATCCACCAGGCATCGATCCCCTTCGAGAACAGGGCCGTGTCGATCTGCGACCAGAACAGTTTGCGCGCGCCTGGATTGAAGGCGTCGTAAAAGGTGTAGGGCTGGTCGAGCCAGTCGCTCACATGCTCTTCGAGGTTGGGCAAATACAGATAGCCTTTTGCAGCCATCTCTTTTGCGTTTTGTGTATTGGGACTGAACTTGCCCCAAACGGAAATCATCACGTGCGCGTGCTCGCCGTGAAGCGCCTTGATCCAGCCTTCGGGATCGGGAAAGCGCGCGGGATCGAACACGTGCGAACCCCACGCATCGACATGCCAGTATTGCCAGTCCTGCACGATGTTGTCGAAGGGAATCTTTCGCTCCCGGAACTGCTTCACCACATCAAGCGACTGCTGCGCGGTCTCGTACCGCTGGCGCGATTGCCAAAGGCCAAAGGCCCAATTCGGCAGCATCGTCGCTTTTCCCGTGAGTAACCGGTAACCGGCAATCACTCGATCAATCGACGGACCATAGACGAAGCAGTAATCGATGCCGTCGCCCACTTCGGACCACAACGATGTGTCGTCGTCCGCAGCGGGCGTCTTCCAAAGGAATTCGAGAGTGTCCTGTTGCTCGGGATCGTTTTCGATCCGGAGCGAATACTTATGGCCCGCTTCAAGATGGACGCGAATCTGATCGTTGGCAGTGAGCCACCGCTGTCTCCAATGGTCCATCACCAGCTTCCCGTCGAGCCACACGCGGATTCCGCCATTCGAGTAGGCTCGAAACTGGTAGTCGCCCGTCGCCGGCGCAAGAATCGAACCGGTCCAGGATCTCTTTACCCCTGACCAGCGTCCGGCTATGGTTTCAGGGTTCGCCAGCTCAGCCTGGCTCAAGTGCTGATGAATCGAGAGATCCGAGGTTTGCCGGGGCGGCTCCGAACCGTCCGCTGGCGCGACCGTCAGCCCGCCTGGCTTGCCGTCCGCATCGTAAAGGTCGGTTGCCGGAATTGCAGTGAAGGGGCGGAGGTCGCCAAACCGGGTAAACGAAGTGTTGTCCCAGAAAATGCCGTAGCCCTTCGATGACACGAGAAAGGGAACCACGACGTTGGTGTTGTGCTGCCACAGGTCCAGGTCGTAGCCCTTGATATCGACGGCGCCCAATTGCATTTGGCCAAGTCCATAAAGAGATTCGCCTTCCTGCGCCTGCCACTTCTGCTGAATGTGGAAGGTGTTCTCTCCCTGCACCTGAGCGGGTTCGAGCGTCCTGCTTCCAGGCCTCTCGGCGACCAGAGGATGCCCCGAGCTGTCGGCAAACGATACGGCGCCTGTTTCACGGTCGACGGCCACGCTCAGATTTTGCGTCGCCAGCGTGAATGCGGTTCGCGTTTCGCCGACCGTAAAACGCGCGGTGTTTGGGGCGAGAGGAACTGTATCGATTGTTGTCCGGCTGAAGAACCGCGGTGAGCCGGAGAATGCGACGCGCACCACCGTGCCGGAGATCACCTGAATGCGAAGCTCGCCTGAAGCAAGGTGCAAAGTCATGCCATCGGATTGCCGTTCCATGGTGACCCGCGGCGCGGCGCTTGCCGATGCTGGAAGAACGCAGAAAACGAGAAGGATAAATGCCTGAATTGAACGCATAACAGAAAGATACCGCACAGGGCGGCCGCGGTTCGTGCCACCAAGGACATTTGCAGGCTCGGACCGGAAGTTCTGCTACGGCGAATGCTCGATCATCCGCCGTAGCCGGCGCCGGAAGCGGGCCGGTAACGACAAGACGGACTATGACTATTGGCCCGGTAATGACCATTGGCCCGGTTTCGTAGTGTGCAAAGGCCGGGCCATTTGATCATGGCCTGGTCCGCACTGAAGATCGTGATGGAGATTTACGATTGAAAACTCGGAGGCTTTGCCCGCTACAATTCGTCTGCAGCCGGGATTTCTGGCGTTCTCAGGAGGACTGTAGATTATTGAACATAATGGTCGGGGAGAGAGGATTTGAACCTCCGACCCCCTGGTCCCGATCCAGATTCAGTTAACTATTGAAATCTGTTGAAATCTCCTGATTTTAACTGTTTTCTATTGAATGGTTTGCAGCCTCGTTGTTGAAAGCTGTGGTTCCGCGTTGCTCTTGGAGGCTTTGACCGCCACAATTTCGACTACACCTGTGTCTCATTTCGTGGGGGTCAGTCCACGTCGCTCGCCATAGGCAGTTTCCGTCCTCAGTTCATCGCTCTTGATCCGGGTTGTCCAAAGAACTTTAGCCGACTTTGCCCAACTCCCGCGTTCAGCATTCGGTCGGCACCCTACACCGTACACGATCGTGATTGATGAACACTTTGTATGGTCCGCCGCATGAATGCAAGGGGACATTGAGGACGAGGGGAGCAGTCTGCGTCTATGTATTCGGCCTTCAGATGGAGATTATTCTCCTGGCCACGATGAGTTCCGCGCGTGCCTGTTCTAACTAGCCGAACGGTCGTGGAGACCACAGTGTCACATCAGAATTCAGGCACGCCGTTTTGACTGTTCGTTCGTCTTCGCTGTTCCTGTGCAGACCTCGGTGGGTAAATTCAATCCGTCGTCGTAGTGCGGGAAAGTGGGAGCGCGTCAGCGCTTCCAAGCCGCAGGCGTCTTTTCCGCACTATCTCATGCGGCAATAGTATTCCCCATTGGCCGGTAGTCTTCCCCGCTCGACAGCACAGCCCATGCGATCCGCGCGAGCTTGTTTGCCATCGCGACTACAACAACATTTTTGGGAGCTCTGGCATCGAGCGCATCGAGCCAGGGCCCGATCGGTGCTCGGTCGCGCTTGATGCGCAGCACCGCAGCTCGTGCGCCGTGAATCAGAATCTTACGCAGGTAGACGTTGCCGCGCTTGCTGATGCCGAGCAGCTTCGCTTTACCTCCAGTCGAGTACTGGCGTGGCACGATACCCAGCCACGCAGCGAAGTCCCGGCCCTTGTGGAAGGCGGCGCCGTTGCCAATGGCAGCAACGATGGCAGTGGCGACAACTGGTCCGATCCCCGGGATCTGACGTATCCGCGTGCATCCGGCATCCGCGGCCGAGATCCGTTCCAGTTCCAGGTCGAGTTTCTTGATCTGCTCTTCAACGAGCTTCCACTCATCCCAGAGCATGTTGATCAGGCTTCTCATCTGCGGCGTCAGGTCCGCCTCGGCGTTCTCCAGAATGTCCGCCATGGCAGCCTTGAGATTCGCTGGCCTGTTCGCAAAAACCATCCCGCGCTCGAGCAGAAATGCCCGAAGCTGATTGATCACCGCCGTGCGCCGGCAGATCAGGCGATCACGGACCCGGTGGATACCCTGCAGGTCCAGCTGATCATCGGTCTTGATCGGGACAAAACGCATGTTCCTCCGCTCGACGGCCTCCGCGATCGCCTCTGCATCGATGAAGTCGTTCTTGTTCGACTTCACGAATGGCTTTACAAACTGAGCTGGGATAAGCCGGACATCATGACCTTGCTTGCGCAGCGCGCGTCCGAGAAAGTGAGCCCCAGAGCAGGCCTCAAGTCCAATCAGAGATGCCGGGACGTTCGCGGTATAGACCAGAAGCTGCTTCCGGTCGAACTTCTTCCGCACAATCACCTTGCCGGCAGCGCCGAGTGCTACGAGATGAAAGGTTGTCTTGCCTAGATCGATGCCAACCGAGTGTATCTGCATGTCGATGATCCTCCTTTTTAAATGCTGCCACCTCGATCACCCGCTTCCGCGGGGGAATCAAGCGGCGGACCATCTTATTAGCCGACTCCCAAGGAACCATCATCCTTCTACTGCAGGAATGATACGGAATCCGAGATGAGCAGCCTGCCTGCGCAGTCGCATCTCGGCACGCTTTAAGGCCTCCTCTTCGCACTTGTGGAACACGGATTCGTCGTATGGCTCTCGTGTGCTGAGCAGGTGGTAGACGATTCGGGCAAGCTTGTGAGCTGTGGCTGTTATAGCTTGAGGTTTTCCGAGCTTGCGGCAGATCCTGCGGAAGAACTCTCCCATGTAGTCTTTGGCATGATGTAAAGAACGTGCCGCCAGACGGAGTGCGATGGCAACCCGGCTTCGGACTCGTCTGCTCTTGGTGAAGAGCACTTTTCCGCCGCTGATCTTCTTTTCCGGACACAGGCCGAGCCAGGAGGCGAATGCGGATGCATTACGGAAGCGGGAAACATGCGTGCCGACCTCGCAGAGTATCGTTTGGGAAGTCATTGCACTGATGCCAGGCACGTTGGTCAGATCAACCCCGAAGATCCGATAGAGTTCGCTGCGAAGATCGGACACACGCGGCTCGTGCCCCTGTCGTTGGTATGGCAAGCGCTTGGTTCGCTTCGGCATCTTGGCCAATGCGTTGTCTGCGGCCTGCAGTTCGGCCATCTGGCACTGAATCTCCTGATCCGTCTCCAACACCAGTTGCTGATAGTAGCGGTACGCTCCCAGTGACTGCCGTAGCGCGAAGATGTGCTCTGGTCGATAGTCTCCTTCAAGCGACTTCGCCACCGTGCTCTCGCTGCTCTTCACGCGCTTATGGCAGAGCCGGGCGAGTGTGAGCGGGTCTCGCTCCCCGGCAAGAATCGCATCGAGAATGCGCAGCCCGCTCAAACCGGTAATCTCGGTCAGCACGCGGTGGACCTGCAGGTTCATCTGATCCAGCGCCTTCTGGATATGCATGATGTGCTCGGCAGCCATCTGGACCAAGCTGCCGCGATGACGCCAGAGAGCGCGTACAGCGCAGATCGCGCCAGGCGGTCGGAAGCTGGCTCGCAGTAAACCGACTGAGTGCAGGTACTGAAGCCACTGGCAGTCGGAGACGTCCGTTTTGCGTCCCGGCACGTTCTTCACGTGCTGTGCGTTGACCAGGCAGACCTCGAGGCCGCGAGCCTCCAGAATCTGATAGATCGGAATCCAGTAAACACTGGTTGACTCCATCGCGACGGAGCGAACTCCGCACTGCTGAAGCCAATCGGCCAGTGCGTGAAGATCACGGGTAAACGTGGGAAAGCGACGTACGGGCCGCGGATCACGATCGGTGCCCACTGCGACGAACAGCTCGCTCGCCCCTACATCTATCCCAGCAGCATCGGGATGCAGGACCGGCAGCTGATCACACCTTCTATGACTCTGCTTGGCCATCGAGACCTCCATGCCGGTCGAGTGCCCAGGGCACGAATGCAGAGCAAACTCCCAATCGAGATCGCCGCCCGAAGACGGTCGTCATCACACATCTGTACGCAACCCCGGACCCACGCTTTTCGACGGGCTCTGGAAGCACCAATGTCGGCGCGGGCTGTAGCTGTCACCCAACCGGCACCTACAATGATCGCGCGACTCGCGTTCCTTCGCATCCTGTCTGGCCGAAGGCCAGTTGCACGCTTCTCAGTACCAATCTGCTCCCAATCACCCAGTGACTGCTTAACCGACTCGCAGTGAGAGGCTAATCGAGCCGGTTGAAATCCGAAAAGATATGCCCTCTCGCAAACTTGCGCAGCTAATTGAAAGTAAGAAGAGCGTAAATTGACACTTGGTTCGGGCCGACCTGGAATGCGCGGCTCACCATTGGAAACGCATACTGAGCTGAATCAGTCGAGGGTCGTATGAATTTCCAATTTTGCCCACTGAACTCTGATCCAGTCGATTTTCGGGCAGTTGGAAATTAGCGTGGTTGAACAGGTTAAACGCCTCAAAACGAACTTGGGCCTGCTGTGTCTTTCGGGAAAAGAAGTCTTTCAGAATTGCGAAATCCTGATCGATCAGATGCGGGCCGATCATGCTGTTACGCGCTACATTGCCGGGCTGCCCGGCCTTGGGAAAGCTGAACGCGTTCGGGTCAAAGGCATTGTCAGGATTGCTCATGTTATGTGGCACTACGGTCACTCCGGGTTTAATATCTGCCCGGTCAGAAAAGCCCGCAGGAGTCCATCGATTCAGCCCTGTGAAGTCTGTGTCAGTACTCGCGCGAACTGTAAACGGAAAACCACTTCTGAAAGTGGTCACACCGGAAATGGCCCAATCTCCGAGTATCCGCCGCGGAACGGCTCTCAGGCCAGCTGCGCCCGTCGACCGCAACGGAAGTTGATAGACAAACGAAGCAATCACATGCTGTCGGATGTCGAACGAAGATAGCCCGTAATTGAGCGCTCGTATCTTTGAGTCCGCGTAAATCGCCGTGTCTCCATCAGACGGGAAAAATCCGGAGTTATCATCCAACGATTTACTCAGCTCATAAGACGCCGTGAAATTGAGTCCTCGGGTCATTCGCTCATGTGCCACCAGAGCGAGTCCATTGAAATTTGAGTTGCTGACGAACGCTGCCTGAAGGATGTTGGAATACTGCGGAAACGGAAAAGTCCGTTGGTTGGGTGCCTGGTCGCCGCGCTTGGTGAGATCATTCACCGTCACGGCGGGCTCGTTTGGATCGAGTGCCACGGCAAGTTTTCGGCCTTGGGAACCCGTATAGGAAATCTCAAGTGAAAGACTTTTACTAAGTTGCCGTTGGATCTCAAATGCGTAATTCATCGAATACGGGGTCGAAGGATGTGTATCAAGCGTATTAAATGTAAGGATCCCTCGTTCGCCCTGAGGCAGTACGGTTGGGTCAGGAGCGAATAGCCGCAGATTCTGGTTCAATACAGTTGCCCAAGTGTAGCTGCCGCGGGGGAGCGTGGTTGCAAGAACGAGTGGGAAGTTCAGTCCCATGAGCGCGGGTACGTCCTGGAAGATGTCGTCGTAGCTGATTCGAAATCCTGCGCGGATCACTGTACTGCCAACAGGAAAAATCTGCGACAAGATACTCGGCGAGTAGGCGAAGCCAATAAAAGGGGAGAGGTTCTTCTTCGGGATGCTGAATTCGCCATCTCTTGGAAGCAGCGTATTGACCGGGGTTTGCAGCAGTGCGGCACGTCCAAGTTGAGTTGGGTCCACATCGATGCGCAAGTCACTGTTGAGCTTCATCTGGCCTATGCCGGGAACGAAATTACTGCCTCGATCATTCGCTTCTGTCATTGATCCGGGGTATTCCCAGCGAAGACCAAAATTGAAGGTGAGGTTGGCCCGAGGTTTGAATACGTCCTGTGCATAGAAGTAAACCGGAACACGCGACCAATTGCGAAACGTTTCACCAGTACCGGTCGCCAAACTTCCTCTGCTCGGTTGGCCAGATGCGAACGCGCTCCAATTAGGAAAAGAAATAGAACCTCGAAAGAATGCATTCAGGAAGAGGTTGGCGGCCTCGTCGCGTGCACCTCCGCCGAGATGCAGAGTGTGCCGGCTGTTTCCCCAAAGTCCAATCAGAGAAAGATCATCGAGAAACTCATAGGAATTCGTCGTTCGTCCCTGAGGGAAACCGGAACCGACGCCCAGTCCGCCGCCAGTAAAGCCAGTGATTGTGATCGTGGGCAAACCGCCGTTCAGAGGATCAAGCCGAGTGTCAGTGTAGCCTGGCATCGTATTTCCGGCACTATCTTTGAAGATCAAAGCCGGGTTGATGTTCGCGTCGGCCGGTTGCAGGAAAGCCTTATTCCGCGAAAGCCCAAAACGGACCTCATTCACCAAGCGATCAGTGCTATAGGTGTCCTGAACAAGCAACGATGATTGTTCAGGAGAATTCCTGATCGCTCCATCGAAGGGGGTCGTCTGCCTGGCGAGAGTACTTCCAGTCAACCAAATAAACCGGCCGGTGAGCCGATGAGTGTTGGTCAGATTCTGATCGATTCGCCACAGGTATGTTTGGTCCTTAGCTTCGTCCGGAGTGGTTCCCGCCCAGTTCATCCCGGTTGCCAGTAGCAATTGCGGCGTGTTCGCCTTAGGCCAGAATGGAAGCAAAGATTGCGAGACAGCATCGGTAACTTGTAAGCGCTCTGCATCTGTAGGTACTCGAGCTGTTGCCGGGTCTTGTACAGACTGGTCGTAACCCTCGAAACTCGCAAACCAAAATGTCCTATCACGACGAATGAATCCGCCTGAAGTGACGCCGAATTGACTACGATGCAACGGATTCTTAGGCAAACCGGCACGATTCAGGAAGTATGGAGTTGCATCAAACGCGTCGTTTCGAGCGTAGTAGAAGAGCGTTCCGTGATAGGCATTTCCACCGCTTTTCGTAATGATGCTGACGTGAGCGCCGCTATTGCGCCCGGCTTCTGCTCCAGGAATGCTTGTTTCAACATTGAACTCCTGCACCGCGTCCGCGATCCGAAAGAGATTGAGCGGACCATTAATGTGAGGGTCATTGTTGCTGATCCCATCCAGGGTATAGTTGTTTGACTGGCTGCGCATGCCAACTACCGAAAAGGTTTCGACGGGGCTTCCTGCAACACGAGTTCCCGGTGCGCCCGGAATTGTGCCTGGAACGAGGAGGGCCAGATTCAGAAACTGGCGATCCTCTAATGGAAGATTCTGGATCGAGTGCAGATCAACAATTGAGCCGATGGAGACCTTGTCGGGCTGGATCATTGGGGGCTCGGCATCCACCGTCACCGTTTCTGACACATCACCCAGCGGCATTGTTACATCGAGATGTACAGCGGACCCAACGTTCACCACAATGTGGCGTTCTACTGTCTGCCTAAAACCTCTCGCTTCGACGGAGAGGTCGTAGATGCCCGGAGATAGCTGCGGAAACTCATAGCTTCCCAAACGTGATGCCGTGGCAGATCGGAGGGATTCAGTGGCGATGTCGCGCAGAACCAGCTGCGCCCCGGCTACTGAAGCACCAGTTGGGTCATGGATCTCCCCAGTGATACTCCCGGTTGGTGCCTGGCCAAGGATGGGGCAAGCAACGCACACCAGCAGCAACAAACTGAGTCGACCCTTCCACTGTCTGAATGAATCCATGCTGCCACGTTCCCAGGGAACTCAATATCACAGGGGAGGAAGACCAATGCGCCGAACGAGATCAACAAATCTCTGGTCTGTTCGCAATTCGGCAAACTGCGGGTCATATCTGATGTCGAGCAAATCCCGGGCGCGCACCTGATAAGCCTTGTCGAGCCATTCAATCGCCGTTTCCTTCTGTCCCAGTCCCAAATATACCAATGCGATTAGATCCGGATGCACATAACGCTGCTTTGAAATTGCGATCAAATTAGCCAGCAATTTCTGAGCATCGTTTCGTCTGTCCGCCAAAGCGTAGGCGTACGCCAGATGGGCAATCGTACGGGGATTCTTTCCCCCAGTAAGGGTTACAGCCTTCTCATATCCCTGAACGGCCTCTGTGAGATTCCCTTTTTGGACGTACACATCACTACAATAGAGGTACCCAAGATCGAGGTTTGGATTCAGTTCCTGGATTTTGTGACATTGCTCCAATGCCTCGTCATATCGTCCGACCGCATAGAGCGATATCCAGCGATCCCAGCGTATTCGGAAAGAAAGAGGGTCAAGTTCAACTGCTCTTCTCGTCTCTTCCAGCATTTCTCCGGTTTTGCCCATTGTGAGCAAATACCGGCCGCGGGAACTATGAGCCTGGGCCAGGTTGGGATTGATCTCAATCGCCCGCGCCACTTCTCGTTCAGCATCCGCCCAATTCCACTCACAGAAATACTCAATGTCTGCAAAGACAGTGTGCGCCTCAGGAGATTCGGGGTCCCTTTTCAGTGCTTCAAGAGCTGCATCCTTTGCCCTCGTGCAATTCTCATTCGGCAATGGACGGTTCGAACCCTCAATCGAAACCATCCTGGCCAATCCCGAATAAGGTAAAGACCAGGCTGGGTCATCTCTGATTGCCTGCTCAAAATATTCGGTTGCCTTCTCACCAGCATCGGGGCCAGGCGTCTCCGCAAAAAACTGGCCTTGCAGATAGGCGTCGTAGGCCTGAGGATTGACCGGATGGGAATTCGTCAGTCGCACCTTTTCCTGGGGCGACAACTTGACCTGGATTGCATTGGCAATCGCGCGCGAAGCATCATCCTGTAGATCCAGAACATTCTGTATGCTTGCCTCGAAACTGTCGGCCCACAAGTGCTTCTCGGGCGCAACCTGGACAAGGTTCGCAGTGATCCGTATCCGATCACCTGAACGGGTGACACCTCCTTCGACCAATGCATCAACGCCAATTTCCTTGGCGATATCTTGAAGGGATTTCTTTGTCCCCTTGTAACGCATCATCGAGGTTTTTGAGACGACTCTTAGTTGCCCGATTTTTCCCAGGTCGGTCGTCAGCGCATCCGTCATTCCGTCGACGAAGTACTCCTGAGCGGGGTCGCCACTGAGATTCTCGAGCGGGAGGACTGCAATTGATTGGATTGGAGTGGGCTGCCGATGGAGTCGTTGCCGCAAAGTGCCCAGGTTGAGATAGAGCAGTAACGAACCGATCAGAACGACCAAACTTCCAACAGACCAGATCTTCCAGTGTCGCGGTGTTGCACGAGCTTTTTGTGATTGACCGTTTGCGCCAGGGAGCCGCGTGGTCGTCTCGTCAACCGGCTCGACAGCAGCGATGAATCGATAGCCCCTCCGAGGCAGCGTTTCGACATAATGCGAGTTTTCGGCCGAGTCGCTTAAGGCGTCTCGCAGCCTCTTGATGGCAGTATTCAAGCCAACATCGAAATCGACAAATGTGTTTTCAGGCCAGAGTTTAGATCGCAACTCTTCGCGCGTCACGATCTCACCAGGGCGCTCGAGCAGGAGCTGCAAAACCTGAAAGGGCTGATTCTGCAACTTGATCTTAATGCCATGTTTACGCAGTTCCCCTGAGCGCAAATCAATCTCAAACGCGCCGAAACGCGCTTTTCGAACTTGCACTGGGGTATCCGTGCGAACCTCCAATGTGGCTGGTTGCCAGCTTAGCACCGAAATCGACCAATGGGAACACCCAACAGTTTGTTAGATATCTCTGCAAGACCCCCAAATTCAATGAGTTACCGAGTCAGATTCTTGTCAGCCAATGGTCATGCAACATCCATTGTCCAAAGGGCGCCGTTCGGAGGAATCTGGCCGAAATCAAAAGCTGGCCAACTGGCCATGGAGGATTCGATATGGGGAGGAATTCAATCATCAAGCTCACGGTTTTGGCGACTCTTCTGGCGGGTGTATTCGCTGCCAGAGCAAACGCGGAATGCGGTGACTTATCCAAATTGGGGCTCTGTAGTAACCCGGTCCAGCGGCAGGCGTGGCAAGGATTTCGGCTCGGACAGATGAAACCTTTGCTCGTGTCTGATTTTGAGGGGGCGGAGGAGCCGATAGTCGGCTTCTGGAAGGTGACGTTTACCGCTGAAGGCAATGAGGGCATACCCGACGGTACAGTCATTGACTCTGCCTATGCGCAATGGCATAGCGACGGAACGGAGATCATGAATTCCTCCCGTCCGCCGGCAACACAGAGCTTTTGCCTCGGAGTCTGGAAAAGGGTTGGCGGACGCAGATACGAATTGAATCACTTTGCCATCAGTTTTGACCCGAACGGAAATCTCGTCGGACCGGCCAACATCCGTGAAGAGGTAACCCTGGAAGAGGGTAAAGACAGATTCAGCGGATCCTTTACCATCGATCAATTCGATCAAGCAGGAAATACGCTGGCTCATCTCACAGGGGTGCTCGCGGGGAAGCGGATCACCGTGGATTCGCCGCCGAGTATTGCGTTCTAAGTTCGCTCATTTTCCCCGGGAGGTAGTCTGCCATGAAAGGGATTTGTGTCGTCTTCGCGACTTGTCTTTTGGGGCTGTTGAAACCTCCCGGGAGGCCAAAATCTAAATCCCGCTCAAATGCGCCCTCAATCGCGACTGCTACAAGGAGATTGGGAATGAAAACTCTCACCCTGTTCGCGTCCTTCGCTGTTGTCTTGCTTTCCGGTTGTGGTAGCACCCCTCGTGGGATTCAATCGGGAGCACCGGCCCCGCCCAGCGCGCCGCCCGCCCCTACCACTACTTCCAGCAACTTCGTGGCAGTTGGGAACATGAACACTGCACGGGCGAACCACGTCGCAATCCTGCTCCCTGACGGGAAAGTCCTAATTGCAGGAGGTGTTTTGGCTGGGTATCCCGTACAGCTGCCACTTGCCAGCGCCGAACTTTTCGATCCTTCTACTCGCAGCTTCACTCCGACAGGCAACATGATGGTTCCTCGGAGTTCGCCTGGCGCTGTCTTACTTGCCAACGGCAAAGTCTTGATCGTGGGTGGATCTCAGGATCTTAGCGCGGAAATCTACGATCCGTCGACTGGAGCATTCACTTCCACAGGAAATATGATTCCGGTGGGAACAGGGTCTTCCCAGAGTTCACTCAATATGAGTTTTGCCACTCTGCTACAGGATGGCAGAGTTTTAGTGGAAGGCGACGACGCAGAAATCTATGACCCGGCTACCGGCGCTTTCTCTCTTACGGGCGCGTACACCAATGCAGACACACTATGGATTACAAGCACCTTGCTACAGGATGGCAGGGTTTTGCTCACTGGATGGGCTGGGTGTGCTCTTTGGTGTGAGAGTGGGGCGACTGAACTCTATGACCCGCGAACAAACACGTTCAGCGTTGCAGGCCCGCTGGCGCAGTGGGGGAACGTGAACACGGCAACCCTGCTCATGAACGGGAAGGTGTTGTTTGTGGGTAGCGATGGGATGGATCTTTCCGCCGACGCAGAACTCTACGACCCAACCGCGGACACGTTTACTTCTGTTGGAAGGATGATTGGGCCTCATGAGTTCTCCGCAGCCGTTCGTCTTTCCAATGGGACTGTCCTGATTTCCGGTGGTCAGTTGGAAGGCGGCTCAGGTAGCGCTGAAGCGGACCTCTATGATCCTTCGACGGAAATGGCTGCGTCAGTGGGCAACATGACCGTGGGCCGCCATGACCACACGGCAACTCTGCTACCCGATGGGACAGTGTTGATCACTGGAGGGTATACAACTTGGCCGTCTTCCACCAACACCGCCGAAATTTACAAGCCATGAAGCTTACAGAGTGCCGGCAACACGTGGATTCGCCATCGAGCATTGCGTTCGAAGTTTGCTAATTCCCCGAGAGAGGAGATGCGCCATGAAGAGAATTTGTCACATTTCTGCGATTTGTCTTGCGGGGCTGATGACAGCTTGTGGTGGTGTCGGAAGCGTTGGCAACACCGGGTCCGGGAGCAACCCCGGAGGCACCAAGCCCGGCGGGGGCAGTGATTCGTCGCCGCATTTCTCTCCCGCCGGAACCATGGCGCAGGCACAGTTGATGCACTCCAGTACCCTGTTGCCCGACGGACGAGTGTTGATCGTCTGCGGATTTGCGGGGGTCGGCCCTACCGGCGAAGCGGAACTATTCGATTCGTCGAGAAGCACATTTCGCAGCCTTCCGATGGACCCGCGCATGATTTGTACCGGGACACTCTTGCGGAGTGGAAAAGTACTGGTGGCTGGCGGCGAAACAGCCAACGGCCCCCAGGCTGCTACGGATACCGCTGAGTTGTTTGACCCCGCTACAGGGCTCTTCCAGACGACCGGCAGCATGGCGGTCCCTCGGTCTGGCCATACAGCCACGCTGCTTGCCGACGGGAAAGTCCTGGTTGCCGGCGGTTGGGGTAATGATGGACTTAACCAGACGGCAGAGATCTACGACCCGGCAACAGGCTCGTTTCTTCCAACTGGCAATATGTCCACTGCACGCTGGGGGCACACTGCTACATTGCTGGCAAATGGCAAGGTCCTCGTAACAGGCGGGGAATCGCAACAAGGCTCGTCGTTGGCAACCGCAGAGCTTTACGATCCTGGTTCCGGAACCTTCTCTTTAACCGGATCAATGATGATGCCGCGTTCCGGGCACATTGCTACGCTGTTGCCCAGCGGGCAAGTCTTCTTCACAGGCGGTGTGCCTGGACTGGGGGACGACAGCACACAAGTTGACCCCACAACGGAGATCTACGATCCATCTGCTGGGCGCTTCTCTTACGCGGGGAAGATGATATCTCCTCGCATCGAACATACCGCAACGTTGCTGACGAATGGCACAGTCCTCATCGTTGGTGGGTGGACCACGGACGACACGGGTTATCACACAACGCCTTCAGCAGAGATCTACGATCCGGTTACATCAAGCTTCAGTCCAGCCGGAAGCCTTGCCATGTCACGAGGGCTCCATAGCGCGGTAGCGCTGGCAGACGGCACAGTGCTTATCACTGGGGGCACATATGCCGAACCACCAGGAACCCCATTTGTGCTCAACACAGCAGAAATCTTCAAGTGAAGAATCAGCATTCGCTGCGGCTTACTCCCCGATCTGAATGTCAAACCATAAGCCGCTGCCGGGATTCGCCATCGAGCATCGCGTTCTAAGTTTGCTAATTTTCCGAGCGAGGTAATCCACCATGAAGGGGACTTGTATTGTAGCTGCGTTTTGTCTTGTAGGGCTGATGACAGCCTGTGGTGGTGTCGGAAACATTGGCACCACCGGATCGGGGAGCGGCCCCGGAAGCGGCACAGGGGGCGGCACCGGAAGCGGCCCCGGAAGCGGCAGTCCGACTGCCGGCACTAGCTGCGATAACGCGATAATTTGGGGTGGGAATACCAATGGAATTTCCTCGTCCGGCGCGTCAGCATTTCTTCCGACGGGAACGATGAATGAACCCCGTGCTGGTCACACCGCGACTCTGCTGACTGACGGCACTGTTCTGGTGGTCGATGGCGGGCAATTGGACATCGACGACCTGCTTGTGTCTATTCCATCCGCTGAAATCTTTGACCCTTCCCAAGGAAAGTTTTCGTCAGTCGGAAATCCTTGCGTAGCCCGCGAATTCCATACGTCGACGCTCTTAATGAATGGCAAGGTCCTGGTTACTGGGGGAACTCGATTCAGCGGGTACCCGACCTGGCTCCCTTCAACACCAACTGCTGAGTTGTATGACCCGGCGAGCCGCAGCTTCACAAATACGGGCTCGATGCAAGCCAGCCGCACTCAACATACCGCGACTTTGCTGGCGGATGGTCGAGTTCTAATTGTCGGAGGCTCAACAAGTGTCGAAGCGCTGGCCAGCACGGAAATCTACGATCCTGCGGCGGGGTCGTTTGTCGCCGCCGCAAGCTTGGCTTCTCCGCGAACTGGTCATACCGCAACCATGCTGCCATCTGGAAAAGTACTGATCGTCGGAGGGGAGAACGGTGAAGGAGCGCTTGCATCTGCGGAGCTCTACGATCCGACGACGAATACATTTTCATCGACTGGCTCGATGACCACGCCGCGGTCCGGGCATACGGCCAGCCTGCTTGCGAACGGCAAGGTCCTGATCGCTGGAGGGGAATCCACTCCAATGTTCTACACGGGAGGGCTTCTCTCAAATACTGCTCCGCTGGCGACCGCCGAACTCTACGACCCGGTCACTGGCGCATTTTTGCCCGCCGGAATGATGACCACAGATCGCATCGCGCACACGGCTACCCTGCTCTCAAATGGGAAAGTATTGATTTCCGGTGGATACGGTGACTGGGAGAGCCCGGCTGGGTACCAGAGCCTCAGTGGTGCAGAGATCTACGACCCCGCGTCTGGCTCGTTCACCTCCACGGATCCAATGAACGTAACTCGGTTCTGGCACTCCGCAACGCTCTTGCCGGATGGATCAGTGCTTATCACTGGGGGAATTGGCGCTGACTGGACGCTGGCGTCAGCCGAAATCTACAAATCCGGACAAGGTAACCCGGCCGAGGCCGGCTCGAATAGATGACTACCGAAAATCTGCAAGGCTGCGATATACCGAAATGGCGATCAGGATCATGCTTTTTGCCACGGCGAATGGGGCCGATCGCATGGCAAACAGCAAGACAAAGCGAAAACGGACACGTAATCATGTTCTGAAGCTCCCAGACCTTGAGCAATCGAAGTCAGCCGTCTTGAATAGCCTGACCTCTCGAGGCTCACAACGAACATACGATCATGCCATCAGAGAATTTATCGAATGGTATTGTTCAGAACCCAGGCGCGCCTTCAACAAGACAGTGGTCAGGTGCGGAGCCGCAGACGGGATCGCCGATCTGCTGGGAGACTAATACGAGCGGAGAGCGTACCCTCAAGGATCTTTCCTTTTCGACTACCACCGTACTGGGTTGGTGCCAACAAGGCGGCCCGCATGCGGGGAGTTTCCCCAACTTGAATTGTCAACTGTTGCCAACAGGGCAACGCGCTCACCGACGGCACTTTACATAAGAACAGCCGGATCGGTCCTGGTAAACGCCCTAGCGTCCATGAATGGATGCGCTCCCGAGTTCTCCGCAATTCGGAAGCAATCCAGGAGATTGGCGGAAGACAGGGTTGGCAATGGTATGCCCATGGTGCAAACCCAGGTGGTCAGCCCGCAGGACATCCCTGCAAATCCAGTATTCTTAAAGCATTTCAGCACGCCAAGCGATTCTCGGCGTGCGACTGTAGTCGATTCTGTAGCTGTCAGATCCTCTAGATTCAATAGAGTTCAACAACTGGTAGAGAACCGGAGATTGAATCTAAAAGGCTTATGAGGGGGATTTCCTGGTAGAGAACCTGGTCCCGAACCAGATCAAAGCACTTGTTGAGGCCTGTTGAAGAACGGTGAAAATAAGTGCTTTTGAGGGAACGGCTTACGACCTGCAGCCCAATCGTTGTTGATCTTTGTGGTTCTGGAGTGCTTTGGCAGCTACAAAATCGACTACATCGGCGCGGCTTTATAGTGCTCCCCTTCGTGTTTACCGGACCCTCATTCCGAAAGTGGAGAGTCGGCTTCAAAGCTGTTCCGAAGGCCAAGAATCTGGCCGTTTTCCTCGCCGGATAGAATTTTGGCGAGGGACAAGATTAGCTTGGATTTGTCTTGAAAGGGCACTACGCAACACGCTGCCGAGAAGCCTTGTTCGTCATTCCATCCATGTCAGGGCGCGTCTCTCCATCAGTGAGCGGTCGCGCCCGATCCGGCATTGGCAATCGCCACTGGGTCGCTGGGATCTCCGGTTTCTCCAGAGGCCGAGACGTAGGCGATGCGGTAGCGCACCTGCGCATTGCCCGCGGGCGGGTAGTCGCTTGCCGTCGTTCCGTCGATGGGGCCTGCAATCCGAATCCAACCGCCCGTAGGAGCGTCCTGGCGCTCAATGACTACGCTGAGGCCTGCCGGGGCCTTGGCGAATTGCAGGGTGACGCCGGACGATGGCTGGCTCGCCGCTTTGAGCACTGGCACTGCGGGCTTGGGTATCGTGGCCGATCCGACGCGAACGATCACGGGATCGGTGACGTCGCTGCGATTGCCGGCTGAATCAACGGCCACCAAGCGATAAAAGTATGTGTTGCCGGGACTGACGTAGAGGTCCTGATAGTCGCGCGCGCTGCCAGGTAACGGATCGCCGAGCACAACGCCCTGGTCGGCGGCATTGCCTGAGCGCAGGACGAGAAACTGCGCCGTGCGCTCCTCGGGCATGGCCGGAGCAAACGTCAACACCACCTTGCCGCCCGCGCCGGATGCACTTGTGATCGTGGGCTCGCCGGGCAACGAACGATCAGCCAGAGTCACTTCGACCGCATTGCTCGGCGGACCTTCGGCATTGTCGAGCGCAACAGCCAGAACGCGGTACTCGAGGGTGTCTCCCGATGCTGTGCCGACATAGTCGTCGTACAGAGGCTCGGGAACAGCGCGCGGATTCAGGCGAACCCAGTTTGTGGACGCGGCCGAGCCTGGCCCGGAGGGTGCAGCGGCGCTGCGCTCCACAAAATAACCTGCCACAGGAAAACTGACGGGCGTCCAGGTTAGCCGTACGCGGGTCTGGCCCGCATCGGCGGCAAGACCGGTGACGGCAGGCGGTGCGCCGGGATTCGTGGGGATGGCGCTGGCGGCGAATGACGGCGGGCCTAGATCGCCACGTGGGCCAACGGCGCGCACGCGATAGTAGTAGGATGTCCCGCCGCGCAGATTATTGTCCTCGTACTGGCCCGTACCCGGTGGCAGCGCCTGCGTCATCAGCGTCTCCCAGGGGCCGTTCGGCATGAACGATCGTTCGACCACATAGCCGGCGAGATTGGGCTTCTGCCCGGCAGTCCAGGTCACCACAATTTTGCCCGGCGATCCCGCCGCCTGCACCACAGCCGGTGGCGCGAGCGCGCGAAAGTCCGGGAAGAAGATGCGAATCGAGGAAGGCTGGCTCCGGCGGCCGAAGGCGTCCACGGTGTAGATCTTGTAGGCCACGGCTGTGTTCGGTGGCGCGCTGCGGTCCACCACCAGCGCCAGCTTCGGATTCCATTGTGTGCCCACAACAAACGGCTTCACGCTGATGGAGCTTCCATTCCGCTCAACCACACACGAAATGGCGGGCAGCACACGATTCTCCGCTGGTGGATTCCAGGAGAGCGAGACACCGGTCTCATCCACCATGGCCTGGACTCCATCGGGCGAAGGAGGCAGCACCGTGGCCTGCGATGCATCCACCGGCGGCGAGACGAGCTTGATGCCCGTGAGGTTGCCTTGCGCATCAAGGCCTTGGATAGTGTAAGTGCGAGCACCGGGCGGCACGTTGGCGAGGGTCGCATAGAGCCCTAGCGCGCGGGCGAAATCGAGATCGCTGAAGGCGCGCAGCCCGAGCAAGTTGATGAAGTTCTGCTGCTGCTTCTCGTTGGCCTGCGGCTTGCCGAGCACATCGGGCAACCGCTTGATGGTGTCGGCGTCTTCAATCGGCAAAGCGGCGAGCGCCGCTGCATCGCCCATCGCGACGTGTGGAATAAGCATGTTTCCCGAAGCATCGGAGACGCTCCAGCCGCCCGCCGGCCATTGCGACGCCGGAGGAAACCATAACAATTGGATGATTCCCCGGCCATCCGAAACGGCAAAGGCGGCGCCGCCGTTCTCCTGCGCCTTGCCTGCCGCGGCGCCAAGCAAGAGAAAAGCCGCAGCGACGGCAAGACAACGCGGCGGAATGGTTCTCCTGCTCTCTTGCACCCTCGCTCGCTTGTTCCCTGTCTTCTTCATAGATGCACCGAGAACGAAACGCTGCTCAAAGGCCAGGGCAGGCCAAGCGAAGCGCTCGCGTCAATATCGAGCGGCATGGCCTCAGCGTGGATCTGCGCGCTCACCCAATCGGAAACACACACCCCCGACACGCACACGCCCGCGCTTGCATTGGCCGAAAAGTCCCCGGAGATGTGCGGCTGCGGCGTGATGGTGACGCCCGCGTCGACGCTGCCTTTCACATAAGCCGACGCTACCGAGTTGTCGCCGACTTCGAGATCGATGCTCACCCCGCCTCCCATGGCGAGTCCCTGGTCCGACAGCATGAAGTACATGTCGGCATCGGAGACGAGGAAGTGACCCTGAATCCGCGGGCCTTCTTTTTTGCCAGCGTCGATGTGCCATGGTCCGTTGCCAAAGTGCAGATCGACGGCGGCATTGTTGGCGTTACTGCCAAGATCGAGCGAGGCCAATCCGTCCATGAAATCCAGATGCCCCCACAAGCGTCCGTCGAAGTTTCCGCCCGCGTATTGGAAGTACCCCTGAAAATCACCATTGCCGTTATCGGCCAGCTTGAGCAGCCATGCCTTGAAGTCCATGCGTGCGCCAGCGTCCTGGCCACTGGCTTTGATGGTGAGATCGCCGTCGAGCGTGTAGGTGAAATGATCGGGCATGCCCACTCGCATGCCTGCGTAAAAGAGGAACGAGTTGTCGTAGACGGGGCTCGCTGCGTTCAGGTCGCCGGTGTCGGTGAACGCATTGATGGGGAAGTTGTGGCCCATTCCGCCGGAGATCGAATAGAGATTCATGATCGGCGGCACCGGTACGATGGGAACGCCGGTATCGCCAAGGCCGATGATGGCGCGCGTCAGCCAGTAATCGTGCCCGTTGCCGTAGCCCAGCCGGAACTGCGCCGTAACCGGCGGCCCGCCCAGCTCGCTCAAATCCACTGTCCCGGAGTACTCGGTAGTGCCGCCACCGTTGTATACGGGGTGCACCTTGGCGTCGGAACTCGGCTGCCCCGAGGGATACGGCACGTCGACAGTGAACGGGGAATTTGCCGGGCCTTGCTGGGTGATGTTGGTGCCCGACTCGTCGAGCTCGTAGTTCACCTGCATCGGCGCTGCGGCCATCACCTCCGACAGGTGAACGTGGGTGCTGAATTGCGCGGTGAAGATCTGGCTGCCGCTGATCGGCACTGCGATGTGCGCGGAGACAAGATCGACTGGCGTGGGGCCGAGCTTGGCGCTGCCGCCCAGCGGAACGTCAATCGAGCTGGCGTTGTTGGCCAGATAGGCGCGACCATCCATGCCGAAGATGAACGGCGTAAGCGGAATCGTGGTGAAGGTCTTGCCTTCGGCGTTGAAGGTGTAGGTGGTGGTGGTTTGTACGGCCCAGCCGTGGCCCTGCACCTGGGTGAAGACAAGATTCTTCGCCGTGAAGGAAACGTTGCCGTACGTCTTGGTGACTTGAGCGGGGCTGTTAGGAAACGTGATCGAGGCCTGTTTGCCGCCGCCCGATTGGAGATGTGCGTCACCTTTGATGTGTGTGTCTAGCCACGGAACGTAGATGTCCATGCCGTAGTAGGTGGCAGTCAAGTCACCCTGGCCGGGCGCGGCGGTCGCAACGAGCTTTTGGAAGTCGACTGTGCCGTCCTCGTAATTCGAGTGGAACTGGCCGGTGGTCAGGCTGCCGCAGAGTCCGCCGCCGATCACGCCCCAGTCCGTGACCGTGGGCTGCAGCGCAGACGCCGCGACAAGGCCCATCGTATACGGCACCACCGTGAGCGTCGGGAAGCGCACGCCCACCCAGTCGCCGCCGCTCAGGCCGCCGCAGAGCGCGCCCGCAGCGTCGCCGTCATGATGACTCAGGTCGATGCGCACGTTTTTCGACTGCATCTGGAATGCGCTCCAGCCAATAATCGTCGAAGGCAACGTCAGGCCGTCTTTCGTCCAGTCGCCGTTCGCATGCAGCTCCGAGGTCAATCCGTTCCACGTTTGCGGCTTCTCCACCCCAGGCAGGCGCAGCGTGTCGTCGCTCAGCGTCAGGCTGAGTGTCGCGTCCACTTCTCCTTGCGCAGCGCCGCCTTGGGACGATGTGTGGCCCTGGATGCGATCGACGCTTCCTGTCACTCCGGGCACGCTGGCGTGAAGTGTGATGCCAGGCGAGACATCGATGGTTCCTGAGGCGACCGTCTGGCCGTCAGGAACGTTCCAGTTGGTGAAGCTGATGGGAATGGGCGGATAAATGTCGTAGCCGCCGCTCGACTGATTGGCGAGATGAATGATAAGATTGCCATTCCCGCTGTACTGCGCGCCTTGCTGCGTGACGTGGCCCTGAATGTCTTCGACCTCGAAGGCTCCGCCGCTCGTCACCGGGAATAAGAACTTGCAAGGCTTGGACGCGTCGGACGCAACCACTTCGTAGTGGCTCGCGTTCGACTCCACGTGCGAGTCCGGCGGGGGTTTCGCGGCGGCGAGCGAGACAACGTGTTGCAAGGCGTCGTTGACGTACTGCACGGCTCCCAGCCCGGTGACACTGTGGTTGGAACTGGAAAGGATGCCAACTTTCAGTGGAGGCAGATTGCTGCCCGCCGGAGACGAAAGCGAGTTCAGCAGCGACTGCGCCTGCGCGCCGGCATCCGCATCGATGCCCTTGCTACCGTCTCCGGCAATCTTGCCGACCGCCTCGCGGACTCCGAGCGGCAAATTAGGCAGAGCCGGATCGGGCGCAATATCGGCTTCGACACTCACTGCATGCATGCCCACGTCTTTGGTCGTAAGTGGCGAAGGCGTACCGAAGTATGGGCTGAAGGGCGGACGATCAGAGACGATGATTGGCGGCTCGGTCACGATTGCGAGCTTCCCGCCCACTTCGATCGGCTGCGGATGTGCGATCAGCTTCCGCTTCTCTGACGGTCCCAGCGCAAACGTCTGCTGCATGGTTGTGCCGTCGACGTGCCAAGTGACGCGCACCTCACCGCGGCCGTAGTAGCCGAGCACCGATTGCGCGACTGCCGCGTCGTCGCAGGTGCTGCATGTGGCATCGGCGGTCACGTTGCCGCCGCCGGTTCGCAGCTGCTCAAGGGGGAGCTTGGGCTGTCCCGAAGCAGGTGCCGGCGCGGGCTTCGCCTCAAGAATGGGCATGTGCGCAGGCGCCGGCGTTGCAGGCCCGGGCGCAGCCTGATTCCCCAAGTTGCCCATCGCGCCTGGCGCCAGATGGACGGGCAGTTTGGATGGACCATTGTCGTGGCCGGGATAATCCGGATCAGCAATGGTTTTCAGGTGCAACGGCCCATCGGCGGCCAGATCCTCTGGATAGGTGAGCGTCTTGTTCGCGCAGAAAACCATGTACGCGCGAGATGCAATCGCGGAAAGATCGGGACCTGCCGGCGCGTTGCTGCCTGATCCGGAAGGTGCGCTGCCGCCGCTCAGAGCCACCGGCGTCGCTCCCTGCTTGAGGACCGACTGAAACGCGTTGCCCACCGAGTTTTGTTGCGTCGCCCCTCCGCCCGGCATGACCAGCTTGCCCAGCGTAGCCACCTGCAGGAATGGCGAATTGGCCGGTCCATCCACGCTTGCCGACAGCAGAGATGCGTTGATGTGTTGCGCGTCGGCTTCAGAGAGCTGAAACACTCGGATGATGTATTTGCCGGGATTGTTATACGGATGGAAGTACACTCCCTCGGCTTGCAGCTTTGAAGCCGACGCGGTGTTCGGCGCCGGCAGCGTCAGGCCCTCGCCACGGCTCCAGTTCGTCATGTTCGGGTCGGTTGGCGCCGGAGAGAGCGATTCGATCGTTCCGTCGCCCCAATCGACGAAGACGTTATCCAACGCGACCTGTCCGACCTCCCCGATCAAGCAATTCGAGCACTTCGAGCCGGGCTTATCAATCAAATTGGGATGGGATGCATACGGCGAATTCGTCAGGTTGAATTTGCCGGTGACGGCAAAACGATCGCCGACATAGCTGTTCGGATCGTTTCCGCTCGCATCGATATCCACCGCTTGCAGCCCGGCGCCAGATCCTCCTAATGGGCAGCTCATTCCCGTGGGAGCGGCAGGCCGGTCGAGCGGCCAGCGATCCGAAACTTCAACTTCGATATCGGTCGTCTGCGGCTGGGTCGGCGTTTGGTTCGATTGCAAGCCTGCTGCATTCTGGGCATTTGCCACGTAGCTCTGCGCGGTCGATTGCGGGCTGCCCGATTTGGTCGGCGGATTGGCACCCTGCGGCGCTACGCCATTCGTGTTGTACGTGTGATATCCAACTACCTCCCACTGCAGATCGCCTTCCGCCAGTTGCGGGCTGGAACTGGACGGCGCGGGAGGCCCAAAGAGTTTCACGCCGTTGATAACCTTGACCGTGGGCGTGCTGTCGGAACCGGGCTTCATGGGAAGGAGCTTGACCACCGGGACATTCTCCAGCACCTGCGCGAGGAAGGCCGCATCCGGGCGGAAGTAATTGGGTACCATCTTGAGCGTTCCGCCGAAGAACGGAATCTCAAGGCCGTTCAGGCGCTTTGAACCGAGCAGTGTTTTGCCATCTTTCGCGTAAATGTTAAGGACGTAGTAATCGGCAAGTCCGGGGTTTTGCTCGTGCCATTGGAACTTCGCATCGTCATCGAGCACCGGAACGCCGTAGTGCTCTTCGATCTCGCCCTCCCACTGATCGCCCCACTGCGGCGTATCGAGAACAATCTTGCCCATGGGAAAGGTTTGCAGGTTGATGGGCGTAATCTTCAGTGCCGGTGGGGGGCCCTGGGTGACCGTCGGCGCAATCACGTCGAGCATGCGCCGGCCCGTCGCTTGCTGATGTTCTGGCGTTTCGAGCGTAATGTCACGCCCGCCGGGCAGCGCCGTTGCCAGCGCGCTTACCGTCACGTGAATCTCGGTGCTATTCACATAGCGTGCCGGCCCTGCGGCAAAGACCGCTGCTGGAATCCCCGCGCCGACGCTGAAGGTCGCTTGAATTCCGGGCACGAAGTTGGTGCCTTCAATAGCGATGTCGACGTTCTGCGCGCCTGCGGTGATCTGGCTCGGAACCAGCCGAAGAAGCTGGATCGGAGCGACAACCGGGCCAAGGTTAGCCGGAGTCACGGTAAAGGTATTCGGCGCGGGGGTGCGATAGTTACCGGCCAGCAGAGTAACCGCGCGCGGGCCCAGCGGCGCATTCGCGGCGATGGTGATCTGCGTCTGCACCTCGTTTGCATTCACCAAATTGCTGTGCCCTATGGTCAGGCCCGTCGAGGGGATGAGCTGCAGGCTCTCATTCGCAACGAAGTTGGCGCCGGAGAGCGTGAGCAGAACCGTGGTTCCCTGCTTTCCCGAAAGCGGCGACATTTCTTTAATGACAGGCGCCGGCGCTCCGCAGGTCGCCGCAAATGAGCCATTCGGACAACCCGGCTGTTGCGTCGCCGCGGCGACCACCTTGAATGGAATCGCCGCGATCATGTCGTGATCCGCGTCCTGCAAGTCGACCCGGTAGCTGCCAACAGCGGCGGTTGAGGCGATTTGCACCTGGGCAACAATCTGCATCGGCGAGACCGCCGAGATGCTGCTCACAGTCAAGCCCTGCGAAGGAGTGAAGAGCAGCTTGAGCAACCGCGGAGTAAAATTCGTTCCCGTAAACGTGAGCGTGACTGTCGTTCCCTGCGTTCCCTGCGTAGGGCTGTACGACATAAGTGAAGGATTGCCATGTGGGGCGGCTTGCCCACCCGCGCGACTTGCCAGCGCGATCGCAAAAGCGGCAAGCAACACGCGACCGATCGGCGCAGAGCAGACCCCCGCGCTTCGCTTCCGTCTCAGAATCGGGTTAGTTTGCGCCGTCCGCATGCATTCTTCTCAGAAAGTCTTCTTGTGTCCCCACGCGAAGGTCCAGATGCCCACAAGCTGCGTTGAGGCCGTGTCGGTGTGGTTCACGTTGTCGTGATTCTGGTTGTAACTTCCCTGCGCTGAGAGCGTGCTTGTCTTCAGCCAGCCGGGAAGCGTCCATGCCAGCCGCCCACCGTACTGGCCGCTGAGCGTGTTGCTGGTAAATGTGCCGCTCGCCAGCTGCGACTGGGCCTGCACCACGCTCACCAGCGGAGAAATCTGCAATCCCGGCCTCTTCCAGACCATGGCGGGTTCGACATAAGCGCTGATGTTGCGCGTATCGCCAATCGCTACGGGATCTGCAGCAACCCAGCTGATGTTGGCTTGCGTATTGCACTGGAAAAACCCCTTCGTAACCAGGTTCGCGCCGGCGGAAATCGACGAAGTGATCGCCCCGGCGCTGGGCTGAATGTTGTTTCTGAGCCAGTCCCGCGTGCCTCCCACATTGAGCGAGACCATGCCCACCTGGCGGCTCACCTTGATGTTGCCGGAAACGTCGCGTTGGTCGGCGCTTCCGTTTTGCGATGGCGGCAGACTTTGCAACGCTGGCGGAACATTACCCGTCTTGGTGATCGATTGAGTCGAGCTCACGCTCAAATTGGTCTTTGCGTCAAGCGGCTTTGACCAGGTTTCAGTCGCAGAGTTCAGGTCGAGCTCGACAGCCGTGGCTGACTGGACATTGTTTTGCAGAAAGCTATAGGTGACAGCAAATGTCCCGGCTTTTGTGGGCGCGTTGGCTGAGGCATCCACGCCGCGCAGGTCGGGATTGCTCGATTGCGTAAGGCTGGGATTGGCGGGGCTGCCGAAGTTTGGGCTCAAATCGCGGAAATCCACGCTGAGCGCCGCCTTACCCGCTTGCCCGGAGAGACCGGTCCGCCACGCGCGGCCGAACAGCGTCTTCACTGTGGGATCGGAGAGATTCGCATCATCGTAGCTCCACGCGTATTCCGATTGCCACTGCCACTTCTTGGGGAGATGGAATGTCAGTAGGCCGCCGTAGACATCCCCGCGCGAAGCTTGGGCAACCGGATTGGGCACGACAATCGGATTGCCCTCCGAGTCATACTCCACGATGGTCGGCGCGCCAATGTCACGCGCGCTGAGCCACATCAGGCGGAACTCCGCCCACTTCGGAAATGGCGCCTGCCAGCTCGCGCCCATCAATCGCTGGTGGAACGTGATACCCGCGCCGCCGCCCAGCGCCTCGTCGTTGGTATTGGTATAGAAGCCAAGCTTTCCGCCGGGCGTGGTGAGCGTGGCTTCCACTCCCTGGCGCGGCGTTGCCGCAGTTACGAATTGCGCGTCGGTGTACAAAGCTGGCGAAACGATGCCGAAGCGCACGCTCGTGCCCCAGTGTTCGCCCTTGCGTTCGAACTGTGCGACGTAATCATTCACGCGCCCCATGCTGGTGCGCAGCGCCGCAGGGTTCAGCACCGAATCAAGCAATCCGCTTCCGTTCACTGCCGGCTGCCACGGGCTGCCTTGCGAGATCATGCGATCGGCAAGTGTGAGGTCGTTGGAGTCTGGAGGATTGGAGCCCGAAGCCCAATGCGTTGTGGAGCCGACTTGCATGTCGATTTCGCCGCCGAACTTCTGCTTGGGCGATGCGGGCTTCGCCGGTGCTGGCACATGCGTGAAAGAAGCTCCGAGCGCGGAAGATGGACTCGGCGTGGGCTCTGCTTCAGCATCTGTGCCCGGCTGGAAAGGTGTTGAGCTGGGCGTTGCAGGCGCCGCCGTAGGCGCGGTTACGGTGAACTTCCATCCCGACGCCTCGTTACCCACCGTCAGGCTTACGTCGTGCTCTCCATTAGCAAGCGGAAGCTGCGGCGTATACGCCACCTGCGTTTGGGTCACTTGCGCCAGCGACGTAATGTCGACGTCGTCCATCGCCAGACTCACGTCCGCAGGATTCACTGGCGTCTGGAATTGAACGCTGATCGCGGGCTCAGTCTGGCCGACGCTGCTGTTCGGCGCCGGCGCTTCTTTGGCAATTTGCGACGCGAGATCGAAGTATCCGTGCCTGCGTAGCGTAGTCAGCGAGACGAATTCGACATTCACGCTTCTTGTTGGCTGCTTCATCCGCGCCGACGGAGGTCCGGGAACGCGCGGCGCGACAAATCGTTGTTCCGGTCCGGAAAACAGAAAATCGCCCCAATGCGAATACACATCCACGCGCCAAAAGTACGTTTGACCCGGAACCAAAAGGCTTTCCACCGCATGCAGATCGAGCGTTCCCTTGTCTGTCAGATAGCGCCGCAAAACTCTGTTGCCATCAGCGTCGTTGCTCAATGTGACCAGATAGAATGCGCCCGGGTTCGCCGGGTTCCAATCAAGCAACATATGTCCGGCGGCGGATTGTGTGGGAACCGCATTCACCGGGGCCAGGGCTCCTTGTGCCAGGTGCAAGATTGGCCGCATCGGCAGCGGTTTGCGCGTTGCTCCGGCGCTGTCCACGGCGCGAACCGTCCAGTAAAGATTGCCTTCGGGCTGCTGGCCCCAAACATCCGCGGGAACCTGCCAGTGGTTGTCGTCAGCGTTATGCCAATCAGAAATGGACGAAAAATATGGCTGCGACGAGAATCCGACCTGATAGCGAACCGCCCCCGGAACCGGCGCCCACAACAAGGCAGGAGGCTCTGAATCGGTGTACGCTGATCCATAGACCGGCGAGAGAAGCTCTTCAAGTTGCCAGCCGGCAGGATTCACGACGACCGTTACCGGCCGCGTCGCAATCTGGCTCGGTTGCTGCATTCGCAACTGCACGGTGTGTCCGCCCAGGAACCATGTGGGCAACGGCTGATGCGTCCTGACAGTGACACTCTGCCCGGCAACCAGGTTCACGGCAAACTGCTCCACAACCCGGTTATCCCATAGCCATTGGCCGATGATCGTGCCTGTTCCCGCGCCCGACATCACTGCCTCTGCATACAGCTCACCGCCAAGAGAAACCACCGTCCCGTCGCGCGGATGAAGCAATGCAAGATTGAGCACCGACACTGGCGCGCCGATGGATGCAGACGAGCTGATCTGCAATGGCTGCGTCGTACCGCTGCCCGCTGCGGCAGGACCAATCGGCGTTGCCGTGGAAGTTCCGTCGGTGTTCAACACGTCGATCGCGCGCAGCCCCACAGTCGCGCCGGGGCTCAGGCTCACGGTCGCGGTCATCAGCGTCGTGGAGATCCGATTCACGGTCAACACCGCAATGTCCCCAGCTTGCGTGTGGCCATTGGAGTTGGCCAGGCTCGCGAGATTCGGCGAGATGACCACCGTGGCGCCGGGCCTGAAGTTCGCTCCCTGCAGCGTAATCTGCAGCCGGCCTGCCCCCTGCACCGTGAGGCCGGGAGCCGCGCTGGTGAGCACTGGTGGCGGCCCTGCCGCCGGGGTCACTGCCAGCTGGAACGGCGCCGATGTGCCCCCGGGCAGTGCCAACGAAGGATTGAAGACCGTAATCTGGTCAGTCCCTTGTGTCGCAATGTCCGAGGCCAGAATCGACGCGGTAAGTTGCGTCGCACTCACAAAGGTAGTGTTCCGGCCCGCGCCATTCACCTGCACCACTGACCCGGCGAAGTATCCTGTGCCGTTGACTGTAAGCGTGAATCCCGGACCGCCGGCCGTCACGCTCGAAGGGACAATGGACGTAATCGTCGGGACGCCCTCCCCATGCGCCGCCAACTGAGCGATAACCACCAGCAGCATGGCCCCCAGCAACCAGTCAGGTCCCGCAACACGGACGCACTTCTGCTTTCGCTGCAAGTCAGGAGCCGGGAGGGTACGCACGTGTCTTCCTTTCATGAAGCCGGCGAGCCTTACCAGAGGGGAAACGCTACACTTACCTGCGGTGGAAGGCAGGATACCGTGGGCATTTCAGAGAAATCAAGAGAAAAATGGGGGTGTCCCTCGCCAAAGTGCTATCCGCGTTCAAATCACGTCTGTGGTGAAGCGTTAAGGCACGAAGGGAAGCTGCGGTAGCGCATTTCCTGGCGCGGGCCATCGAGTGGAAGATCGACGTCGTTCACATTCATCCAGACAAGCCGACACAGATTGGAGGCATGGAAAGCTTCAACAGAAAGCTGCGCGACGAATGCCTGAACGTGAGCTGGTTCTGGAACTTGTTCGATGCGCGGCGGAAGATCTAGGCGTGGAAGACGGAACATACCTCCCGGCGCCCACATAGCTCGCCGGGTTACATGCCTTCGGACGAATTCGCGCGGCCGTGGCGCTCTGTTTTCGCCTACGTTTGACTCGTGTAGGGCGTATGATTTCAAAGACCAAATCGGACCAAAGAATGGTGTCAGGTCAATCGAATCCGAGTGTAGATGTTGTTGTAGATGGTGTTGCATCCACTATTCGTCGCGAAACCAAATGTTGATGCACCTTCCGGGACTGGGGCACCTGGGCTCTTACCAGGGGTTCGTGATGGCTGCCTTTAAATTATTGAAAATAATGGTCGGGGAGAGAGGATTTGAACCTCCGACCCCCTGGTCCCGAAACAGCCACCGATGTGCTAACTTGTTGATTCGTTTAGGTCGGTAGTGCGTCTAGTTGGACCTAAATGCACGGTTTTCGGCAGCAATTGGACCCAAGTTGGACCCAAGTTTTTGTCTATGCGTTTAGTTGTTTCCGGATTGGCGACATAACTGGCACAATCCCTTTTCTGGACCCTTGGGCGCTTCAGGGGACATATTTCTGAATGGGTGAATGCAAGTGACCAGCAGGCTTCAGTGAGGTGCCTTCAGACATGCCAAACCTGCTCAGCTGCTTCGGTTAAGTCCAAGGCCTAGGCATCAGAGATAACTTGGAATTTCAATACGCTTCTATCCCCGATCTTGCCGAGGCTTTTCTCGGAAGCATCACCAATCTCGGCTCGCTCGTGGCGAAATCACTGCTCGCGATTACAACCTTGTTCTGGCGCAACCATCCCGCGGCCATCCACTTCTGCGGGATTTGAAACTCAGCCCATCCACACTCCGTGCACAGCAGCACCTCGGGGGATGGCGTCAGAGGAGGATGGCTCAGCCGGCGTGTGCAGTTGTGGTACAGTCGGATTTCGGCTGCAACCTTCGCCACGGATTGAGATTTGCACCTTGGGCAGATCATCAATTGACCTCAATAACAGGACCTATATCGGCGGAATCACGAAACCCCTTGGATTAGACCGAGCCACCAGCGTTTCGCCCTTCAATATGAAAGCGCTGTAATCAAGGTTCACTGCAATCACGTAACCAGAATCCTATCCACATTAATTCTATGAATCTAAACCGGTTATCCGTTTAGCGCAATTCAACTTCCTCTGTATGTGCAAATCTTTGCACATAATTTGCCACACAGTATGCAAATCTTTGCACATACGGTTGCACTTCTCGCGCCAACCATCTGCAAAAGCAGAATGCCCTTGGCGGTTTGGATCAGTCGCGGCCTTCCAGTTGGGAATCGGTAGGGGTTGTTGGTTTATCGGTTCCGGTTCATCAGGGCCAGAAACCACATCCGCCCAAGCGAGCCGAGCATAACAGCGAAGAGCAAAGACACACCGATCTGCTGGAACGCTTCGTTGGCGGTGGCCTTGTAGAGCACCGGGAAGAACCTCACAATGATGATCGCGTTGAGCAAGGTGTGCACGAGGCAGATCATAAGGCGATGCTGGAAATTGTTTACTGCGGCCGCTGCCAATTTGACGGCTGGAGCTGCGGAGATCGACGAAGAAATGGACATGGCGATTCCTTCATTCTGGCAACGAGCGCCGGTTGAAGTGCGTGGAGTTTGTCCCGGCCGTGCCGGGACAATCAATGGCACGCGTCAGGGGCATATGTTGCATTGAAACGAACGTCATGATGAATTCAGAATCTAGGGCAGCGAATCAAAATGTGCAATTCGTCTTTTGCTGTACGAGCACCCTGCCCTATAAGTGCTCTGCCCCGGCGCACCGGTAACCGACGAATAGTTACTGACGGCCTCTTGTGTATAGGTTGACTCTTGCAATCGTCTTCGAAAGCAGTTGCTCCGCTGCCGCTGCCATTTGTTGACTTTGATCTTTGCAGAAATCATTGAAGCGGGAGAACCTGGCACCGGTCGCATCGTCGATCGTTTCCTGGCAGAGAACACACCGTGCATCGTTTTAGATAAATGGAAACTCGCTATCTGGATAGGCTTCCGAATCAGAATAATGCTTTGCAGCTTCCCAGAGAGCACGCCAAATATCCGATCCGGCGCCTGCTAAATACGTTGAGTCGAATTGGCCTGTGGCGAAAGCCTTAGCAGCAGCAGCCGTGTTCGTTGCAGCTTCAAGCTGCGTCCTAACTTGATCAATCTTTTCGTCTGCAAGATCGATAGCCGCATTACCGACACTCTTAGCAAATGACTCAAGGCGACGGACAGCCGCTCTCGTCCCTATCGGCCCGAAGTGTGTTGGGATTCTTGCGGCATTGAAGCCCACCGAAGCGGCTCCGTCTGCTTTGGTGCTCTCCGCCCGAAACGGCTCTCCGCTCAGTCGGCGGAATCTCCTCAACCGTCAACTTAAGCCAACAGCTAAGGTGCTCGGTTTGGCCGGAGTGAACTGGCACTGGTTTCGGCACGCGCACGCGACCTTGCTTGACTCGGTCGGGGCACCTATCGGCACCACCCAAGCGCTCCTTGGACACTCGTCTCCGGGAATCACCCGAGAGACATACGTTCACTCGGTCCCGGCGGACGCGCGGCGGGCTGTGGAAGGGGTAGAAAAACTAATTGGATCCAAATGGACCCAAGTTCCGGGTTGGCCGGAAATGGCGAGTACTGTAATTAACTGATATTGCGGGATTTAATGGTCGGGGAGAGAGGATTTGAACCTCCGACCCCCTGGTCCCGAACCAGGTGCTCTACCAGGCTGAGCCACTCCCCGACGCTTTCCTATCTTATCGCATTTGGTTAGAGAATGTAGCGCGACAGATCCTGATCCTTCACAATCGAAGCGACCATCTGCTTGACGTATGCGTCGTCGATAAGAAAAACCTTCTCGGGGCCCGACGCGGTCATGCGCTCATGGTAAGGGAGCGGGGTGGTGGTTTCGCTCTTGATGGCATCGGAAAACTCAGAAACGGCCTTCTCGTCCGACGCACGGCGGGCCACGTCAGGCGCCAGAAAGCTGACATCTTCAAGTACCCGCTCCATGATGGTGTGCAAACGGCGCGCGCCAATGTTTTCAGTGGACTCGTTCACCTTGAATGCAAATTCCGCCATTTCACGCAGGGCTTCGGGCGAGAATTCCAGGCGCACACCCTCCGTTTCAAGCAGCGCCGAGTATTGCTTGGTGAGCGACGCTTTAGGTTCGGTGAGGATAAGCAGAAAATCGTCGACGGTGAGCGATTGCAGTTCGACGCGAATAGGGAAGCGTCCCTGCAATTCTGGAATCAGATCGCTGGGCTTGGAAACATGGAAAGCGCCGGCCGCGATGAAGAGAATGTGGTCTGTGCGCACCATGCCGTAACGTGTATTCACGGTGGTGCCTTCGACAATCGGCAGAATGTCCCGTTGTACGCCTTCGCGCGAGACGTCCGGGCCGTGCCCGCTCTCGCGCCCGGCGATCTTGTCGATCTCGTCAAGGAAGATGATGCCGTTGGACTCGACGCGCTCCACAGCCGCCCGGTTTACCGAGTCCATGTCGATGAGCCGGCCCTCCTCTTCCTGCACCAGGTAGTCGAAAGCGTCAGTGACCTTCATCTTTCGTTTCTTGGTGCCGCCCCCAAAGATGTTAGGCAGCATGTCCTTCAGGTTCATCTCGATGTCTTCAAGATTCTGATTGGAAATGATGCCGAACTGTGGAAGATTGCGCTCGCGCACATCGAGCTCGACCATCCGGTCGTCGAGCTTGCCCTCGCGAAATTGCTGGCGGAGCTTTTCGCGCGAGCGCATGTGGCTTTCGGCGCCGGGCAAAGAAAGCTGGCTCTCCTGTCCGTGAGGCGCAGGCGGAGGCGGAGGCAGCAGCACGTCGAGCAGGCGCTCCTCGGCATTCATCTCGGCGCGGTCTTCCACTTCCTCAAGGCGCTCCTCGCGCACCATATCGATGGCGATTTCGACGAGGTCGCGGATCATCGATTCCACGTCGCGGCCCACGTATCCGACCTCAGTGAATTTTGAGGCCTCGACTTTGAGGAACGGCGAGTTGGTCAGCTTGGCCAGGCGGCGCGCGATTTCTGTTTTGCCCACGCCGGTTGGGCCGATCATGATGATGTTCTTGGGCATGATGTCGTCGGCAAGATCGGGCGGCAACTTCTGCCGGCGCTGGCGGTTGCGCAGGGCGATGGCCACGGCGCGCTTGGCTGCGCGCTGGCCGACAACATGCTTGCCGAGCTCCGCCACAATCTCGCGCGGCGTGAGTTCGTCGAGTGCAAGCTCCTGTTCTTCGGCAGATGCGGGAAGATAGATGGCCATGGACAAATCCCAGCGAGCGCAATCCGCTATGCTTTCAATTCCTCGAATGTGACATGATCGTTGGTGTAAATGCAGATTTCGCCGGCGATCTTCATCGCTTTTTCGGCGATTTCGCGGGCGCCCATTTCGGTATTTTCCATCAGCGCGCGAGCGGCGGCTGTCGCGTATGCTCCGCCAGATCCGATGGCCGCCAGCGGCTCGTCGGGGTCGATCACGTCGCCCGAGCCGGAGATGAGGAATGTGTGGTCCTTGTCCGCGACCAAAAGCAGTGCTTCCAGATTGCGCAGCATTTTGTCGGTGCGCCAGTCCTTGGCGAGTTCGACGGCGGCGCGGTTCAGGTTGCCGGCGTGCTGCTCGAGCTTGGTTTCAAAGCGCGTGAACAAGTTGAATGCGTCTGCCGTCGAGCCGGCGAACCCGGCGAGAATCCTGTCCTGAAACAGGCGGCGAATCTTCTTTGCGGAATGTTTGAGCACGTGGTCGCCAAACGTAACCTGGCCGTCGGCGGCCATGACAACATCTCCATTCCGCCGCACGCAGATGACGGTGGTGGAGTGAATTCTGGGATGTTCTTTCATTTGATAGCCTTGTCCAATCGCAGCAAGGACCTCGGGAAAAGTGATCTGGCCGGATCGGGACTTTACGCCCGATGCAACCTAGAGTATAGGTCATCTGCGCAGGCCAGGCGCTTATCGCGCTGGAGCGTCGATCGCGATCGCGCCGCGAGGCAACGTGCCCGTGCATTGCACGTTCACGCTGCGGTATCCTCAAATTGGGACTTTCAGGGTCGGGTCCCATTCCTGGATGACTCTGCTGAATACAGTGGGTTGGGAGACTATCGCCGGGGTGGCTGCCGTAGCCGTTGTGGCGGCAGGCGCCCTGTGGCTGGTGCTGCGCAAACGTCCCACCGAGGACGAGATCGAGCGAACGCGCCGCCAGTTCCTGGTGCAATCGGGGCGGCTCGTCGACGGCATGCTGCTCGACATATACGAAGTTGAAGCGAAGGACGGGCGCCGGTTCACCATGCTCCTTTTCAACTACCGCATCGCCGGAGTCGACTACGAGTGTTCCCAGGATATTACCGCGATGGGCGAGGTAGTGAATCCAGCCAACGTAAGAGCTGGATTCCCGTGTTCGGTGCGCTATCAGCCCGGCAATCCGCAAAACAGCATCGTTGTGGCGGAAGGGTGGACAGGGCTGCGCGAAGGGATTCCCCGGTTACCTGTGTTCGACGATCCGGACCCCCCGGATACGAGCCACTTGAGACCCGGTATCGGCTGAAGCGACGTTGGCAGCCGCTGCCAAGCCCCGGTTAGACTATCGATATGCATTTTCATGCCGCGCCGGCGGGCAAGGATGCAAAGCGGACATCTCTGGTCCTGCGCTTTTCGCTGGCAGCAACCTTGGCCTATGTTGTGGTCACTTTTGTCGCCGGATTGCGCGCGCACTCGCTGGCGCTGCTATCCGAGTCCGGGCATAATGTCTCGGATTTTCTGGCCCTCCTTCTGAGTTTTCTAGCGGTCTACTTCCAATCGCGTCCGGCAGATCATGCGAGGACGTTCGGTTACCAGCGCGCCGGGGTCATTGCCGCCTTCATTAACGCGGCGACCCTGATCGCCATTTCGCTCTTGATCGCCGTGGAGGCCGTGCACCGCCTTAGCTCGCCGGTTACGGTCGATCCCAGGACGATGATGATCGTAGCTGCGGCCGGCGTGGTAATGAATGGCGCCATTGCCGCGCTGCTGTGGGGTGTGGCCCGCGACGTAAACCTGCGGAGCGCTTTTCTGCACATGGCGGGCGATACGCTATCGACGGCGGCGGTGATTGCGGGCGGCGCGGGGATTCTGCTCACCGGGAACAACTGGATTGACCCGGTTCTTTCGCTGCTGATTGCTGCACTCATCTTCTGGTCAAGCGTCGGCATCGTGCGCGAGACGCTCAATATTCTGCTTGAGGGCACGCCACGCGGCGTTTCACTCGAGCAAATCCGCTCCGGAATGCAAGCTGTGGAAGGCGTGGTCAATGTGCACGATCTGCATGTCTGGAGCCTTGGATCGCACTCGCGGGCGCTGGCTTGTCATGTGACCATTGACGACATTCCTCCGTCAGTGAGCGCGTGCATCCTGGTCAATCTCAACAACCTCCTTCGCGCGCGATTCGCGATCAACCACACGACGATCCAGTTCGAACACATCGGTTGCGAGGCTTTGGAAGGCTGCGTCACGCCTCCTGAACAGATGACAAGTGAGAGCGAACATCATCCCGGACATGTGCATTGAAATTGAAGCAGCAGGTAGCAAAGCACGCCCGCTGGCTGGCGGGATGGTCAGGTAATGAAGGGTGGAGGATTGAGATTTGATTTCCCGCTGCTTGGGCCGAACGGCCATTGGGCTTGCGTTGATCCTGTTGGCGGCGGCTTGGGCAAGCGCAGCCGCGGGCTCTCAACAGCAGTCGGGCGCTCCGGCACTTGAGGCATTTGCAGGCCAGTACACCGATCCGGCCGAGCCGGATGTGCCTCTCAGCTTCTACGTGCATGCAGGAACACTTGTCGTCGAATCTGAGCGCAAGGTTCCTACCGAGCTGACGCGGGTTTCCGCGACGGAGTTTCTTGCCTCGAAATCCATCTATCAATTCACCCTGGACGATTCAGGCCGCGCCAGGATCGTGGAGAGTTCGAACGAGCCAGGGGCGCACTTCCGGCGGAGCGGGGAACCGGTGCATTATGTGTTCCACGATTACCTGCGCAGCGAAGTCATGATTCCCATGCGCGACGGGATAAGGCTCCATGCAGTAATCCTTCGACCTGCGGACATCAAAACGCCGCTGCCGATCCTGATGCAGCGCACTCCTTACGGAGTGGACGGAACGAGCCGCGCGTCGATTTTCGCGCAGCGGCCGGAACTGGCGCGCGACGGATATATCTACGTGGACGAAGACATTCGCGGCCGCTACGGAAGCGAGGGCAAGTTCACGATGATGCGTCCGCTCGCTGATCATCGCGATCCGGCGGCCACCGATGAGAGCACCGATGCGTACGACACCGTCGCGTGGCTGGTTAAGAACGTGCCGGGAAACAATGGCCACGTCGGCGTGGTCGGCACCAGTTATCCGGGCTTCCTGGCCATGATGGCCGGCATCGATCCGAATCCTGCTGTCAAGGCGATTTCGCCGCAGGCGCCGATGATTGATGTATGGATCGGTGACGATTTCTTTCACAACGGCGCCTTCCGCCAAAGCTACGGCTACGATTATGTGCTGGGGCTCGAATCGTCAAAGCGAGAAACCGAAGTCAGCTACGGTAACGGCAAGGACGGCCAGCCTGAGGACGGGTTTGACTACTTCCTCGAGCGCGGCAATTTTGCCCAGGACGTGAGACAATCCGGGTCCCGGCAGCTGCCCACCTGGAAACTTTTCCTGGACCACCCCGCATACGACTCTGTCTGGTCGTCACGCGGCGTCGAGTACGCGCTCGATGCGGTCACCGTCCCCACTCTCACCGTGGGCGGATATTACGACCAGGAGGATATGTACGGGCCGCAGGAGGAATACGCGAAACTCGAAACGCACGATTCGAAACACGAGAACTTCCTCGTGCTCGGGCCATGGCGGCACGGTTCGTGGTCCTCGTCCTTGCGGCACCTGGGCAACCTGGGCTACGGCGAGCCGATCGGCACCGAATTTCGCGGGCAAATTGAAGCAAAGTTCTTCACGCACTATCTCAAGGACCGGCCAGGTTTCGATCTCGATGATACGGCCAGCTTTCAAACCGGCTCAAACACATGGAAGTACTACTCGCACTTTCCACCGAGAGATACGCGACCCAAGAGGCTGTACCTTGGCGGCTCAGGCTTGCTGATCTGGGATGCGCCGGGCCTAGTGGCGACGACGTCGTATGTCAGCGATCCTGCGACGCCAGTTCCGTACAGGCACAGGCCCATCCAGCCCACATACAGCACGGGCTCAGAGTGGTTCAACTGGCTCACCGAGGATCAGCGCTTTGTGACCAGCCGCAAGGATGTGGCTGTGTGGAAGCTGCCTGTCCTTACGAAGGATCTGACGATCACAGGCGAGGTTGTCGCGGACGTCTTCGCCTCCACGACCGGCTCAGACAACGACATGGTGGTCAAGCTGATCGACGAGTATCCTGAAAATGATCCGGATCCGAAGATGCGCAGGTATCAGCTGATGACCAACGCCGAAATCTTTCGCGGGCGTTATCTCGCGGGATCCGACAAACCCGCCGCGCTTGAGCCGAACTCAATCCACGAATACAAATTCAACCTGCACGATGTGGACCACGTGTTCAAGGCCGGCCACACAGTGATGGTTGAGATCCAGAGCACATGGTTTCCGCTGTACGACAGGAATCCGCAGACATTCGTGGCGAACATCATGACGGCCCAGCCCGCAGACTACAAATCAGCGACGATTACGATTTACTCAGGCCGGGGACACGACTCTGCGATCGAGATGCCGGTAATGGGCGCGCCGTAACTGCACAGTGGCCCCTGGCGCAAATCACTTGCGCTGATTCTTGGCGGCCACTTAGGCCGACACCTATAATTACAGCAGATTCGGTTGAGGTCTCTACTTCCCGGCAAAGCGAGAAAAATCTTGGCACGTGAACTTTATACGGCGCGTCTTTTGCGCAAAGACTGCATCTCGGAGGTTGCCCAGTGCTATCACTTCCTGTTCGAAGTCGAGGGGCGTGACAGTTTCAACTACCAACCCGGCCAGTTCGTCTCAGCTGTGGCCACGGACGAAAACGGCAAGCAACAGACACGCGCCTACTCGATTGCGTCTGCGGCGAGCACGAATCAATTTGAGCTGTGTGTAAACCGCGTCGAGAACGGGTTCTTCTCGAATCACCTTGCCGACCTGCCCGATCTTCCCGTCGGCGCGACGATCCAGCTTCACGGGCCGCACGGGCACTTTGTGCTGCAGGAGCCGATCACCGACTCGATCCTCGTAGCGACCGGGACGGGAATTGCACCGATGCGCGCCTACCTGCAATGGCTGTTTCCCGCCGACGGAACCGACCGGAGCCTGGGCAAGGAGATTTGGCTGGTTTACGGGACGCGCCACGAAACCGACATCTATTACAAGGATGAATTTGAGGCACTTGCCAATCGAGTTCCAAACTTCCACTACCTGCCTACGCTGAGCCGCGCCCTGGACAGTTGGACGGGCCTGCGCGGCCATGTGCAGGTGCATATCTCAAAGATCATTGAAGAGCGCGCACAAAGCCTCGGACAGCCTCTGCCCGCGCCGCCTGTGGACCCCGCGATCCCGGCAGCAGACTTGAAATTCGACATCTACTGCTACATCTGCGGCCTGAATTTTATGGTGTCTGGCGTGCGCGATCTTCTGAGCGGTTACGGCTGGCACAAGAAGCAGATTGTCTTCGAGCGCTACGACTGATCCCAGACTGCCTCAGAGATTGAACAGCTCGCGGAGGCGCTTGGTTTGCGCGCGGCTGACGGGGATCTCGGTCTGCTGCTTGTCGTTCATGCGGAGCTGGTAGCTCGACTTGAACCAGGGCATCACTTCGCGGATCTGGTCGATGTTGACGACAAATCCGCGATGCGCGCGCCAGAAACGTGCCGGATCGAGAAGCTCGAGGAGTTCCTCGAGAGTGCGGCACTTGGACTGGCCCTCGAAGGTGCGGGTGACGATGCGGATGACGCCCTCGTCGATGGCCGCGAAGCAGATGTCGGCCTGATCGACGAGCAGGAGCCGGCTCTGAGCCTGGACAATCAGCTTGGCCGGAGGGCGGCTGTGTTCACCGCTTTGAGGGCGGTTGAGCAGACGCAGCAGTTGATCGAGCTGTGACTCGATGTCAGCCTCTGGCGCGTCGCCCGTGGCCTGGTTTCCTGCCGCGATCCGCGCGCGTGCTCGCTCCACGGCTTCAAGCACGCGCGCGCGGTCGAATGGCTTGAGCAGGTAATCGACGGCGTTCACGTCGAATGCGCGCACGGCATATTGGTCGAAGGCCGTAGCGAAAACGATCTGCGGCAGCGGCGCAGCGGTATTCTCGATGCCGGCAGCGACTCTCGCCGATCTGGCGCGACTTCGCTCCATCAGCCGCTGAATCACCGCGAAGCCATCCTGGCCGGGCATTTGAACATCGAGAAAGACAAGATCGGGATGGTGCTCCTCGATAAGGTCGACGGCCTCCAGGCCGTTCGCTCCTTGCGCGACTACGTCAACGCCGCCAACGGAATCGAGAAGGTATTTGAGCTCGTCACGTGCGAGTTGTTCGTCGTCGATGATCAGAGCGGAGATGGACATAGAGGCCGGAAAGACGATTGTAGAACAAGCAGGAGAGCGCGCGAGCATGGCTGCTCAATGCACAGCTCAGCGGCCGCCTGAAGTCCCTAGGTTGGGTGAAAGGTGAACCTGAGCTACTCACTCATTACGCGCAGGCGCGCAGGCGTGCTGTCGGTTGCAAGCTCGTGGCCGCAGTTGGTGCAATAGAGATCGGTCGCGCGGACGGTACGGAAACAGGTCCCGCAATTCGCAGTGAGCTGATAGTTGCACTGGGGACAGAAGTGGAAGTCGCCCTGGACATGAGTGCCGCAGGCCGGGCAGCGAGAAACCGCAGGCTGGCGCAAGAGAAAATAGAGCACCGCTCCGATGCCGGCCGGCATGACGAAGCAGATCAACATCCAGAAACGCGCGCTCATGGCGCGGCGCGGCGCATCTTTGCTGATGTAGCCGACCATGAGGAAGTAAAGGGAGGCTACGACTCCCCAGGAAATGTTGAAGTAAATGCGCAGACCGAGGGCTGAGGGCGGGTGATGGCGCTGCGCGGGCGCAACGACCCAGAAGTAGTATTCGACGAGGACGAATGCCAGACTGGCGGCAACAATCGACCAGACCGGAATCAGGCGCTCTTCGTCATTCACGTGGATCGGTTGGAATTCCGGCATGAACCTTCCCTCCCCTGGAGGGGTCTTTCAACAGGCGCGCAAAAACAGCTTAAACCCTTATTGAATGGACGGAAAAGAGGTGGCAGAAGTTGCCGTCGAAGGCAAATGAAGCTGCCACTTTTGGGGACGTGAAGCGGAATCAGGGCTTGCGGCGGGACCAGCCGGCTACCAGGAAGGCGGCCAGGATGGCAGGACAAAGGATGCAGGCCCACAGGCTGGTTTGCGTGGCAATGTCGCCGATGTGCTCGCCCCCGATCAGGTCGTCGGCAACGCGCCAGGCAAAGGGGCCGAGGGCGAGAAGGGCAAGCAAAAGAGACGCCAGTACCAGGGAGCGCGTGCGGCGGCAACCTGCCTTCTGATCCTCGATGACGCCCAGCGATGCCAGGACGACGCGGCGGGTCTTCTCTGCGACGACGCGGTCGCGGCCCGCCTGCTTGCCGGCGAGGGCGGCAATCAGCTCGGGGTTGGCGGCATCGGCAGCAGCCGCGGCGCCCCGGGCTGAGCTAGTGGCGGGATTTCCGGTCAGTTCAGCCGTTCTCACACCGCCTCCTGAAAGCGCGCTGCAGCATGGCCAAGCCGGGGCTTAATCATTGCCAGGCCGCGGTAAAGCCGTGACTTGACGGTGGAGAGCGGCGCGCGGGTAACCTTGGCGATCTCTTCGAGCGAAAGCTCCTCATGAAAGCGGAGGACCAGCACCTCGCGGTGCAGCGTATCGAGCTCGAGCAGCGCCGCGACGATCTTCTCGCGGTCTTCAAGCTTCGAAACGCGGTCGAAAGGCGTGGGATCGCCGGCAGCCACTTCAAAGCACATTGCGCGGTCGTCTTCGGTAGCGCCATCGATGAGCTCGTCAAGGCTGTTCATGGTGCGCTTGCGGTGCTGATCGATGACGAGGTTGCGCGCGATGGTGAACAGCCACGTCTCAAAGCGGGCGCGGCCGTTGAACTGTTCCCCGCGGACAAGTACGCGCATCCAGACTTCCTGAAAGAGATCTTCTGCCGTATCGCGGTTGCCGGTGAGAAAGAGCAAATAACGCAGCAGCCTGTGCTGATAGCGAACGATAAGCTCTTCGAGGAGACCGGCCTTCTGACTTTTCAGCCCTTCCGCGATCGCGAGACTTTCCTCTCGTGCCTGAATGTCGGCTGCGGTGGCGGATGTCTTGGGGAAGAGTGCGCGGACAGATGCGATCGTCATTTCATTCAATTAGACGACAAAACCGGCGGTCAAGACCAGCCAACACCACATTGCGGTTCTATCGCCCGTCCTCCTGTTATCAAGGTCGAACCCTTGATGTGAGACAAAAGTTGTCGTGGTTGCCGTTCCTGACGGCTCGGGACCCCACGAATAGGTCGCGAGGGGTCGTCGCGGGCAGGGCGATTGGGGGCCGCGCGAGACGGCTGTTGCGTATGCTGATTCGAGGCAGGCGATAACTTACCCGGAATCAATGGTTCAGTCCGCCTCGGCGGTGCGTGGCGGAGTCTTGCGCCGGGCGGCGCGGAGGGCATCTTCAATGGCCTTGGCGGCGCGGCGCTGGCGGCCATCGGCAGTCTCGTAGTAGAAGATGCCGAGCAAATGATTGCGGCGCTGGGTTGGAGTGAGGGCGAACCAGGCATTGCGGGTGGCAGGATTGCGGGCGAAGGCGGCGCGGAGAACAGGTGGAGGATCGATCTCGCCCTCCATGGCGTGCATCAGGCGCTCGGCGAGCCTGGCTGCGCGTTTCTCACGGGATGCGGCTGACTTGGGTTCGCCGGCCCACTTGCCGATTTCGCGGCGCATGGAGTCGCTGAGGCGGTCGAACCAGCGGCGGAGCTGGCGATCGGCGTTGAGGGCGCGGGCGAGTTCGGGCGGAAGCAGGATCGGACGCTCGTCGAGGTCGGGCTCGAGCCAGATGCGCACGCGCGAGCCCCTGTGGACCTTGGCGGCGGATTGCATCTGCTTGTTGACCAGGAGAAAGTGGCCGCTACCGCTGCGTTCAGGGAAGAGCGTAGTGCGGAAGGCGAAGCCCTCAATCTCGCCGCGGACGCGACGGCCCTTGCGCACCGGCCATGCTTTGGCGATGTCGAAGGGGACGCGCGCTATGACCCAGTTCAAGGCTGTGCCATCGGGCTCGAGGAGCGCGGTGAAGGACTTGCGAGTTGGTCGAGTGCGGGCTGGCATAGGCTGAGACAGATCAGACGGCGGAAACGTAACTGCGGCGGCGGAAGAGCGCGCCGACGGCGCGCAGAACCCACCGGATGAGCAAGAGCAGGATGAGGAGGAAGACGAAGGCGATGGCTGCGGCGATGTAGGGCTTCCACGTGGAAAGCAATGTGAGGAAGACAGCGAGAACGTCTTCGCCCATGCTGAGCGCGATGTTCGAGAATGGCTCGGGCGAAGGCGTGACGGCTGCGCGAACGGCGGTCTTGCCACCGTGCGCGATGAAGGCGACGAGCCCGCCCAAAAGCGTGGCGGCAAGCTGCTCGCCCGGCGACAAAGTGTTGGTTGCCTGGTAAGCGAGAAGTGCGGCAACAGGAACGCGGATGAAGGTGTGCAGCGCGTTCCAGACCAGGTCGAAGGCAGGAATCTTGTCGGCGAAGAACTCAATGCCGAAGAGCACAGCCGCTGCGGCGATGATCCACCAATTGGTGAGCACGTGGAGCGACGGCGGCAACACGACCCAGTTCGTGTGGCCAAGCAGGCCGAGCGTGGCGACCGTTGCGTACGTGTTGAGTCCCGCGGCGAAACTGACCGCGACAAGGATCGCGAAAAGCTCATTGGCAGGGAAACTCACCGAGAAAGTATAGCTGCCGGTTTTGGGCTCGCGTCGGGCCGGTTGGGCCCAAAAAATCGGAGAAAAGGGCTGAAATTTGTTGACGATTTTGAGATCGTTTTGCTGATTCCAAAGGAGTTAACATCGATTTTTGGCTCAAAAATTTTTTAGGGGCTGTCCTAGATAACGAGCGAAGAACTAGGGTTTCTAGGATGGCGCAGATGCACAAGAGCCGTCTGCTCTGGAGCCAACAGCAACGGCTGATGGAGCACTTTGTTGCGGGTACGACAG
>JBEKKI010000021.1:0-69776 GCA_050010795.1 Occallatibacter sp.
CGGTTGATGAACCCATGGGCGGGCCCTCAAAACAGGCAGGGCCCGCAGCGAACGACAACCCACTTAAGAACACCAAGAGGCTGACCAGTGACCAGACTGGTTAGCCTCTTGGCTTTTAGGGCGCGAAATTGTCTATCCTTGATGAGGAGAGGGAGTTTCGTGCCTGAATGAATTGTTTGCCGTGTGTTGCCGATCGATTGCTTAAGGCGCGCCAGACGCGCTGGGTCCGCCGGGTTGGGAATGCGGCCCGAGTTTTTGTAGCTTTGGCATTTTTGCCGGGCGCGCTGAGCTTGCCCGCCCAGAACGCGTGGACGGTGGCAGGGCCGGACGGAGGCGATGCGCGGGCTTTTGCAGCGTTCCCGGGGCAGCCGAAGCATCTGCTGCTGGGCACGACGAACAGCTGGTTGTATGAGTCAACAGACGAGGGCGCGAGTTGGCATCGGCTGGCGAAGCTCACCACGGAGGACGGCTTTGTCCTCGACAGCATCGTTGTGGACTCAGCCGATGCGTCGACGATCTACGTGGGCGCGTGGAAGAACTCAGACGACGGCGGACTGTGGATCAGCCATGACCACGGACGCACATGGACCGAGCTGACGGGATTCAAACATCAGCCGGTGCACGCTCTTGTACAAGCGCCCTCGAATTCGCGCATTCTGTATGCCGGAACGCTGGAGGGAGTTTTCCGTTCGACGAACGAGGGAGCGACATGGTCGCAGATCAGCCCGCCCGAAAGCCACGAGATTCATGAGATTGAATCGCTGGCCGTGGATCCGAGCAATGCCGAGATTGTCTACGCGGGGACGTGGCATTTGCCGTGGAAGACGACCGACGGCGGGAAGACATGGCACAACATCAAGGAAGGGCTGATTATCGATTCGGACGTTTTCTCGATCATCGTCGATCCGGAGCACACGCACGTGGTTTACCTGAGCGCATGCAGCGGAATCTACAAGAGCGAGAACGCGGGCGTGCTGTTTCACAAGATCCAGGGCATTCCTTCAATGGCCAGAAGGACGCGGAGCCTGATGCAAGATCCTGAGAATCGCGAAACGGTGTACGCGGGAACCACCGAGGGCCTTTACAAGACGCTGGACGCAGGCCGGACCTTCGCGCGGATGACGGATGCGAGCGTGGTGGTGAATGCGGTGTATGTTGATCCCGACGAAACAAAGCGGGTGCTACTGGCCACCGATCGCGGCGGCGTGCTCAAGAGCGTCGACGGAGGCGTTACGTTTGCGGTGTCGAACCAGGGAATCTCAGAGCGGAAGGTGGCGGCGCTGCTGGTGGATCGCAACAATCCCGAGGTGCTGTATGCCGGGGTGGTGAACGACAAGAGTTATGGCGGCGTGTTCCGTTCCAGCGACGGCGGCGCAAGTTGGGAGCAACTGGGTTACGGTCTCGACGGGCGCGACGTGTTCTCGCTGGCGCAAACGAAGGATGGAGCGGTGGTGGCGGGAACCGGGCACGGCATCTTTGTGCTGAACACCGCAGGCGCCGGCGATCCACCCGCGGAGACCAAGGCAAACGGGGACGCGCCCGCTGCCGCGGGATCGGGCGATGCTCCCGCCAGGCTTACGTGGCAACCGCGGAACGACATTGTGAACACGGTGATGAAGACGATCTCTGAGACGCACCTGCATACAAAGGTCAACATCGAGAAGCAGGAGCAGGCGCCGGCCATCCAGTTGCAGAGCCCGGTGAACGCGCTCGATGTGTCGGGGGACGTGTGGGCGGCGGCCACGAGCTACGGAATCGTGACCAGCAAGGACAAAGGCGCGAGCTGGCAAGGCGGGCCGGTGATGGGCGAGGGCGACTTTCTATCAGTGGCCACCCACGGAGACGACATGGTGGCGGCGCGCGTCGACGGCGCCGTTTTCTCAAAGGACGCAGGGCAGACGTGGTGGCCGATGGGAGTGCCCACGATGCTGACGCACATTCACCGCGTGGTGTTTTCGCCTGACGGCACGCTTTGGCTGGGGGCGCGCGAGGGCGTCTACTACACGCGCGACCTGGGCAAGTCGTGGATGTGGATTCAACGCCTGCCGTTTCGCGGCGCTGACGATTTGAGCTATGACGCGGCGGCGAAAAAGATTCTCGCCAGCTCGCGTTCGAGCGACGAGGTGTATGCGATCGACCCGAAAACAATGAAATGGGATTATTGGCAGACGGGCTACGATATTGTTCTGATCCGTGCGGCGGGCGACCGGCTGGTGGCGGCGTCACTGAACGACGGGGTGCTGCTGGGGCCGAAGGTGGGAGCGGCTGCGAGCGGCTCTGATGCGGGGCTGAGCGCGCAGCAGTAGGCCAGGGCCTCGGCGCGTGCAGTTTGCGGCACTCGAACAAGAGAGTTTCGCGGTCGTGCCTTGATACAAACCAATTGGGACGGCGCCGTCCCACATCTTCCGCCACGGCTGACGAGATCCCACGACTTCGCTTTCTCAAAGATCCACGCCGCCGGTTCCGTCGCCCCTACGGGGCTGGCTCATCAATCGGAGGCTAACCCTGGGTTCCGTCCGCCGCTCAACGCAGCGGACTCCACCCGGGGCTAACCTCCGCGCTCCCTCCGGGAGCGAGGGCAGCGGCGGTGCAGACTGTCTTTCATCCCCTTCGGTCTTCCAAAGGCCGATCCCTACCCAAGACAGACTCTGGGGCGCATATTTTCGCGCGCGGTTTGGAAAGGGCGGGACAACCAGGCTCGCACAGCGGATACGGCACCGTCACTGCACGGTGAAGGCTTTATCGACAAGGGCGCTGGGATCGCGGCCGGCGGGGAGCATGGTGAAGAGCGATTGCGTGATGGTGCGCACGACTGCAACGTCGCCGGAGCGTCGATCGGCCACGAAGAGCAAGTGGCCGGCAGCGGAAAATGCGAGCGCCGCGGGGCCGTCGCCAACATGAATTGCGCCGACGCGCTTGCCGTCGGCAATGGAGTAGACGGTGACTTCCTGCGAGCGCAGGTTGGCCACGTAGAGCAGCGAGTTGTCGCGCGAGACCAGACCACGGACAGGATCGCTGCCAATCATGTAGGTATCGCCGACTTCGTCGGTGGTGTTATAGACCTCAGAGACGGAGTCGGAAAGCGAGTTGGAGACAAAGATCTCGCCGCCGTCGGGCTTGAGAGCAAGATCGACGGGTCCGCGGCCCACGTCCATGAGCGCTTCAAGGCGATCGGGCAGAGGGGGACGTGATTCAGGTTGCGCGATGGCGACGACCATTACCTGATGACCGGCCGAGCAGGGGAGAAACGCCTTCGAAGAATCGGAGAGAATTACGACACTCGATGCTCCGGGACAACCCGCAAATGAGGCACGTATTTTGCCGGTGGCGGGATCGATCAGAGTGGCGGAGTTTCCACTCTGGCCGGCAACGACGAGCGTCTTGCGGTCGGGCGCCAGGCGCGCGGCCACGGGGCCGTCGCCTGCAGCGATCTCCGCAATTTCGCGGCGAGCCCTGAGATCGACGACGGAAACGGATTTGGAGCCGGAGTTGGCGACGTAGGCGAGCGTGCCAGCATCGTCCACATCAATTGAGACCGGCTGGCGGTCGAGAGGGATGGTGGCGACGACGGCGTTGTGTTCCGCATCAATCACCGACATGGAGCCGTTCGCATCAGGAGTCCCGGAGTTAACGACATAAATTTCGTTGCGGGTGGGGTTGGCGGCCACGGCAACCGGATCGTGGCCGACCGCCAGTTCGCGATCGAGCCGGACATTGACCACGTCGAGCACGGTGACGGTATCGCTGCCGGAATTGGTTACGTAGACGTACTCGCGATAGTTGGGCGGGTACTGGGGAAAGTCGTGCGGGCGGCAACCGGCGAGGCCGAGCGCGAGCAGCGGGAGGGCCAGCCAGGTTAAGCAGCGGACCAAGGACGAGCTGGATCTGCCGGAAAGGCGCTGGTGAATTGCGGGTGCTCCGTTTGCCGTCGCTACGAAGAGAAAGGCAACTGCAGATCCTTCGACTCCGCTCCGCTCTGCGGAGCTTCGCTCAGGATGACAGACGTTTGATCTTTTCACTGCCTTTGCCCGGAAACATCCGATGTGCGGTCCATGGTCCACTGATTACCGTTCATACTCGCCGGGCTGCGCGATCATTTTGCTTCAGCGGCTGCGGGAACGGCAACGGCGCGCGCCAGATGACGCCCGACCACCGGCGCGATCTTCCCGATTTCGCTCATCATGGTGGAGAACTGCGCGGGATAAACGGACTGAGGGCCGTCAGAGAGCGCGATCTCAGGATGGTCGTGAACCTCAACGATGATGCCGTCGGCACCCGCGGCCACGGCGGCACGCGCCATGGGAAGGACGCTATCGCGGCGGCCGGTTCCATGGCTGGGATCGACGAGGATGGGCAGGTGGCTCACGTGGTGCAGCGCAGGGACGATGCTGAGGTCGAGCGTGTTGCGCGCATGGTCAGCAAAGGTGCGAACGCCGCGTTCGCAGAGGATGACCTGGTAGTTGCCTTCGCTCATGACGTACTCGGCGGCCATGAGGAGCTCTTCAAGAGTGGCGCTGATGCCGCGCTTGATGAGCACGGGCTTGCGCAGACGCCCGGCTTTCTTGAGCAGCGAAAAGTTCTGCATGTTGCGAGCGCCGATCTGGATGACGTCGGCCCATTCGGCAACATGGTCGAGGGATTCCGAGTCGAGCGCCTCGGTGACGATGCGCATACCGAATTTTTCCCTGATTTCGGACATGATTTTCAAGGCTTCGAGGCCGAGGCCCTGAAAGGCGTAAGGCGAGGTGCGAGGCTTGTATGCGCCACCGCGGAAGAATTGAGCACCGGCGGCGGCTACCTCGGCGGCGATGGCGAACGCCTGATCTCGATTCTCAATGGAGCAAGGGCCAGCGATGATAGCCAGGTCGCGGCCGCCGATTGCGGCGGTGCTGCCGGCGAAGCGGATGACCGTGTCTTCTTCTTTCACGTCGCGGCTGGCGAGTTTGTAGGCTTTGGAGACGCGGATGACTTCCTGGACGCCGGAGAGCGATTCGAGATTTCCGCGATCGACCTCGCCCTGATTGCCGGTGATGCCAATGGCGGTGCGCTGGGCGCCGGGAAGGGGATGGGGACGGAAACCCAACTGGACAATGTGATCGCAGACGGCCTGGATCTCTTCCGGCGTAGCCTGCGCTTTCATGACAACCAACATGGATGAGCGGTTCTCCAGTTTCTCGGAGGCATTTACAGGATTGTGCGAGGTGGCTTTTCCTTAAGGGAAAGGCCACTTGACCGTTGCGGCTCCGCCTTAGGGCAACTGGAGAACCGCTGTAGCCCCCGAACTTCCAGTCTATCGGGTGGGTGAGCGAAGGGCAATTTTTACGGAGGCGTTGCCAAGCGGCTTAAATGAAGGCGGCTGCCTAAAGAGCGCAGCCGGGAGAAGCCGGTGTGAGGAGTAACGCAGATCCGGGGAGGCAACTCAGAGAAGAATGAGTGCCGTTATTTTGACTTGGAATCGTCAGTGACTTCAGTAGTGCAATTGGCAGCAACAATAGCGGGAGCAATGACCATACCGATAAAGGCAAGAGCAATCAAGAAGTCGTGCATGATATAGGTCCCCAGCCGGCGCTCAGCGGTCGTGGACTCACGGCTGGTGAAAGCCCGGCGGCGCACCTGCCTTTTTCAGGAGGAGACACCGCAACGCGAGAGACCAAGGCTCAAACTGACGCCGGCGAACCGTTGTGCAACCAATCTACCAATGCATCATCGGCGGAATCAGAGGGATCTTGAAATAGCACGAAAAGTTGGACGGGGATGCGGAAGTGTTAGAGGGCGTGACGCTTTGGAGAGTAACGAAGGGCGCGGCGAGCCGCTGGGCGAGCAAGGCTCACGATGAGGCGTAACGAAGCGCACACAGTCGTGTGACACCAGGAGGGGAGCTTGGGCTATTTTGCGATTTCCTGCTTCTGCGATTGCCAGCGGAGGCAGAGCCACGCCGCGTAACCGAGCTGAATTGCCCAGGTGACGGTATAGGCCGCTCTCGTATAGAGGTGATTGATGGGAGCGATGGCCGCGGCATGCTGGGCGTCGGACATGTGCAGTCTCCAGTCGAACGGGGGCTCGGGTGGAGCGGAGAAGACCAGGTAGCACGCCCAGACGAAGAGCGCGACGGGGACGGCAACGACCAAAGCGGCAAAGAGTTTCTTCATCGTGTTCCTCAATTACCCGACGGGGCCAGACCGGGGTCAGGCATTCAGCGCCCTTTCGGCTTCAGCAGCGGCGATCTTCTGCTGCCGGCGCTCGACGCGGAAGCGGAAGAGGAGGATGAGCACGCCCCAGAGAAACCAGGCGAGCATGTTCCAGAGGAGCGCGCCCACCATGGAAGGGTCCATGCCGGAGTTCTCGCCGCCGCCGAAGACGGGTGCTGGATGCTGCGTGCGCCACCAGCGGTTGGCCATGTAGACAATCGGCACGTCGAGCGCGCCGAAGATTCCCAGCACAGCGGCAAGGGTCTGCATCTGGGGCCCGGCGGCAAAGCGGCGCAAAAGCAGGTAGCTGACATAAATGAGCCAGAGAACCAGTGTCGTGGTCAGTCGCGCATCCCATGTCCACCACATGCCCCAGGCGCGGCGGCCCCAAAGCGGGCCGGTGGTCAGGCCCACCGAGCAAAACACCACGCCCACCTCCGCACCCGCCAACGCCAAGGCGTCGGCGATCTGCGCGCGGTCGGGATGATGATGCCGGAACGCAAGGAATCCGATGGAGCCGAGAAAACTCAGCGCAAAGAAGACAAAACAAACGGAAAACGACGGCACATGGTAATAGATGATGCGGAACATCTCGCCCTGCGCGGCGTCATTGGGAGCATCGTAAATGGCTTGACGGTAGGCCCAGATCAGCAAAGCGACGGTGACAAGAAGATAAAGGCCAATGGCGACTTTCTTCATGGGGAAATCCTGATATTTCCAGTGTACGACGCGCCGCACGCGGGCTGTCGGCTGCGACGATCGAACTAAGGGACGCAGCACGCGTCCCAGTCGGCGGGCCATCGGGCACGGCGCGAGCGGCCGCAAAAAACCCTAAACCCATCGCTGCTACCATGTTCTTGCCGCAACATTTATGCGCGATCATCTGGCCACACTGATCGACGATATCCGCGGCTTCGGTCGCGAGATCGCGGTAGTGCGGTACCAGGGCAACCGCAGACGCGTGACGACGTATGGGGAATTGGCGCGGCTTGCGGGACGGTTTGCCGCGCTACTGGCGGAGCGGGGAATCGCCCAGGGCGATCGCGTGCTGATTTGGGCGGAAAACAGCGCGGAGTGGATCGCTGCCTTTCACGGTTGCATGCTGCGCGGCGTGCTGGCGGTGCCGTTGGATGCATTTGGAACTGCCGAGTTTGTTACGCGCGTGGCCAAGGATGTAAGCCCGAAGCTGGCGGTGGGTGACGCAATGCTATTGCGAAAGCTTGGCGCGGCCCCGGATGCGCCGCCGGTGGAGACGCTTGCCTTTGAGGAATGGCTGAGCGAGCTACCCGCGGTGGAGATGGGCGCGATCTCCGGGTTGTCGAACCAGACGCCACTTGAGGTTCTTTTCACTTCAGGCACCACCGGCGACCCCAAAGGCATTGTGCTGACGCACGGCAACGTGCTGGCTAGCATAGGGCCGATCGAATCCGGCGCCAAGCCGTACATGCGCTACGAATGGCTCGTGCACCCGCTTAGGATTCTGCACACGCTGCCGTTGAGCCACGTGTTCGGACAGACGATGGGATTATGGGTCCCGCCGATCCTGAAGGCCGAGCTGCACTTCGAGAGCCGGCTGGCCGCGCCGCACTTGATCGAACTGATTCGCGAGGAGCGCATCTCAGTGCTGGCTGCGGTGCCCCGCGTGCTGGCACTCGTGAAGACGCATCTTGAGGCCACGCACGAGGGGCTTGCCGAACGCGCGGCCGCGGCGGGAAAGCTGGGTCCCTGGCGGCGCTGGTGGCGGTTTCGCCGGGTGCATCGCGAGTTCGGGCTCAAATTCTGGGCCTTTGTTTCGGGCGGAGGCGCGCTACCCGGACCGCTCGAACAGTTCTGGAATGCGCTGTGCTTCGTGCTGGTGCAGGGCTACGGCATGACCGAGACCACCGCGATGATCACGCTCAATCATCCCTTTCACGTGGCCCAGGGGACGATCGGCAAGCCGCTGGCGGGACGCGAGGTAAAGCTCGGGCCCGATGGCGAAGTGCTGGTCCGCGGCGCGGTGGTTTCGGATGCGACGTGGCAGGACGGACAGATGCGGCCGCGCGAGGGAGAGTGGCTGGCGACGGGCGACATTGCGGAGCGGCAGGAATCGGGCGAACTTAGATTCCTGGGCCGAAAGAGCGAGGTGATCGTTACCGCCGCGGGCGTAAATATTCACCCGGAGGACATTGAAGCGGCGATCGAGGATCAGCCCGAAGTTGCGGCCTGCGCGGTGGTGGCCATGGAGACGCCAGCGGGGCCGGAGCCGTGCGCGGTGGTGGCCTGCCGCGGTTCGGGCGAGTGCGCCGAGGCGGCGATTGAGCGAGCCAATGCGAAGCTGCCGGAGTTCCAGCGGATTATCCGGTGGGTGCTTTGGCCGGAGCCGGATTTGCCGCGCACCTCGACAGGCAAGGTGAAGCGCAAGCCGGTGGCTGCATGGCTCGAGAGGATCCAGGCGGCGGCAGCAACGCCGACCAACGGCGCGTCCGGCACAACGAATGGCCACGGTTTTGGCCCGTCGTCAGACTGGCTACTGGCGCTGATCGCGCAGATTACCGGGGAAGCGAAACCCGGAGTGGGCGACGAGCTGCGGCTGACCGAGGATCTGCATTTGGACAGCCTGGGGCGCGTGCAACTGGCTTCTGCGATCGAAGAACGGCTGGGCATCGTTTCAGGCAGCAGCCTGCTGGAAGAGGTGGAAACGCTGGGAGAACTGCGGAGGCTGGTGGAAAGACAGGGACAAGGGAATAGGGAACAGGGAATAGAAAGCAGGGACCAGGGACCAGGGAATAGGGAACAGGGAATAGGGATTAGGGACCAGGGATTAGAAGGCAGAAGCCAGGCGGGAGCCGCGGGGATCGGGGCCGCGGAGCCGGTGGTGGAGCACAGAAGATTCACCTATCCCACCTGGCCGTGGTGGAAGCCGTTCCACTGGATTCGTGTGGCGTTTATCGAGGCAGTGATGCGGCCGCTCACGTGGTTGCTGGCGGCGCCGCGCGTGGTAGGGCCGGAGAAGCCGCTGCCGGAAGGGCCGCTGCTGATTGTGGCGAATCACGTGACCGCATACGACGGGCCGCTGATCCAGTGCGCGCTGCCAGAGCAGTACCGCCGATGGATGGCTGCGGCAATGATGGGCGAATTGCTCGACGATTACCGGCACTGGCGGAATCCCGATTGGCCGGAGGGGCATAAGGGCGTTTATCTGTTAGGGCCGCCAGCTTATTGGCTGGTGACGGCGCTGTTCAACGTGTTTCCGCTGCCACGGCAGCGCGACTTTCAACCAAGCTTTGCGCACACGGGCAAGGCGCTGGATCGCGGATACAACGTGATGGTGTTTCCCGAAGGCACGCGATCGGCCGAAGGACAGCTGGCGCGCTTCAGGCCGGGAATCGGACTGCTGGTGAAACAGAGCTATGTGCCCGTGGTGCCCGTGGGCATTCGCGGGCTGGGCGCGATGAAGACGCGGCAGCACCGGTGGTTCCGGTCAGGGATTCTGGAGGTGCACGTCGGGGAGGCGATTCGCTTCGCACCGGAGGAGACCGAGGCGGCAATCACGGCGCGGCTGCACGATGAGGTGGCGCGGCTGATGGGCGAGACAGGGAGCGAGGGAGCGAGCTAGCAAGGGAGCGAGGCGAACAGCGGACCTTGCGGAATGGCAATGCGTTGACTAAGGAAACGGCTGAGCCCACACGGAACCAGATGGAGTTGGTCTGCGTAGGTTGAGTCGGAGGTCATCGTGGAGGAACAATCGGGCGTAGCGCAGAGCAAGGGCGACGTGTGGCTGGACGAAAGACAGGATCCAATGTGGTTGAGTGCGCTGATGCTTCTGGTATGGCTGGCGGCAGGGGCGGTTGCATTTCTCCCATTCGCATTTGATACGTCGCCATGGGACGCTGTGACGTTTCGTGTTCCCGGCAACCAGGGGAACTGGTGGCATTTTCTTGCCGGTGCTCCGGCGTTTCTGGCCTTTCCGATGATCTGGCTGCGGCTACGGGCGCTTTTTTCGAAACGACCTTCGACCGCGGCGGGCAGGCGCGTGATCTGGAGCGTCGTGGGCCTGTCGGTCTGCGGGACGACACTTGTGGAGTTGCCCTTTCTACTGCATTTGGCGGGGACGAGCGACTGGCAGCGCTTCGCAGTGCTGGGCCTAGGATTTGGCGTCATGATCGCGTGCGGTGTTCTGCTGCTCCTGCGACGGCGCCGGATTGGGCCCACGCCGGCATGCATCATCGAGCTCGACACGGCATATCTTGCCAACATGGCATTGGCTCTTGTTGTCTATGCCGGAGCGGCGGGGAGAGTATCGCCGCGATCGGGCTGGTTCGTTGCCATAGTGATCGTATGGCCGATGGTGCTCGAACTGGTCTGGCTTTTTATCCAGAGCTTCAGAATGCGAGGGGCGGAGATCGATGCCGGCGCCGTTGGTTGAGTGCGAAGTATCTGCCTAGAATCCTGCGCGCGTTTTGAAGTCGCGGGCGCGGTCGCGTGCCACAGTCAGATCGGTGTTCCGGGCATCTTTGAGGCGGACATTGAGAGCACCTCCCGGCAGAGACGATACTTCCTTGACCCATGACAGGTTGACCAGAGTGCCGCGGTGGATGCGGGTAAACCGGCTGGGATCAAGTTTTTGCTCCAACTCTGCGATGGTGTGGTCGATGCAGTAGACCTTGCCCTCAGAGACTGCGTAGGTGAGCTTGTCTTCAGCGTAGAAATGACTCACGCGATCAAGGTCGAGGAACCAAAGCCGATCTCCGAGGCGCGACGCAATGCGGCTGGGAAACTCAATGGCGCTCTGGCGCAGCGATTCCGAAATCTGGCGGAGCAGGACCTGCAAATCCGGTTGCGCCGATTGTCCAGCGCTGCGCAGCCGCTCCACTTTATTGAGCGCGCGATCGAGCGTTTCCGGTTCCACCGGCTTGAGCAGGTAGTCGACGGCATTTTCGCCGAAGGCCTGCAACGCGTACTGGTTGTAGGCGGTGGTGAACACCACGATGGGCTGGCTTGGCAACCGCGCCAGCACGTCAAAGCCATTCAGCCGCGGCATCTCAATATCGAGAAAACAAACATCGGGCGGGTCCCGAGTGAGCGCGGCCACCGCTTCCTCGGGTTTGGTGGTAAAGCCCACGACTTCAACCCGTCCCGTGTTCTTGAGCAGCCGGCGCAGGCGCTCCAGCGCCAGCGGCTCATCATCGACGAGATAGACACGCAGTTTCATTCGCGCGGCAAGACCATCTGCACCACAGAATAACCGTCGCGCCGCAAGACGTTGAGCCTTGCGCGGTTGCCGAATAACGCGTCGAGACGCTGCACCAGCTTGTCGAGTCCGTGGCCGGCGCTGAGGTTGGCCAGTTCAAAGCCCGGTCCGGTATCGGCGACCTCGACGCATACGCCCGCCACATCGGAGCGCGCTGTGACCACAAGATTCCCGCCCTCTGTTTGCGGAGTAATTCCGTGCTTGACCGCGTTCTCCACCAGCGACTGTACCGACATGGGTGGAACCATGGTCTCTCGCAACTCGACCGGCAATTCAACCCGCGCGCGCAGATTGTCGCCCAGGCGCACACGCTCGATGTCCAAATAGCTTTCCACTATGGCGATTTCCTGATGCAAAGGGATGAGCGAATTCGCGCTGCTATCAAGAGAGACTCGCAGTAGCGTGGCCAGGCGGCCCACAATTTGCTCGGCGCGGACGGGATCGATGGTGATAAGCGCGCTGATCGAATTCAACGTGTTGAAGAGAAAATGAGGGTGAATCCACGATTCGAGCGACCGCAGGCGCGTCTCTGCCGCGAGTTTTCGCGATCGCTCTTCGGCGATTTGCTTTTCGTGCAGTTGCAATTCCATCACCTGAACGCGGCTGAGCAGCATTGCGTGCGTCATGGCGCCGAGACCGAAGACCAGCGCTAGCGGCACTGCGACGCGCAGGGTGTGATAGTAGTCGAGCCAGAAACGCTGCGAAGCTGAAAAGCCTGCCGCCGCCAGAAGCGATTGCGCCAGCAGGCAGCCGCCCGCGGTGAACACCAGGATGCCCGGAATCGCAACCTTCCACGGTGACACCTTGCGAGCCGCGGCTTTATCCATCAGCCAACCGAGGATCACAACCGCGAGAATGCTGGTGAGGTTTGCGTAAACAAATGTGAAAGCGAGGCTTTGCAACAGGTCGTGAGTGGAGCGAGTGGGGTTACTCACAAACACGATCAGGTCCACCAGCACCAAGACCGCATTCGTCCAGAGCAGCGCGAACGCCCATTTGTGTTTGAATGGAGCAACTTTTGTCGTCATGGGCCGCCTCAATTCGTCACGATCAGCGGTTCCAGCGTGCCGAAGCGGAAGACGCTAAGAGGCTGGAGCGTGTCCTGGCCCGGAAGTTTCAATTGCCCGGCGACATGCTCATGGATGGTGGCGTACTCGATCTGCTTGGTCGACAGCGACACCCAGATTTCTCCCCAGAAATCACTGCGCCCCTGAATGGTGACGCCGCCGGTGGCAATCTCAAGCGGATTGAAGAATGAGCGATAGTCGATGACTGCGCAATCCTGGCCATTTCTTTGGGAGCGCCCGACCCACTCCAGCACCGTATCGCGACTGTGGAACGTGCCCACGTCCGGCATGATTACATCCTGGTTAGTGGAGATGTGAAGCGGAACATTCAGCTTGAGCTGATCGAAGAAATTCTGGCCGAACGACTCAATCATGCTCGTGTCCCAAATCAGGTTACGCTCAAAAACCGAGGAGGGCGGGAACGATTTGAAGAAATCGGGTTTCAGCGTGTCAGGAGATCCCGCGGGATAGTGGAACCCCTCGATGAAGTCCTGCTTCTGGGCCGAAGGGAATGGCGCGGTTGCGCCGTCCGCCTGGGCCTCGCCGACGTTTTTCCACTCGACTTCACCATTGGCAAGCCCGCACGTGTAATCACCAGTTATGCGCTGGCGGTGAACGACGTCGCCGGTGGCGTTGGCAGTGTCGTAATCGACGGTGAAGCGGTAGGTGCGAGGACCGGCGTCTTTCACAACGGTGCCGTGCGGCAGATCCCAGGTTTGGAGGGTTGTGGTTGGCGCAAAGGCGGATTGCGCGAGCAGCGGTTGGACAGCGAGGCCGGATGCGGCACCCATGAAAGCGGAAAGCAGGAGCAATTTGTTCCACATGATTGTGATACCTCACAGCGCGCAGTGTCGCACCCGCGGCGAAGACATGCACCCACTTCACGATGAAAGGCAATAGCTCCCGACCGAGCGCTTGCAGGGAGCGATGAACCGGGGTTACGCTCAGCGTCACGCCGGGACGATTTCCGATTGACGACGAGCGACAGGCATCTACGGCGGTTCTCCAATTCTTGTGATGTGTCGTGAGTGCCTTGTAATGTGGCGTTCGCCGCGGCGAACGCCACTTGAGGGCTGCGGTCTCGCTCTACATTTAGTCCCGCTCTACAGTATTGGAGAACCGCGTTAGCCATATTGGCGGGGGCGGTAGTAGCCGGTGCCGCCGGCAAGGACGGGGGTCCAGATGGAGAGATCGGCTGGCTGCTCGCTAGCGCCGAGGAAGAGGACGCCGTCGGGCGGGAGGAGGCGGTGGATGCCGGCGAGAAGAGTGCGCCGCGTCTGCTGCGAGAAATAGAGCATGACATTGCGGAGAAAGATGACGTCGAAGCGGTCAGAGGCGCGATTGAAGGGCAGCCGCGGGCCGCAGAGATTGGCCTGGCGGAAGTGGCATAGCTTGCGCACCTCGGGCTTGACGATCCAGTCCTCGCCCATGTGATAGAAGTAACGGACGACGAGGCGGGCGGGGAGGCCGCGGTTAATCTCGATGCGGTGATAGCGGCCGGCCTGGGCGCGCTCGACGACTTCGCCGCTGATGTCGGTGCCTTCGATGGCGAGGTGCCAGCCGGTGAGCATGGGGAAATGCTCAAGCAGGAGCATGGCGAGGCTGTAGGCCTCCTGACCGGTGGCGCAGGCGGCGCTCCAGATGCGGAGCGCGCGGGTGCGGCGGCGCGCCTCGACGAGCTGCGGGAAGAGCTCGGTGCGCAGGAGCTCGAAGGGCCGGCAGTCGCGGAAGAAGCTGGTCTCGTTGATGGTCATGGCCTCAGCGACGGCCCACTCGAGCGCGGGATTGGTGGAGACGCGCATGGTGCGCACCAGCTCGTCGACGCGGCTCATGCCCTGGTTGCGGAGGATGCGGGAGAGGCGCGTCCCGAAGAGGTAGTCGCGCGAGGGGTCGAGGACGATCTGCGAGATGCTGAAGACGAGCTTGCGGAGATAGCCGTAATCGGCAGCAGCGGCGGTAGCCATGGCTAGACCGCCATCCGCGCGACGGTGAGCGGCGCGGGCGTGACGGCCGGAGCGCAACCGGCGATGCGAAGAATCTCAGGCACGATGGCGGCGAGGGGGAGCACCTTGTACGCGAGGCCGGCCTGGGTGACTGCGCCGGGCATGCCCCAGACGGTGCTGGTGGCCTGATCCTGGGCAATGACGGAGCCGCCCTGGGCGCGAACGATGCGCGCGCCGGCAAGGCCGTCGCAACCCATCCCGGTAAGGACGACGGCTAGGACGGCATTCCCGTAGACTTTGGCGACACTGCGAAAAAGGGTATCTACGGAGGGCCGGCAGTGGTTCTCGGGCGGGTCCTGATTGAGGTGGAGGGTGGGCGGCGCGCCGGGGCGAGCGGCGGCAAGCGTCACCATGTGCCAGTTGCCGCGGGCGATATAGATGACTCCCTGCGAAACGGGCGCGCCTTCAGAGGCTTCGCGCACGTGAAGGCGGCAACGCTGGGCGAGGCGCTCGGCAAAAAGCCTGGTAAAGACCTCAGGCATATGCTGCACGACGAGAACCGGAAGCGGGAAGCTCGAGGGGAATTCAGGGAGAAGGACATCGAGCGCGGCGGGCCCGCCGGTGGAGACGCCGATGGCCACAACAGAGGGCACGACCGACGGCAGGGACTGTGCGGCGGGCAGAGCGAGGAGCGAGGTGGGGGTTGGAGCCGGGGTCGGAGTCGGGGTCGGGGCCGGAATTGTGTGCGGCGCGGCAGGAAAGGTGGGCAGACGGTGCGGCTGGATTGCGGCTGCAGCAGAATCCGGGGCGTGCGTGAGGGCATGGATTTTGGGGATGAGCTCCTGCGCGAGAGTGCGCATGGCCTGTTCGCGGCCGGACTGGCCGGAGGGTTTGGCGACATAGTCGCTGGCGCCGGAGGCGAGCGCTTCGATGGTAACCCGGGCACCGCGCTGGGTGAGCGAGCTACACATGATGATGGGCATCTGGTGCCCACGCTCGCGCAGCCTGCGCAGCGTGACGAGGCCATCCATCACCGGCATCTCGACATCGAGGAGGACGAGATCGGGGTGCTCGAGGGCGATGGCGGTGAGCGCCGATGCGCCATCAGCGGCGGTGCCGGCCACCTGGAGAGTGGGGTCGGTGGCGACAACGGAGCGCAGCAAGGTGCGCATCACAGCAGAGTCGTCGACAATGAGGACCCGGGTTCGGCCGGCGACCGCCATGGTTCAGGCCTCCACCAGTCCGATGATGGCCAGTTTTTCGCTCAAGGCCTCTTCATCGAAGGGCTTCATCAGATATTCATCGGCACCGGCATCGAGGGCGCGGACGATGGTGTCGTTTTCGGCTTCGGTGGTAACCATCATGACTTTGATGTCGGTGAAGCCGTCGGCGCGCAACTGGCGGAGCATTTCAAGGCCGTTCATGACGGGCATATTCCAATCGACGAGGGCGAGGTCAAACGGAGGACATGTGTGCAGGAGGTCGAGCGCGGCCCGGCCGTCGGCTGCCTGGGCGCACTGGATGCCTTTCTTCTCGAGCATGCCGCGGAGAAAGTCTCTGACAAAGCGGGAATCGTCGACGATGAGTGCCCGCATGTTTGCCTCCTGAAAGATGCGGCTCTATGCCGTCGGCGCCGAGCCCAGGCGCAACGGATCGAGCCGTTCGGGGTCGAGCATGACCAGCAGGCCGCCCTTGAGCTTGTAGGCCCCGAATAGCAGCCCCCTGCGGTGCTCGTCGAGAATGGAGGGGTTGGGTTCGTAGTCGGCCGAAGAGACGGTGAGCACTTCTCCCACCGAGTCGACGAGCAAACCAAAGCAACTGTGTGCATTTTCGAGCACCAGGATGTCCTGAGCGCCCTGGTTGGGCGGAAGACCGAGCAAGTGGCGCACGCTGACGGTGGTGAGCACGTCGCCGCGATAGTGAACCAATCCGCCGACGAAGGCCGGAGCGAGAGGGACGGGCCGAGGGTGCGCGCCGCCGACAATCTCAAGGATGTAAGTAATCGGCACGCCGAAGAGCTTATTGCCGAGACGCACGGAGCAGACCTCCACGAGGGTCTCGGACTTTTGCTTGCGAGGCGACGCGGTTGCCGTGGTGCTCATGCGACTTCCTCCGCAACATGGTGGAGGGGCACGGGCGCGGCTTCAACTGCCGGTAGCGGCGCTACGCCTCCAAGATTGACGATGCCAGTGACGTGATTCGTAAGCAGGGTGACGCCATCGGTGGGCCGGCTGGTACCGGCCTCGAAGAGATTGCCGCCGGCGGCGACGTCGAGCACGTGGGAAACGGCGATGCCGACGTGACGGTCGCCGTCGCGGCAGACGACGACAACGATTTGAGCTTCGGGATTGCCCTGGGCCTCAGCCAGGAAGCCGCCCGAATCCTCAACAGGGAGCAACTGGCCCTCGAAGTTGAGGACGGGGCGGTAGCCGATGTACTCGATGCGCGAGGAGGGAATCTGCTCGATGCGAAGCACGTCGGCAAGGGGCACAGCGGCCCGGCGTCCGGCGGTCTCGACGAGCAGATACTCGAGCTTGCCGGCGGCGGATTCGGTTTCTTCGTCGAAGGCGGGCCCGGATTCGTCTTTCCCGCTCATGGTGACGCCGGCACGCATGGCAATGGAGCCGGGATCGAGGATGAGGGCGAGGTCAGCGTTGCCGAGGACGGTGGCGCCGGAGTAGAGGCCGATATCTTTGAGCACGGCGGAGAGGGGCTTGACGACGATTTCTTCGGGGTCGGCGAGGGAGTCGACGACGAGGCCGAAGCGGCGGCCGTCGGCGTCGAGCACGGCGATGAAGTTGTCGCGGCCGGTGGCAAGCTCGCACTCGCGGCCGGGCATCAACAGGCGGTCGAGAAAGACGAGGGGAAGCAGACGGCCGCGCAGGCGGTAGAGCGGAGCATCGTCGATCCATTCGATGGCGGCAGCGGCTTGCTGAGGCGGAATGTGGACCAATTCGGAGAGCGCGGCCTGGGGAAGGGCGAAGCTCTGGTTGAGGCTGCGCACGATGAGCGCGGGAATGATGGCGAGGGTGAGGGGGATGCGAAGGCGAAGCGTGGTTCCGTTGCCCAAGCGCGAGTCGAGTTCCACCTTGCCGCCGATTTTCTCGACGTTGGTGCGCACGACGTCCATGCCGACGCCGCGGCCACTGATGTTAGTGATTTGCGCGGCGGTGGAGAAGCCGGGGAGAAAGATCATCTGCATGAGCTCGCGCTCGGGGAGCTGCGCGGCGCGCGTGGGTGTGATGAGGCCGCGCTCGATGGCCTTGGCGCGGACCTTGTCGACGGAGATGCCGGCGCCGTCGTCGGAGACTTCGACGACCACGTGGCTGCCTTCCTGCATGGCGCGCAGGATGAGCGAGCCTTCAGGATTTTTGCCTGCAGCCTCGCGCACATCGGGCGGCTCGATGCCGTGGTCGAGCGAGTTGCGCACAGCGTGGGTGAGCGGATCTTTGATGGCCTCGAGGAGGCTTTTATCGAGTTCGGTCTCCTGGCCTTCAAGCGTGAGATTGACGCGGCGGCCGAGAGACTGCGAGAGGTCGCTGACCATGCGCGGCATTTTGGAGAAGACGTTGGAGACGGGCTGCATGCGCGCCTTCATGACGGACTCTCGCAGGTCGGCGGTGACCATATCGAGGCGGCGCGAGAGGATCGTCATGTGGGGATCGGCGGCGGTAGCCTGCAGAACCTGGTTGCGGGTGAGCACGAGTTCGCCAACCAAGTTCATCATGCGGTTGAGCAGGGCGATATCGACGCGAAGAGTGCTTTCGGCGGCGGAGCCTGCGGATGGCGGATGGCTTTTCGGGGAATCCGGAGCTGGTGTTGCAGCGGTGAAGGGTTCGGGGGATGCAGGCGCGGATGATTCAAGTGCAGCGGGCGCAGGGGCGGGAGGATCGGCCACGGCGGAAGAAACAACGGGTGGAGGCGCGACCGGCGGAGGCGCCGCTTGCGCTGCGCACGCGCCGGCTTTGGCCCTGACAGGCTTCTTGACCCGTACCGCAGTCCGCGGTGGCACGTGCGGGTTGGTGCGACGGCGCGCCACGGTGTTCATCGCCGCATCCTTGCCATTGGAGCGGGCCGCCGGAGCCTGAAGCTCTTCGAGGCGGGCGATGAGAGATTCATCTTCGCCGGAGCCTTCGTTGCCATCAGTCTCGATGGACCTAAGGATGACGCGGAGGCCATCGAGCAACTCGAGGAGCGCGGTGATGACGGCTTCGCCGGCTACGAGTTTTTCGTCGCGGAGAAGGCCGAGCAGGTTTTCGCCGGCATGAGCGAGTTTTTCGAGGTGCTTGAAGCCGAGGAATCCCGTGGTTCCCTTGATGGTGTGCACGGAGCGGAAGATTTCCGCCAGCAGGGCCGCGTCGCGAGGCCGCTCCTCGAGGTCGGTCAGGCAGTGTTCCATGCGGTCGAGCCCTTCCTGGCTTTCGATGAGGAACTCTCTTGTCAAATCGTCCATTGGCCACACTCATCCGGCCGTACGGGTTCGCATTTGCCGCGCGGCAAGCAGTTAAGAGGGATATCGGAAGGACGGAGGGCAAACTTGAGAAGAACAGGGAACGAGGGAACCAGGGACCAGGGGTTAGGGATTAGAAGGCGCGGCTGGTGTACATGGGTGGGCGGATTGGATTAGCCTCTAATCTTCACCCCATACAAGGATGCGGGGGCGCATTGGTGACGAAGAACCGTAAAAAGCCGCGGCTCGACAAGCTGTTGACGCTGGCAATGCAGGCCGCGCGGAATTCGTACTCGCCGTACTCGAAGTTCCGCGTTGGGGCCGCGCTCGAACTGACGAGCGGCGAGATTGTGACAGGAACAAACGTGGAGAACGTGAGCTTCGGGCTGACGATTTGCGCGGAGCGAGCGGCGCTGGTGAGGGCGGTTTCCCAGTTCGGGCCGAAGATTCGGATTGCGGCTTTGGCCGTAACGAATTTGAATGGGCTGGCTAGCCCCCCGTGCGGCGCGTGCCGGCAGATGCTGGCCGAGTTTGCGCTACCGGAAGCTCCGGTAATGTTTCCGGCGGCGGGCGAGATGCGCACGATGGCTATGAGCGAGATGCTGCCGCTGGGGCGGGAGATGAAGTTGAATTAGGGTGTTACACGAGTTCAATGGACACGCGCCTGCCGACGATCGCAGCGGCACGTTGCAAGCTGAGCAGAGTGATATCGTTCTTCGGGTCGAGCAGCCGGTTGATCTGAGTGCGGCTGGTCTTGAGCATCGCAGCCATTTTGCTCTTGGAAATCTTCCGCTCCTTCATGGCCTTGGCGAGTTGCCACGCGACGACTTCCTTAATGGCCTGTGCCTGCGCTTCCTCAAAGATTCCTTCTTCTTTGAGGAAATCGTCGATGCTGGACCCCATGTGCTTTTTGCTCATCTCTCCAACTCCTTCCTCCGCCCGCGCGCAACTCTCAGGTCTTCGTCGGGAGTCTTGCGAGTCTTCTTGATGAATCCGTGAAGTGCAACCAAGTGCCCAAGGTAAAAGCAGACCAGGATACGGGCAATGCGTCCCGTTGGCACCTGGGTCCGGATCTCCCACAATCCGTTGCTCAAAGGCTTGCAAAGCGGCATGCCGACAGGCCACCGCCATTGCGCCCTCATAAGATCTTTCCCAATTTCACGACGCTCGACTTCGGGCAAGGCTTTGAGCCAGTCCCGCGCAGGCTCGGCACCCACGCCCGTACGATAGAAGATCAGCGGAATTCTGCGTGGTTGCGGCCCTTCCGGCATTCTGTACCTTACTTCGTACACTGTACCTTATAATGTACGCGCAGGTCAACGACGTAGAATGAAGTTCTTCATTCGCATGAGTTCGTAACTCCGAGGCCAGTTTCTCCATGCAGCCATTCGAATCAACCGGTTCCGAATCCCCTCTTGCACCGCCACACATGATCGACATCATCCGCAAAAAGCGGGATGGCGGAGAGCTGGAGGCGCGCGAGATTGCGTTTGTAGCGGCGGGCGCGGCGGACGGGTCGATCCTGGAGGCCGAGCTTGCGGCGTGGCTGATGGCGGCCTGGATCCGCGGGCTGTCACTTAGCGAGACGCGCGCGCTGACACTGGCGATGCGCGACTCGGGCGAGAAGTTTTCCGCGGCACGGCTGGGCAAGAAGGCCGTGGACAAGCACTCGTCGGGCGGTGTGGGCGACAAAACGAGCTTTCTGGTTGCGCCGCTGGCGGCGGCGTGCGGCGTGGCAGTGCCGATGCTGAGCGGTCGCGCGCTGGGCCACACCGGTGGGACGCTGGACAAGCTGGAGGCGATTCCAGGCTACCGCACAGCGCTAACGCTGGCCGAGTTTGAGGCGGTGATTCAAAAGTGCGGCGCGTCGATCATGGGGCAGACGGACCAACTTGCACCTGCGGACCGGAAGCTTTACGCGCTGCGCGATCGGACGGGAACGGTCGAGAATCCGGGTCTGATTTGCGCGTCGATTTTGAGTAAGAAGCTGGCGGCGGGACTGGACGCGCTGGTGCTGGACGTGAAGACTGGATCGGGTGCGTTCCTGCGCAAGGTGGAGGACTGCGAGTTTTTGGCGGCGCTGATGGTGGCGACGGCCGAGGCCGCGGAGACGCGGACGGTGGCGCTGCTAACCGATATGGGCCAGCCGCTGGGCCGCGCGGCGGGAAACTGGATTGAACTGGCGGAGAGCGTGGATCTGCTGCACGGCGCACGACCGGAGTGGAGCGAAGATCTGCGGGAGCTGTCGCTGATTCTGGCGGGGTGGATGATTCACCTTGGGGGCAAAACGGAATCGCCGGTGGCGGGATACCAACTGGCGGAGGCGGCGCTGACCGATGGGGCCGCACTGGCAGCCTTTATGAAGATGGTGGATGCGCAGGGCGGCGATGTATCGGTGTTCGAGCATCCCGATTCGTTCCACAAGCCGGGAGCGACAGAGACGGTGGCAGCGTGGGAGAGCGGCTACGTGACAAAGATGGACACCACGGCGCTGGGCTGGGCGGTACAGAGGACGGGCGCGGGGCGCGAGAAGGCAGGCGAGCCGGTGGATGCGCACGCGGGGATTCTGTTTCATGCGCGGCGCGGGGCGAAGGTGGAGCGCGGGCAACCGATGGCGACGATCTTCGCCACGACTGAGGCGATGTTGCAGGAACCAGGCGAACTGCTAAGAAATGCGATTACGATTTCTAATGCTCCCGCTGAGATTGTTCCCCTGGTCGGCCGCATCATCACCCGAGAAAATGCTGAGAACTATTTGCGAAATGCTGTAAGGTAATCGAAAGTCACTTCGAGCATTTTTCGGCCTCAAAAGGAGCAACCTCTTGGCTCGATTTACGGGGATTTTGGGGATTCTGGCGGTGTTGCTGGCCGCGTATCTTTTCTCAACCGATCGCAGAAAGATTCGCTGGCGGACGATTGCGTGGGGCATTGGCTTGCAAGTCACCTTTGCTTTCATTGTGCTGCGCTTCGCCTGGGGCGTGAGCGCAATGAACTGGGCCGGCGCCGTGGTGACGAACATGTTGTCGGCCACCTTTGCCGGGACGCAAGTGCTGTTTGGGCAGCTTGGGCTGCCCAACTCCGGAGCGCTGGGGACGCTGCTGGGAGCGAACAAGGGCGCGATCTTCGCGTTCCAGGTGCTGCCGACGATTATCTTCATCTCAGCGTTCTTCGCAGTGCTTTATCACATCGGGGTGATGCAGATCGTTATTCGCGGCATGGCGTGGGTGATGCTGAAGACGATGCGCATTTCCGGTGCGGAGAGCATGAACGTGGCGGCGAGCATCTTCATGGGGCAGACGGAGGCGCCGCTGACGATAAGACCGTTCCTGTCGAAAGCGACGCGCAGCGAATTGATGACCATCATGACCAGCGGGATGGCGCACGTTTCGGGCGGCATCATGGCCATGTACATTTCGCAGGGCGTGGAGGCGCGGCATCTGCTTTCGGCGGTGATCATGACGTCACCGGGAACGATTTTGTTGGCGAAGATGCTGGTGCCGGAGACGGAGGTGCCGGCGACCGAGGGCAAGGTGGTGATTCCCAAGGACGAGATGCACGCCGAGGAGAATTTTATCGGCGCGATAGCGCGGGGGACGATCGATGGCGGAAAGCTGGCGTTGAATGTGGCCATCATGCTGATCAGTTTTCTGGCGCTGGTGGCGCTGCTGGACATGCTGCTGGGCTGGACGCACGGATTGGCCTACATGCACTGGTGTCCGAGCAGCCTGGGACAGATTCTGGGAATCATCGGCGCGCCGGTGGCGTGGCTGATCGGCGTGCCGTGGAAGGACTGCGCGGCGATCGGGAACCTGCTGGGCACGCGCATGGCGCTGAATGAGGTAGTGGCCTATATCGCGCTGGGTGCGGAGAAAGCGACGCTCTTGCCGCGCTCGTTCACGATTGCGACGTTTGCGTTGTGCGGATTCGCAAACCTGGGGTCGATCGGAATGCAGATCGGGGGCATTGGCGCGCTGGTGCCGGAGCGGCGCAACGACCTGGCGAAACTGGGCGTGCGGGCGATGCTGGCGGGGACGATGGCGAACCTGATTTCGGCGTCGATTGCGGGGATTTTTCTGGGGTAGGCGGGCGGGTAAAGGAAACAGCCGGTGGAATCCTATTGGGAAGTCATCGAACCGTTGTTCAAGACCGTCGAGTATGGCGATACTCCCGAGGTGTTCGCCCGATCGATAGCCCCGTTACCGTACAGCGCTGTCATTCTCTTCTCCGCGCACTTGTGCCTTGCCGAGGTTCACAACGGCGGTTTTCTTCAGCTCTTCTGGAACACTACTGGTGTGCTTGTTCCTGAGGGGATCGAGGGATTCTCGGCAATTGGAATGCCGACGATGGCAGCTTTGATTCAAGGGGCGGCAAGTCCGCTGGGGTCTCTGTACCCTCGCGATCGGAACGAACGCTGGGACGCAATGCTGATGGCGTCGGGTTATTCCTCGCTGGAACTGGAGAGCATCTTTAGAAAACGCGACAACTTCTACCTCGCCTTTCAGGAAGCGGTCGAGAAGCTGCCCTTTGATGCCTTAAATAAGCAGTTTTGGAGTTGCGCCGAAACCGAGAATGGGGGCTTCCAGCTAGCTGCTACTCGCTTCGCGAGAAGCACTCGATTAGTCCAGTGACCGTTACTGAGAGTCGAAGGGCGCGAATTTGCGCGCGAATGCTCCCGGCTTGACTTGCGCGCCAAATGGCGCAATCATTATGCCAGGTGGCTGAGATGGGCACGGCAGAGATCGTGGAAGTCCTCGGCGGCAGGAAGACCTTCAAGCGGGCGGTGCGAAGCACGGACGACCTGGCGCAACTGGTGCGCTCCGGGCTTCCGGCGTCGACCGTGGCGCTGCTGGCAGCAACATTGGCGGTCGAAAGGGCACAGATGGCCGAGCGGCTGAACATTCCGTCGCGGACACTGAGCCGGCGGCTCAAGATGAAATCGCGCCTGACGCATGACGAATCGGACCGGACCCTGCGGATGGCAAGAGTGGTGGCGCTGGCACGGGAGGTTCTGGGATCGGATGAGAAGGCGTCGCACTGGATGAGCAATCCGAACCGAGCGCTAGGAGGCAAGAGGCCGTTCGACCAGTTAGATACCGAGCCCGGCGTTCGATCGGTGGAAGAGGTTCTGCACAGGATCGCCTACGGGATCTACAGCTGATGCAGGTGTGGCGGCTCTTCCCGGAGCATTTTCGCAGCACAGCTTTCACTGGCGCAGGAGGGCTGTACGCGGCAGGCCGATGGAATCATTTGGGAGCGGCGATGATTTATACGGCAACGTCGCGAGCGCTGGCGGCGCTGGAATTTTTCGTCAATTTGCAGCCGATTGAGGCGCCGGACAATCTGCTGATGGCCGAGGCCTCCGTTCCCGATACAAGCGTCGAGGTGATCGGACTCGACGTTCTTCCGCGCAACTGGAGAGGTCTGAACAACGAGCGCTGCCGCGATCTGGGTTCCGAGTGGGCGGCGAGTCTGCGGTCGGTGGCGCTCAAGGTTCCGTCGGCTGTGGTGGACGGGGACTGGAACGTGCTGTTGAACCCGAAACATCGGGATTTCGGCAAGGTTAAAATCGGGCCTGCGAAGCCGTTCCGGTTTGACGAACGCATGTTTCGCTAGAGCGGTTGGCGGGCAAAAGTTGCCGCGCTCGAAGCGGCTGGCTTAACCGGGATACGCGCCAGTGATGTAGCCCTCGAGGGCCTGGATGGCGTGTTCCTGTCCGGAGATGACCCATTTGACCATGTCTCCGATGGAGATGATGCCGACGACCTTGTCGCCGTCGAGCACGGGGAGATGGCGGAAGTGGCCCTCGGTCATCAGGTTCATGCAGTCGTCGACGGTGTGCTGCGGGGTGACGGAGACGACCGGGCTGGTCATGATTTCGCGCACCCTGGTGTCGCGGGAGTGGTTGCCCAAAAGAATGCCTTTGCGTGCGTAGTCGCGCTCCGAAAGGATGCCCAGCAACTCTGACCCGGACATGACCAGAAGGGCGCCTACATCGTACTCGGCCATGAGCGAGAGAGCCTCGTGAACCGTTTGATCCGGGGTGATAGGGAGGATCTTGTTGAAGGTCTTTTGCCTGAGAATCTGGTCAACAGTGTCAGTAATCTTCATTGGGACCTCCGTGGGCCTGAGCCAGGGATATGCCGGGGCGCCTCCGCGGTCCTGATGGACCTTCGCCTCTGCGGAAGAGCAGTATACGCTGGATCCCATTGAAATGTCGTACTCGTCTTTTCACAGGCCGGGATGTGACACGGATCACGTGGCTGTGTTTAGCGCGTGTGCGAGCGGGCGGATGGCGGGTCAGGCAGGCGGATGGGCAGCGTGAGCGCGGAGGCGGCGGATGCGGTAGATGATGGTGAGGAGGGTAACCGTTCCGCATGTCAGAAAGCTGGCTCCAAGACCGACGATGAGGGAGTTGTCGTGTTCGTAGACGCCGTGGACGACGCCGATGACCTGTAGGATGCAGAATCCGGCGAAGGTGACGAGCGAGACGCCCTCATCGCTTTTGTTGCGCCAGACGGCAAGCGCCTGAGGCACGAAGAGCGCCGCGTTGCCCAAGAGGGCGAGCCCGAAGATGAACGCAACAATTTCCCTCATTCCAGATCGACCTCCAATGAACCCACGATTAGTTTCGATGATCGCAGACGCGGGGACCTTGCGGTGGGCCCGGCATCTAAACTGTGTGCGCATGAATGTGGCAACAGAGCGGATGGGGCCGAGGGCAATGAGCGGAGGATGCGGCATTGCTCTGCTGCTGGCGATGGCCGTGTGCACGGCCATGGCGCAGGGCGTGGGGAAGGAGAATTGGGGTCCGAAACCGACTTATTTGGGATTCGACAGGAACGACTATCCGGGCGATGGCGCGCTTTCCACCTTGCGCAGGAGTTTCCGCTACACAAGCTACTGGCTCAATCCTCCGCCGGGCGAAAAGGCAAATAGCTGGTCGGACAGGCGGGCGATTCTGCGCCGGTATGGATTCGGATTTCTGGTGCTGTATGACGGGCGCACCGATGCAGAACTGAAGTTGGCCGCATGGAAGGGAATGAGTGCGGAGGATCTGGGCACGGCGGACGGGAAGGCCGCGGCGGCGGCCGCAGTGCGCGAAGGTTTTCCGCGAGACGTGCTGATCTTTCTCGACCAGGAAGAAGGCGGGCGTCTACTGCCGGAGCAGGCGGATTACGTGTTTGCATGGATCGACGGGGTGCGTGCGGCGGGCGCGGGGGCCGGAGTGTACTGCTCGGGGCTTGAAGTGACGGACAGCAGCGGAACGATCAGCACGGCAGACGACATCGCAACGCGGGAAAGAACGCGCGAAGTGGGCAGCGGCGCGCCCAAACATGAGCGCCGGCTTGCGATGTGGATTGCAGACGACCGGTGCCCGCCTTCGCCCGGTTGCGCGCTTGAAGCTCCGCCAGTGGATGCAGGAGTTGGGGCAGCGCGGAGACCGTTGATTACGGAGTTTGCGACCGTATGGCAATATGCGCAATCGCCACGGCGAAAGCAGTTCAGCGCGACCTGCCCCGCGAACCAGGCTGCGGACGGAAACTGTTATGTGCCGGGGCTACCCCCGAGCGCCAACACGTTTGTGGATCTGGACACGGCGAACTCGCCCGATCCATCGGAAGCGGCGCGGTGATTGCTTATTGAATGCAGGATTCGGCAGGCGATCAGCTTTCCGTGCGGCGGGGGCGGCCGATGAAGCGCGCACCCAGGGCGCCGCCGGCAACGGAAAGAGCAAGAAGGACGATGCCCAAAAAAACGATACTGAAGAGGATGACGCCGGCGTGCCCTTCCGGCGACAGCATCAAGGCTCTATTGGTCGCGATCTGTTGGGCATCGAAGCCCATGGACGCCCAATATTGGGTCACAAGATTTATCTGGCTCTGCCATTCGGCATCGAGGGCCTGGCCCCGGTGCAACCAGAAGCGCATGGCGTAAAGCGAAGCGCCGGTGGTGAGAGCGGCCGCCGAACCACCGAGGATGCCGGTGACGAGGCCGATGCGAGCGCCCGCGCCAATCGTGATCCAGGCCGGGCGGCGGCTGCGTATGTAGAGCGCAACCACCCATGCAGCGGCAACGGGCATGAAGAGCGCGCCGATGAGTCCCAGGCGCGTGAGTTCAGCGCAGAGGATTCCGGATGGGATGCCGAGAGCGAGAGCCGAGCGCAGAGCGGGCTTCCATTCGATTGCGCTCGCGTCGGGCCCTGGCTCGGCTGGGCGTTCAGACTGACTTGGGCCGCTGGATCCGTCGGTGGAGTAGACGAGCTGGGGCAGACCGCAGTAAGGGCAGAAGCAGTCCCCGGGCTGGACTGTCTGGTGGCAACGGCTGCAGGTCAACTCCATGGGTAAAGCCTATCGCATTGGGCCGTGGGGCAGGGCGCAAGGGAACAAGGGAGCGAGGGAGCGAGAGGAAGAGTGCGGGAGTGAAGGTGTCGAGAAGTGAAGAAGTGAAAGCGTGAAGGGAGAGGTCTACCGGGATTGCGAGTTCGCATGCTGCTCGCCGAGCTTTGCGACGACGATGGCCTCGGCGGCCGCGAGCGCCTGCTGGAGCGACATGTTGGTGGAATTGAGAATGACGGCGTCAGGCGCGGGCTTGAGCGGGGAGTCGGCGCGATTGCGGTCGCGCTCGTCGCGGGCGCGCAGGTCGCGGAGAATATCCTCCCACCCCAGGGACGTGGACCTGTCGCTGGGGACCCCGGCCGCGGGTGGGGGCACGGGTGCGGAGCCCTTTTGGCCGATCTGCTCGTAGCGGCGCTGGCCGCGGACTTCAGGCGCCGCGTCGAGGAAGATTTTGACTTCGGCGTGCGGAAAGACAACGGTGCCGATGTCGCGGCCCTCCATGACGATGCCGCCGCACGCGCCGAGCTGTTGCTGAAGACGGACCATCCACGCGCGCACCGGAGGGAAGATGCTCACGCGCGATGCAGCTTCAGTAACGGTAGGGTTGCGGATGAGGCCAGTGACGTCTTCGCCATCGAGCAAGACGAGATTCTCATCGTCACCGGGCTCGAGACGGATTTCGGTTTCGCGGGTGAGTTCTTCAAGGGCTTTGGCGTCGTCCAACGGGAGCTCACGGCGCAGAGCCTTGAGCGCGAATGCGCGGTACATGGCGCCGGTCTCAAGATTGAGCAAGCCGAAATGCCGTGCCAAGTGGCGGGCGAGGGTGCTCTTCCCTGCCCCGGCGGGCCCGTCGATGGCGACAATCACTCGCCGAATTCCTTCAGGAGCGGCGATAGGGTTCGCTTCCGCGCTCATCCCCGTTTCTTCGATCGCCGATTGGACGAAGCGGTGAAGCCATACCGCGAGCGGTTGGACGCTTTTGTAGAGGCTGTCAACGCCGGCTTGCGGCTGGCGCGCGCATTCGAGCGCGAGTCCTTGCGGGCGGCGCCGGCGCGGCGGGAGACGGATTTAGCATTAACCTTTCCATTGGTAGCGTGGCCGTTGCGCAGATTTCTCGCCGCGGCCGGCTTCGCCTTGTGCAGGCCGTTGGCGCCGTTGGCCGGGCGGGAGCGGCCGTTGGAATGGAAGCGATTCGAGTTGGAGTCGTTCTTGGCGGCGTGATGCTTGCCGTGACCGCTCTTTGCAGCGCCCTGCGACCAGCGCGAAACATGCGCATGACGAGAGCCGGAGCCGGAACGCGCTGAAGCTCCGCGCGCAACGCGGCTCGCAGCGGAGCTTTTTGCCGGCTTACGGCTGCGAGCGTGAGCAGGCGGATGGCTGAACCGCGGCCGCGCCTGTTGCTTTTCAATGGGCTGAGCCGGACGCTCAAATACAGGCTCGGCGGGCTTGCGCTGCGGCTCCGGCGCCGAGGCGGCGGGAGGAGCCGGTTTGGGCGGGATGGGCGAGCGCAATTCCGTTTCATGCTCGTAGGAGCGCAGAAAATTCGAGGAGGCCGGCATGGACGAGCTGGCGTAGGTCGTGGGTGGCGCGGCAAACTCGGGCAGCGTTCCAGCGACATAAAAGTGCGGAGCGTGACCCAGCGCGAGGGTGTGCACCTGGCGGGTGGCAACCAGGCCGCGAAGAACTTCGCGCACCTTGCTGCGCGCAGTAAGCGGAGCGAGGAACATCTCGACTTCTTCCATGCTGGCAGCAATGACCGCCTGCAGGTAGATGGAGGCCAGTACGGAGATCGCGGTGACCTGGGATGTGGATGCGCCTTCAGCGATGGCCTTCTGGTAGCGGATGCGCAGAAGCTGCCACTGCGGCGTCTTGCCGGGAGCCGACACAACGGGAATAATGCGCAGTTGCTGCCAGAGTTCGGTAATGGCGCGCAGGACAGCGGACTCGGAGACCTCGCGGCCGAGCGAATGCTTCAACTGAGGGATGGTCGCGTCGCCGGCTTCAAGATGCTTGTAGGCCTGGACGGCAAGAGGCGAGACCTGGCGAGAGCCCGTCAACTGCGGGCTGCGCCGCCAATCGCGATCGCCGCGCAGCGCGTAGACGTAGGGCAAGACCCACGCGGCAACGATGAAGTCGGGCTGCTCGCCGGGCTGCCCCAGAAGGTTGAGGCGGACGGCGACGTTGTCCGCTTCGAGGCGAACCAGCAGATCTTCAGCGGCGGCGACGATTCTGGCTCCGGGAGTCGAACTCTGCTCACCGGCTACGGCTTCAACGAAGGTTGGGGCGGTGAAAGAGGCGAACTGGCGCCTCGGCAGAAAGAGACACAACCCCGTCTCTTCCAACCATGTACGGGCATCCTCGAATGTCAACTGCCCGCGTCCGTTCAGGCGCATCCTTTCGGCGCGCGATGCTTCCAACTGTTCCGCTGTCAAAGAAAACCTCGCTTCCGGTTGGCAATCACGGCCTGAAACCCGCGCTCCTGAGAGCGCGTCCCGCCACCTTCCATGGTTCGGTGGGTCTTCTAATGGACCCTAAATCCGGTGGAAGGCCCGCAGGATTTCCTTCCAAGAATACAGCAAAGCGATTGGACGTCCATGCGGGCAACTGGTTGGGTGGCTGGTCTTTGCAAGTTCTAACAATAACCATTCTATACGTTTTGAATCAAGAAGTGTATTGACCTTGATGGCAGAATGGCAGGCAATGGAGGCGGCAATTCGCGTGCGGAGCCTGTTAAGCCCCTCATTCCGTGATGGTTCGTCGGAGTCTGCCGCCGACTGGTCGATGACTTCGGCCAGCGTGCGCTCGAGCTCGGCTCCCTCGAGGCCGACCGGCGCCGCCTTGACGGCAAGTGTTTGAGGGCCAAAGGGTTCTACCTCGAAGCCGTTGGCTTCGAGTTCCTGGGCGATGGGTGCGAAGACGACCATCTGTTCCGGCTTGAGCTCGACCAGTAGCGGCATGAGCAGACGTTGGCGCTGGACGCGTTCCACCTGGCGATCGCGGAGGATCTTTTCGAAGAGCACCCGTTCGTGTGCAACGTGCTGGTCGATAATCCAGAGTCCGTCGTCACCGGCGGCGAGAATGAACGATTCGCGAAGCTGGCCGAGGGGTCTGAGGGAGCCCAGGCGATTGAGGCTGGCGGCAGCCTGTTCGGCTTCAACGAGGGCGGCAGCAGCGGCTGTGTCACCGGCATAAGGTGTTGATCCGTTGATGGTTGCGGAACATTCGCCCGCAGCGGTGGCGGCTCCTGGGACGAGGAAAGCGTCAGCGGCGTCTCGCCAGACCTGCGGGTCGAGGCTACGGGGGTCGGGAACGCTGCGGCCGTCGAAGGGCAGGGTGCCGGGGATGGGTGAGGGAACCCGAGGGGTCAGGTGGAAGGTCTCGGCATCGGCGAAAGCGGCCGGATCGGAGTCCGGTGGCAGGACGATGGACGATGCAGGCAGGATCGAGTCGCGGTCCGGGGCGCCCGGCACTCCACCCCACGGACTAAGACCTGTCCTTGGGGGCCCAGGGAGTGGCGAGGCGGCGGGCGGCATCAGCGACGGGCTGGCCGAAGGCTGGGAGTCGAGCGCGGCAAGGAAACCTGCGGCGGGCCGCGCCTTGATGAGCGCGGTGCGCAGGCTGTCGCGGACAAAGTCGTGGACGAGGGTCTGCTGGCGGAAGCGCACTTCGGTTTTGGCGGGGTGCACGTTCACGTCGACTTCCTCGGGCGGCATTTCGAGGAACAAGAGCACAACCGGAAAACTGGTAGGGGGAATGACGTTGCGATAGGCCTCGGTGATGGCGTGGAGAAGGAGCCGGTCGCGGATGAGGCGCTTGTTGACGAAGATGTAAATGGAATTGCGATTGAGTTTCTGCAACTCGGGCTTGGAGTAAAAGCCGGTGAGGCGCAGAGTACCGGGCTGGCGTGGAAGCTGGTCAGGGTCCTTCTTCCATGGCGGGGGTTCGGGCAGGCCAGCGCGGTCGAGTGGAGCCTCGGCAGCGACGGGAAGGAGTTGGCCGAGCGTCTCCTTGCCGAAGACCTGGAAGATACGCTCGGCGGTGCGGGCCACAGGAGTAGCGGAGAGAATGGTGTGGCTGGCGGAGATGAGGTCGAATTGCTTTTCAGGATGGGCCAGAGCGTAGTGCGTGACCAGGGCGGTGACGTGCGCGAGCTCAGTGGACTCGGCGCGCAGGAATTTGCGCCGGGCAGGGGTGTTGAAGAAGAGGTCGCTGACGGAGATGGTTGTGCCGCGGGGCAGAGCCGTGTCTTCAACGCGATGGATCTTGCCGCCAGCGATCTCGACGCGCGTGCCTGCAGCCTCTTCACCGGCGGCAGTCTCGAGGGTGACACGCGCGACGGAAGCGATGGACGGCAAAGCCTCGCCACGAAAGCCAAGGGTGGCGATGGAGAGCAGCTCGTCAGTGGTGCGCAGCTTGGAAGTGGCGTGCCGCTCGAAGGCGAGCAGAGCGTCATCGCGGTTCATGCCGTAACCGTCGTCGGCCACGCGGATGAGTTTTCGCCCGCCCGCCTCGACCTCGATGCGAATGCGCATGGCACCTGCGTCAAGCGAGTTCTCGAGTAGCTCCTTGACCACGGATGCAGGCCGGTCGACGACTTCGCCCGCGGCGATCTGGTTGGCGACCTGATCGGAAAGGATGCGGATCCGGCCCATAAGAACTCAGGGTAACGCAACTGAATGGGCCAGATCCGAAGCGAAGCGGAATGCCGCTGTGCGAATTAGAGCACTTCTCCTTCACAAACAGCCCTTGCAACTCTTGTGCAAGGTGGCGATTCCTTGAGGGAATCGCCACTTAGCTGCGTGGGTTTTGGGACACACCGGAAGGAGAAGTGCTGGAGCGACCTATGGCTTCCTGGTGTGTGCCGCAGCCGGCTTGGCTTTAGCGTGAGTTGGTGAGGCAGAAGCGTCGGCCAGAGCGGGAGACTGCGCGGGAGGCGGCGTTGGCCCCTCAAGCATGGTGGCCTTGCGAATGACCGCATCCGGCGCGGTGGTGGTGAATCCGGGCGTATTGGTCAACTGCGCGGCGTACCACTGCGGAGGCAAATACCACCTGGCATCGCCGGACGCGGACAGATAGTCGTAAATGAGCGGCATATTAGCGGGCAACGCAGCATGATCGCGCTCCGAAAGCGCCACATACGCCTTGAGCTCGCTCGCAATCTGATCGTGGTTAGACGGATCTTCCTGCTCGATAAGAGCCACAGCGTACTCGAGATGGGCGGATGGGATCGCGCCGCGGTCCGCATCGAGACGGAGGGCCGTGGTGAGGTGGTTGAGAGCGTCCTGGCGCTCCTCGGGTGCACGCGCGGTTAAGCGTTCGAGCTTGGCGAGATAGAAATGTGCGTAGGGATCATCGGGACGTTCTTCGACAGCGCCCTGCAGGTTTCTCTTGGCCACGGCGAACAGATCGAAGTCCATGGACAGGATTCCGTTGTCGCGCTTGACGGAGGAGATCATGGGCACGAAGTCGGCGCTATTTGCGTTGAAACCCTTGCCCTTGGTCCGCAACTCAATTTCCGCTTTCAACTGTCCGTTGAAGAGCGAATCCAGGTGAGCCTGCCGTCCCTTCACGCGCGGCGCGCTGCCCATGAAACCGAGTCCCATGCGCGAGTCGGCGGTGACGACCTGATTCAGCGTGGCGAAGAGATGACTGGCTTGGCGCGGGTCGTATCCCTGCTCCAACATCATGTTCACGGCCATATCGTCGGCGTCGTCTTCTTCCCTTGAGGCCCATAAAACAGGCTCGATCTGCGGATGAATAAAGTAGTGGCCGACTTCCATTCCGGTTGCCAGACCGGCGGTGCCGCCAATCAACGACCCGAGGCGGAGCGGAATCATGGCACCGCCGAGTCCGGCTCCCATGACGGTGGTGGCGACGTCGGTGATCACCTTTTCCTTCTCAGCTTTCTCCTTGGCCAGCTCGATTTCAATGTTCTTGTCGCGAATGCGGAGGTAAGCCTGGCGGAGCTCGATGTGGGCGATTTCATGCGCCAGGACATAGGCCACCTCCGATTCGCTGTCGAGCATGGAAAGCAGTCCCGTGGAGAGATAGATGGTTCCCGTGGATAGCGTGAGAGCCTTGGGAATGGGATCGTAGAGTACGCGGAAGGTGTAGAGATTGTTTGAACTTTTGGGAATAAGCTGTTGCCCGATGTGATTGATATAGCTTTGAACGACGGGATTCGAGTAAAGGCGCTGCCGGTCAAATGCGTCGCCCGAACCACTGTCCTGAGACAGGCCTTGATTCCCGGTGAGGTTGATGCCATAAGCCAGCTGCATGTCGCTTCGTCTGAGCTGATCCCATTCCTGCTGAATGGCGTCCTGCACATCGGGCATTGCCTCGATGCGGGCGATCTTGTCTTTGTCGACGCCGCTCAAGTCGACCGGCCCGTCCTGCCCTTTTTTCTGCTTTCCTGAAAGCGCGTTGCCAAGCTGGCCCAACTGAGCCGAGGAAGTTGGCGCTGAAACCCCGCAGAGAAGCAGAGCACAAAAGGCGATTGCGAGAAGTCTTCTCATAAGACTCTCCCTTCTCTTTTTATGGATTGCGGCGTGAGGAAGACGCCGTCGATCATGGGTGGCTTTGGGGGGGAAGGCCCGGTAATTCCAGAGTATAGGCCCGAATTTCGCGCACAGTCAACGTTGCGCAGCAGGTTTGCGAAGCAGGCGCAAATCCCTGAGATTTCGGGGCGGATATGTGAATCTGCAGGGGTTAGGAAAACGCTGAAGGAAGCCCGCGGCGGACTTGTGGTTTGCGCCGATAGCGTCCCAGATGCAGAGACTCGGACCCGGACTGTGACCCAAGGCACACGCGGCACGTGGAAGGGACGGCACAATAAACTTGTAGGCCGGGCGAGGCAAATCGGCGCTGGCCGGGAGAAACACTTTATGAGTGATCTTGCTACGTTAGCAGAAGCTGTTGCCGTTGACCCACTTGTAGGCCATCCGCCCGACTACCACGTGTTCCACAAGTTCATACAGCGCTGCAAGAACCTGCCTGCCATCACGACCGCAGTGGTTTGGCCGTTGACGGATGTGGCACTGAGCGGCGCGGTGGAGGCCGCTGCGGCAGGGCTGATCGAGCCCACGCTTATTGGACCGGAAGCGGCGATGAAAGCGCTGGCGGCAAGGATTCACGTAGACATCAGCCACTTCGCGATCGTCCAGGCGGATACCGAAGCCGAGGCGGCGGAAAAAGCCGTGGCCATCTGCCGCTCAGGAAACGCGCAGGCGCTGATGAAGGGCAGCCTGCACACCGACGAGCTGCTGAAGCCGGCCATGCAGCGCGATACCGGGCTCCGCACTGCTCGCCGCATTTCGCATGTGTTCATTATGGATACGCCTGCGTATGCGCGCACGCTGCTGATTACCGACGCTGCGATCAACATCGTTCCCGAGCTCGAGGACAAGATTCATATTGTGCAGAACGCCATCGACCTGGCGCACGCGCTGGGCATCCCGGAGCCGAAGGTGGCGCTGCTCTCCGCCATTGAGACCGTGAACCCGAAAATCCAGTCGACGCTGGACGCCGCGGCGCTGTGTAAGATGGCGGATCGCGGGCAGATCACGGGCGGGATTCTCGACGGACCGCTGGCGTTCGACACGGCGGTAAGCGTAAAGGCTGCACAGATCAAAAAGCTGGTGTCGCCGGTGACGGGCCAGGCGGACATCCTGGTGGTTCCGGATCTCGAAAGCGGCAACATGCTGGCCAAGCAACTGGAGTACCTGGGCGGAGCGCAACTGGCCGGAATCGTGCTGGGCGCGAGGGTGCCGACGATTCTGACGAGCCGGGCGGATTCGGCAGAAACACGGCTTGTGAGCTGCGCAGTGGCTGTTCTGCTGCATTACGCGGCGCATCCGGCGGTGAAGGTGTAGGGCTCTGCGCGACGAGCCTCATGAATTTGATTGGGCGCCATGGACTTTGTGGCGCCCGTTTTGCGTCTGTGGAATTCTGCACAGATTTTCATTTCCGGACCGGCCAATCCGCGGAACTTGCGGCCTCTCCGCGGCATCAAACCGAATACGCGAGACATGCGGCGCACCCGCACCGGCTGTCCCTTTCAGCGGGTCACGTGCTGCCCTCGCGCAAAGGAGGATCTATGTCTACCCATACAAGTCAAAGTTCGAAAGCGACGAAAACCGACAACCCAGACGGCTTCTCGCCGGAGAAGGTGAAGGATCTGTCGAGCGTGCTGAACGCCTTGCTGGCGGATGTATTCGCGCTCTACATCAAGACGAAGAATTTTCACTGGCACATGAGCGGGGCGCATTTTCGCGATTATCATCTTCTGCTCGACGAACAAACCGACCAGATCTTCGCGATCAGCGATGCGATTGCCGAGCGAGTGCGCAAGATCGGCGGCGAAACGATTCGATCCATCGGCCACATCGCGAGGCTGCAACGGATTGCGGACAACGACTACGACTTTGTGCCGGCCCACGGCATGCTGGAGGAACTCGAGGCCGATAACAAAGCGTTCGCGCAAAGCCTGCGCGCAGCGCACGAGGTCGCCTCGAAGGCCGGCGACTACGCAACTACCAGCCTGATCGAAGTCTGGATCGACGAGGCGGAACGGCGCGCCTGGTTCCTGTTCGAAGCGACGCGATAGCCTGCAGCTTGCGGAGATTTGAGGCACTATCATAGGGTTGGCCCATTTGGGCCGGCGATGACAGGAGGCGTTTGTGCCGATCTCCGCTGCCGCATCCCCCATTGTTGCCGCCGCGGGCGGCAGCTTTCTGATTGAATCGCGTACGCCGGACGAAATCTTTACCCCCGAAGATCTGAACGAGGAGCAGCGCCAGATTGCGGCGACGGCGGAGCAGTTTGCGCGCGAGGAGATTGTGCCGCGGGCGGCGGCGATCGAGAAGAAGGAACCCGGCGCAATGCCGGAACTGCTGCGCAAGGCCGCAGCGCTGGGGTTCACAGCGATTGACGTTCCCGAAGAGTACGGCGGGATGGGGATGGACAAGGTGAGCTCGACGCTGATCACCGATCACATTTCGGTGCTGGCGAGTTTTTCGACGGCGTTTGGCGCGCACATCGGGATCGCGACGCTGCCGCTGGTGTGGTACGGAACCGACGAGCAGAAGCGGCGCTACCTGCCGAAGCTTGCGACGTGCGAGTGGATCGGCGCATATGGATTGTCGGAGGCGAGCTCGGGGTCGGACGCGATGAACATCCGCACGCGGGCGGTGCTGACGGCCGACGGGACGCACTGGGTTCTGAACGGCGAGAAGCAGTGGCTGACAAACTGCGGAATCGCCGGGCTGTACACGGTGTTCGCAAAGATTGACGGCGAGAAATTCTCTGCGTTCCTGATCGAGCGCGGCACGCCGGGGCTCACGGTGGGCGCCGAGGAGCACAAGCTGGGGATTCGCGGCTCGTCGACATGCCCGCTGGTGCTGCAGGATTGCAAAATTCCGAAGGAGAACCTGCTGGGCGAAGCAGGCAAGGGCCATCACATCGCGTTCAATGTGCTGAACGTGGGCCGGTTCAAGCTGGGCGTGGCATGCGTGGGCGGCGCGCGACAGGCGCTGGCGAGCATGATCCGGTACGCAAAAGAGCGCCACGCTTTCGGCAAATCGATTGCGGAGTTCGGGCTGATCCAGCGCAAGATTTCGTCGGCAGCAGCGCGGCTTTATGCTGCGGAGAGCATGGCGTACCGCACGGCGGGCCTGATGGATGCGAGGCTTGAAGGGGCGAAGCCGGGTGGGGCGCGTGCGACGCAGGCGGGCGGGGACGCGGCCCCATGCGCAGATGCGCCGCGGTGCATCGAAGAGTACGCAGTGGAGTGCTCGGTTTTAAAGGTTTATGGATCGGAGATGCTAACGCTGGTGGCAGACGAGCTGATCGCGACGATGGGCGGATACGGATACGTCGAGGAGTATCCGGCGGAGCGATATTACCGCGATGCGCGCATCAACCGCATTTTTGAAGGAACAAATGAGATCAACCGGCTGATCATAACGGGCTGGCTGATGAAGCGCGCGATGAGTGGCAAGCTGGCGCTGCTCGGGGCGATCAAGAAGGTGATGGATGAGCTGATGGAGCCGCAGGCGTCGGGCAGCGATGCGGATGCGGGCGAGGCCCTGGCGCGTGAGACAGCGATCGTGGCGGCAGTGAAAAAGATTGCGTTGTTTGCGGCGGGTGTGGCGAGCCAGCGGTTCGTAACGGGCCTGGAGGAGCAGCAGGAGATCATGGCCGACCTTGCCGATATGATTTGCCACGTGTATGCGCTGGAGTCGGCTGTGCTACGCGCGCAGAAGATGAGCCAAGTGGGACGCGGCGTGGCGGAAGTTGCGGCGGCGATGACGGGATTGCTGGCCGAGGAGACGATGGGGCAGGCGGAGCAGGCGGCGCGAAGGGTGCTGGCGGCATGCGGCGAAGGCGACGCGCTGAACACGCAGCTTGCGATTCTGCGGCGGCTGGCGCGGTATACGCCGGCCGACGTGGTGGGACTGAGCCGCGTCGTGGCCAGACATGCGATCGCAGCCGGGCGCTATCCCGTTTAATTCGGCGAGCGGCATCCAACGCAGTTCATGGCGAACGATTACCCCACAATTCGCGAGCTTCTCGACGAGGCCGGAAGGCTGCTTGGAGCGGGGCTGCAGCCGGAGCGCGCGCGGCGGGACGCTCGGACGCTGCTGCTTCATTTGCTGCGCGAGAATGCGCCGGAGCGAAATCTGGCGTGGCTGATCGCGCACCATGAAGATCTGGTGACGCAGGAGGTTGCGGACGGATATCGCGCGCTGGTGGAACGGCGGCGCGACGACGAACCGATACAGTACATCGCCGAAGAGGTGGAGTTCTACGGACTCGCGTTCCAGGTGAATCGCGACGTGCTGATTCCACGGCCGGAAACGGAGCACGTGGTAGAGCGAGCGATTGCGCTCGCGGGCGGGTTTGAGCGGCCGCGGATTGTGGATGTGGGGACAGGATCGGGCGCAATTGCGGTTGCGCTGGCGAAGGCGCTGCCCGAAGCGCAAATCTTCGCGACAGACATTTCAGAGGCGGCGCTCGCGGTGGCGCAGGCGAATGCGGAGCGGCACGGTGTGGCAGACCGGGTGCAGTTTTTCGAGGGCGACCTGCTGGAGCCCGTTGCGGGCGAGCGGTTCGAAATCGTCATTTCGAATCCGCCGTACGTGGCGGAGATTGACCGGGATCGGCTGGCAGTTGAGGTGCGCGACTACGAGCCGGTGCTGGCGCTCTTCGCCGGAGCCGATGGGCTGGACGTTTATCGCCGGTTGGTTCCCGGGGCGCTTGGCGCGCTAGTACCGGGCGGATTTGTCGCGCTCGAGATCGGCTGCGGGCAGAAGGCGGCTGTGGAATCGTTACTCGTGCGCGCGGGATTCGGAGACATCGAATTCACAGAAGATTTACAGAGGATTCCCCGAGTGGCGGTGGCGCGGCGGCCGTGAATCCGGACGCGGCGCGGCTGAATCCAAATGAGAGCAAACCGGCGAGCGCACGGACGCTGCCGTGTGCGGTCCGAACATTTTAGCCTCTTGCATTACCATTTTCCCGAAAGGAATCGCACAATGCCATCATCAAAAGGCTACGCAACGACCGACGCGAAATCTCCACTTGGGCCGTTTAACTTCAGCCGCCGCGAACCCCGGCCAAGCGACATTGCCATTGAGATACTCTACTGCGGGGTTTGCCACTCCGATCTGCACATGGCCCGCAACGAGTGGGGCAACTCCATTTATCCCATGGTGCCGGGGCACGAGATTGTGGGCCGCGTGACGGCCGTGGGCAGCGCGGTGAAGAAGTTCAAGGCAGGCCAGATCGCTGCGGTTGGCGTGATCGTGGATTCATGCCGCCACTGCGCGCCGTGCAAGCGCGGCGAGGAACAGTACTGCGAGGAAGGGGTGACGCTGACTTACGCCTCACCCGACCGCGTGGATGGATCGATCACCATGGGCGGCTACTCCAATAACTACGTTGTCGACGAGCGCTTCGCGCACACGGTTCCGGCAAATCTCGAACTGGCCGGAGTGGCACCGCTGCTCTGCGCGGGTATTACGACCTACTCGCCGCTGCGCCACTGGAAGGTGGGGCCAGGAATGAAGGTGGGCATCGTGGGCCTGGGCGGGCTGGGCCACATGGCGCTCAAGTTTGCGCACTCGTTCGGCGCGCACGTGGTGCAGTTCACGACTTCACCCAAAAAGAAGGACGACGCGATGCGGCTGGGCGCGAACGAGGTGGTGGTGTCAACGGACGCGAGCGCGATGAAGGCGCATGCGCGGTCGTTCGACTTCATCCTCGATGCCGTTTCGGCTCCGCACTCGCTCGATGCCTACACGGAGCTGCTGAAGCATGACGCAACGATGGCCTTGGTGGGGCTGCCGGACAAGCCGCCCACGATCACGGCCGGCAACCTGATTTTCAAGCGGGCCGCATTATCGGGGTCGATCATCGGCGGCATGCCGGAGACGCAGCAGATGCTGGACTACTGCGGCGAGAAGAACATTATGGCGGACGTCGAGGTGATTCCGATCCAGAAGGTGAACGAGGCTTTTGAGCGGCTGCTGAAGCAGGATGTGAAATACCGGTTTGTGATCGACATGAGCTCGCTGAAGTAGGACGCACGGCCTCCGGCCGGATGCCGAATGCGTGGCTATGGCTTCGGTTCCGGCGGAGGCAGTTCGTCGGGGCTCGGTGGCTCCCGCTCGACCAAGACGATTTGCTTGATCTGGTTGCGATTGAAGTGCTGAAGGCTCCCACCAATCCGCACGACGACATCCATCCCGGACATCGAGTCGAGGTCGCCGTTCAGCACGCTGCCGTCCCTCAGAACGATGGTGTCGTACCGTGCCGCACCGAGTTCGTAGCTGATAGAGCCTCCGGAGACATCGTCAGGACCGATCTCAAGTGGGAATGTTCCTGAGTTGAATCCTTCCTTGCCAAACCCAAGTTGATGCTTTCCGATGCCGACGCTGATCAGTTTTGGCGTCAAGCCGACGTCCACGCCATCAACCTTAAGATCTGCGCCTTGTGGCACCGAATTCACGGTCAGCGATACCTTTCGCGGAATGTCGGACGCAGAGAGGACTGACACCGTCGTTGGAGCGCCTGATGCGTTGAACGAGATCTGAAACTTGGCCGACTGGCCGGGACCGAGGTTGTCCACCTGCATCCACGCCTCGCCAATGCGCACCTGCTTTTTGTCGAGAACATACACTGAGAATTTCTGAGTAGGAATGAGCTTCGTGGAGAGATTCTCTGCAATGACGTCGGTGACGAATGTCCTCTGACTACCCATTGAACCAAAATCTTTGAATTTGTTGAACGTGAATCGAAGAATTGGTGTGCCAGTGTTCGGCCAGGTGACGACCTGGGCCGGTTCAGCGGCAGATGCGGCAATCGAGAAGGCAACAAGAAAAATGGAAGCGAAGAGTTTGCGAGTGAGCATGTCGGCGCGCTCCTAACTCGAAGGTGGGCAGATTATATCAACGGGATGGATAGTTCGCGGGTGACGCTCACGACGCGCGGCCGGTTTTGTTCAGCTCCTTGTGGAAGCCCATATCTTGCGCGAGCAGAGTCTTCGTGATGTAGACGATCTGGCCGAAGTGCAGAGCAACGTGCGCGACGACCTGATAGACGGCGTCGAGACCGTGCACGTGGTAGCCCTGAATCTCGTAGGGCGCGAGCAGTTCGGCGGGGGTGAGGCGGTTGAGCACTTTGGCTGCTTCATCGAGCGTGGCGCCGAAGCGGGCAAGCAGCTCGCCGGCAGAGAGCCCGTTTTGCGCGGCGAACTCAGCCGGACGGTCGCGCTTGTCCTCATCTTTGTTAAACGATGCGACGAGCCACTGGCGGACGTTGCCGTCAAGGTGCAGGAGCAGATTGCCGATGGAGTTCGAGGCCGGATTTGGGCGCCACCTGACCTGCTCATCGGTGAGCGGCGCTACACACTCCTTGATGCGAGGCCAGCTCTGCTCGAAGAGTGCTTTCCGCGAGAAGTTGAGAAAGAGTGCGGCGAGCTCATTGCCGGAGTTTGTCATCACGGAATCACCTCGAAAAGGTTCCTGCTATCCCAGGTTCCAAACGCGGGACCTGGGGCACCCCGGAATTCTTGCAAGATCGAAAAAGCGAAACCTCAGATTAGCTCGTAGCCTGCGAACCAGTAGCCGATTTCGAAGGCCGCGGAGTCTTCGGCGTCGGAGCCGTGAATGGCGTTCTCCTGGATCGACGCCGCGAACTTTTTGCGGATAGTCCCCTCCTCGGCGTTGGCAGGATCTGTGGCGCCCATCAGCTTGCGCAGATCGGCGATTGCGTTCTCCTTTTCAAGAACCATGAGGAAAAGCGGGCCAGAAGACATGAAGGTAGTGAGGTCGTTGAAGAACGGTTTACCGCGGTGAACCGCGTAGAAGCCCTCGGCCTCGGGCCTGGTAATGAATTCCTTTTTGATGGCGACGATGCGGAAGCCGGCCTTGTCAATCTCGGCCAGGATGGCGGAGGTATGGCCGGCGCGGACGGCGTCAGGTTTGATGATGCTGAATGTGCGCTCGAGCACTCGGGGGTTGCTCCTTCTGTGGGGAACGATCTTCCTATTCCATTGTAATGGAAGGCTTTCGGCGCAGATTGTTGAGCTCTTGACGTGGGCTTCAGGGCGGCCCAGTATGGCTGATAGCGGTGCGCGGCACGGTGATTGAGACGTGGTTGGCACAGCGAGCCTGCGCTGGCACATTGGCTCAATTGCGCGGTAAGTTCTTCTGCCGAAGGCCACACATTACCTTCGTCCACTGTCCGATTGAGCGTCAATTTATACCACGAAAGCGGTATTCCGAAGGCTTTTTTGCCGCAGACAAGGGCTTTGTTTTCTGCTACAAGTAGTTGTGTACAGAGAAGTGTACCGGGGTTAATCACCTGGGCGTCGGTTGCCGATAACAAGTATCTTGGAACGACTGATGGCATTGACCATATTCCAAATTGTTGCCGTGGTTGCTATCGCGCTGTATCTGTTTCGTTGGCGCAAGAGCGTCCGTCGCCGCAACACACAGACATGGGAAGCCTTGATGGCCCGGCTGCGTCCCGAGTGGAGCGCGCGGGAGTTGAGCGACCATTTCCTGTGGCAGGAGGGTTTGAGCGCGACGCCGGAAGATGCATGGCAGCGGATGGAAGGGCCGAAGGGCCTGTGGGTGATGTACCAGAATGCTCAGGTGATGCAACAGATGGCTGATTACGCCGCCAAACATTGTGAAGGCGTGGATCGACTGCTGGTAGAGACTTTGCATAGCGACGCAATGCAGATCAGAGTTTGCGTGGTGGTGGCTCTGGTGCAGTATGCATTTCGGCATGCCAGCGAAGGTGTTCGAGTGAATGCTTACCGCGCCGCCTCAATGTACACCGGCATGGCCGCCCGCATGACGCAGTTGCTGCAGGAGCACGCAGCCGTCATGGTTCCCGACTTTGTGGCGGCGATGTAACTCAAGATTTCTAAGAGAGGGAAGAGACCCCGGCCGAGGCCGGGGTTTTTAGTTGTGTGCGCGAGAAGGCAGCGCCGCGTCATGCCTGCATGGACCGAAGGAAGTCGGAGATCTTCCGGTATTCATCCTCGGTGAGCCGGAAGGTTAGAGCAGCAGCCGTCTCTTCCACTTGCTTTGAGCCGCGCCCGCCAACGATGGCGGCGGTGATGGCAGGGTGGTGAAGCGTCCAGGCGACGGCAACCACGCCGGAAGTGACGCCGTGCCCACTGCCGATCTGGCGCAGCAGGTCGACCAGGCGCAGGTTGCGGCTTAGCTTAGGCTCGCTGAACTCGACGTTGCGGCGACGCCAATCGTCGGGCGGAAATGCCGCGATGCGCTCGGGGGTCATTTTGCCGGCGAGCAGCCCGGAGAGCATGGGCGAGTAGTTGATGACCCCGATGCCATTGGCCTGGACGAAGGGAAGAATTTCCGACTCGATGCCGCGGCGGAGCATGGAATAAGGCGGCTGCAGGCTGGTGATGGGCGCGATCTTCATTGCGCGCTTCATCTGTTCGACGGAGAAGTTGGAGACGCCGATCCAGCGCAGCTTGCCCTGCTCTCGCAGTCGCGCCAATGCCGCCCAGCCCTCTTCGATTTCGGCCTCGGGGTCGGGCCAATGAATCTGGTAGAGGTCGATGGTGTCAACTTGCAGGCGGCGCAGCGAGGCCTCGACTTCTTCCGCGAGGGACGCGGCTTTGAGGGAGTGATAGATCGACCGGTCGGCGTGCCAGCGCATGGAGCATTTGGTAAAGATGTAAGGCTTGCGCGAGGAGGACTTGACGGCGCGCCCGACGATTTCTTCGGAGTGGCCGAGGCCGTAGACGGCCGCGGTGTCGATCCAGTTGATGCCGAGCGAGAGCGCGCGATGAATGGCTGCGATGGAATCGGAGTCGTCCTGGGGGCCCCAGGAGAATTGCCAGTCGCCACCGCCGATGGCCCATGCGCCAAAGCCGATGGGGGTGAGGTGCAGGTCGGAGTTGCCGAGGGTGCGGAGGGAGGGTGGGGACATAACAGTCATGAGACCAACATAGACGATGCGGCGGGACCAGCCAATTCGATTTCCTCAGGCTGACCCGTTTGGCGCGAGGAACACGGGCCGCCCGGTATTGGATCAATCAGCTTTGCTGAACTCCGCCGCGGAGGTCGGGGTGCCTGCCGCCGAAGGCGCGACTCCCATCTCGGTGGAAATTCTTGTGATCGCGCGCGCAAGTGCTCTAGGCGAATCGAAGGTAAAGACGCTCCCATGTAGTTTCCTGGTCACATCCTCAAGCGCATCCTGGTTCCCGCCACCCAGGTACCTCAGACCACCCAGGTACCTCAGATAGTAGACGTGAGTGCCGTAAGCTTCCAGCTTATTCAGCAACTCCCTTGGGAACTTTTCAATCGGCATCCCCGAAAGGCTCAGGAAGATGACTGCATCGGGGGCTTGCTTCGACGTGATCTCTCTTTGCACCATACTGACCAGAAAACTCGCTTCGGCGCCTTTCACAAGCGCCTGGTATGGAATCGTATCGAACTGAACTTGGCCCAGTGTTTTGCCAAACCTCACGAATCCATCGGCATCAAAGCTGTCCTGGCGAAACACCTCCTCCTGCTTCTCAGGGTCGAATGCGATCAGCTTTACCGATCTGCAGGGAAGCTGATTCAACAAACTGGCGAGGAACTGCAAGAGGTACGCCCGATCCGGGGCGCTAAACCGCACAACGGGAAAGAGACCTTCTACGTTCAACAGCATGGTCACGCGGACTCCGCTGCTGGTAAGCGCGCCATCCCAACGAGGATCGAGCAGAGGGGCGGCCTCTCCTGGAAGAAGCGCTGAGGGTATATGTTGCTCCTCCTTGTAACCAGGCAATTTGACTTTCCACTTCTTGCCGATTGAGTCGCCGTGTTCATCGGTCAAGACGACCTCGACCAGGAACCTTCCCGGCCCCATCGCAAAGCCACCGCTCATCGTGACTTTCAGCTTGGAAATAGGAGCGTCAAACCTGGTACGGTTTTCGCGTGGGACTTGTGGTATGTCGAACTCTTCCAGCATCACTGCGGACTTGCCAAATTGATTGGTGACCCTGATGACGGCGATCCAAGTCATGCCGGGCTGGACCGTGTTCCCAAGTTGGCATTCGATCTGGAATGCCGCCGAATAGCGGTAGAGCAAATCCAGGTATGGCCTGCTCAGCAGGTCGAGCCAGCAGGGTAAGCGGCTCTTCGCTGGCGCACTGTCGAGGATTCGCGTTGCCTCCCGAAGGTCTGCCTCCTTTACAACGTCTTGGCCGCTTGCAGCATGCGCAGTCAGGCCGGCCAGCAGAGAGAACGAAGCAATGCGCAGAAGCAGCCTCATTTCGGCCCCTTTTGGCGTGCATGTTCAAGCTCGACGGAAGGCAATGTTGCACGAGGTATTGCCCCAATTCAATTCAGAAACATCGTCCGGTAGAGCGTGTCGCGCTGGACGGGCTTAAAGCCGGCGTCGCGAATGATGCGGCGGAGCTCTTCCTCGGTCGTGCAGTTTGAAGTACCGGCCGCGCGGACGACGTTTTCTTCGAGCATCACGGAGCCCACGTCGTTGCCGCCGAAGTGGAGACCAAGCTCGAGCACCTTCAATCCCTGCGTGACCCAACTGGCCTGGACGTTCTCGATGTTGTCGAGATAAAGGCGCGCGATGGCGAGGACCTTGAGGTATTCGACAGACGTCGCTTCGTCCCAGCCGCGGCCACCGAGCGCGGTGTACTTGGGCTGGAAGCTCCAAGGGATGAAGGCGGTGAAGCCACCGGTTTCTTCCTGCAGGCGGCGAACAACTTCAAAGTGGTTGATGCGCTGGTCGAAGCTCTCGCCCACGCCGAACATCATGGTGGCGGTGGTGCGCATTCCGAGCTGGTGCGCGGTGCGGTGCACGCTGACCCAGTCGTTGGTGTCGCACTTGAGGCGCGCAATGCGGTGGCGGACCTCGTCGTCGAGAATCTCGGCGCCGCCACCGGGGATGGAGTCGAGGCCGGCGTCGCGCAGGCGGGCGATGGTGGTGCGCAGGTCGAGCGAGGAGTACTCGGCGATGGCGAGCACCTCGGAAGCCGAGAGGCAGTGCAGCCAGATCTGCGGGAAGCGCTGCTTGATGCCGCGGAAGAGGCGCTCGAACCAGTCGATTTTTAGATCGGGATGAATGCCGCCCTGCATGAGCACGCCGGTGCCACCCATCTCGAGGGTCTCGGCGATTTTGTCGTAGATCGTTTCAAAGTCGAGGATGTAGCCCTCGTCAGCGCGCGGATCCGGCTTGCCGGCGCGGGGCAGCGGACGGTAGAAGGCGCAGAAGGTGCAGTACTCGGTGCAGTAGTTGGTGTAGTTGATGTTGCGATCGATGATGTAGGTGACCACACCCTCGGGATGCAGGCGCCGGCGCACGGCATCGGCCTCGAAACCCAGACCGATGAGGTCGGGCGATTGGAAGTAATCGAGAGCCTGCTGGCGCGAGACCGGCATGGCTACGATTTTACAGAGATCAGAGGAAAGGGAACAGGGATCAGAATGCGGAGGTCAGGAGACGAGAGTTCACGCGGGGCGCGTGTAGCATCGAGTCATGCCGCTGGTCGAGGTGAAGTCGGTTTCGAAGAGGTATCCGCGCCGCGTGGGGCTCAGAACCGAAGAGCACACCGTGGTGGACAACGTGAAGCTGGCGATTGAGGCGGGTGAAACGCTGGGGCTGGTGGGCGAATCGGGATCGGGGAAGACGACGCTGGCGCGGATGATCCTGGGGCTGACCGAGCCGAGCGCGGGAACGGTGCGCGTAGACGGCACGGATGTGGCGCGAGGGGGACCCGCGGAGATGCGGCGGGTGCGACGGCAGATGCAGCCGGTGTTTCAGGATCCGTATGCGGCGCTGAATCCGAGGATGAATGTGCTCCAGATTGTGTCGGAACCGCTGGTGGTTCATCGCGAGGACGCGGGCATTGGGATGGGGCGCGCAGCGCTGCGGGCCAAGGCGGTTGAGCTGCTGGGCGAGGTGGGGCTCGATGAGTCGAGCCTGGGACGCTATCCGCACGAGTTCTCGGGAGGTCAACGGCAGAGGATCAATATTGCGCGGGCGTTGGCGCTGCGGCCTCTTTTTCTGGTTTTGGACGAACCTGTCTCTGCACTCGACGTGAGCGTGGGCGCGCAGATTGTGAACCTGCTACGGGGCCTGCAGCGCGAGCACGGGCTGACGTATCTGTTCATCTCGCACTCGATGCCGCTGGTGCGCTACCTGAGCACGCGGATCGCAGTGATGGAACGCGGGCGGCTGGTGGAAATGGGGGAGGCCGAGGCACTTTGCGCGCATCCGCAGAAACAGTACACGCAGCAATTGATCGCGGCCACGCCGGAGTTGCCGGCCGGCGCGGCCTGAGCGATGCGAACGCTACTTGGGCTGCGTTTGCGGTTGATGCGGCGCGGTAGTTTGCGCGGGCGTTGAGGGTTGAACAGGCGCGTCAGTTGCGGGCTTGGCCGGAGCCGGCGTCGCTGGCGCGGCAGGTTCCGCCGGCTTTGCGGCGGGCTCAGCGGGCTTTGCCGCCGGTGTTTCAGGAGCAGCTTTGGGTACAACGCCGGCACCGGGATGCGGCGGCAACATGGGCGGATGCGGCATCTGCATTTCGGTGACGTCGACCAGTTCCACGTCAAAGATGAGATCTGACTTGGCGGGAATGCCGGGGTGGTCTGGACGGTCTGGAATGGCGCGCGTTCCATAGGCCATTTGCCAAGGGATGAAGAGGCGGCGTTTGCCGCCGATCTTCATGCCTTCGAGTCCGTAGTCGAATCCGGGGATGACGCGACCCATGCCCTGCGGAATTTCGATCGGCTTTGGTTCACCCATCTTGGGCTTGCCGTCAGGACCGAGCTCGGGCTTGCCGTCCGGTCCGATGGCGGGCTGTTTGTGATCGTCCCACGAGTCGAATTTGACGCCGTCGGCGGCTCGCCAGCCGGTGTACTTCAAGTGCCAGATCTTGCCGGGCTCACCGTCGGCGCCGGTGCCGACCTTGATGTCCTCGTAGTGCAGCGAGAAGGGCACCTTGACGGGACCGTGTACGACTTTGGGCACGCCGGCAGGGAGCTTGATCCATGGCTCGGACGCGGCAGCCGGGGTGGCGGTCGACGCGGGCTTGGCTGTGGCCGTTTTGATTGAGTTTTTGGCGGCCGGGGCGCCCGGTGCGGGCGTCTTTTGGGTGGTTTGCGCACTTGCAGCGGATGTGAACGCCGCCAGGAAGAGGATGAGAACAAATCGATTCATGGGTGGGACATCTCCGAGTGAATTCCACACGAGAGTTTATCAGGCCGGAGGGAGAGGAAGGCAGCCTAGCCAATGAGCATGCCGGCGAGCAGAGCGGTTCGCGGCGCCAGGTGCGGGACAAATACAGATTCGTGGGGCGCGTGGGCTCCTTCGCCGACTGCGCCCATTCCGTCGAGGGTGGGAATGCCAAGCGCAGCAGTGAAGTTGCCGTCGGAGCCACCTCCGGTGGAGGCCTCGCTGAGCTCGAAGCCGAGTTCGCGGGCCATCGCCTGCGCATTGCGGAAGAGGTGAACCGTGCCGCGGCTGCGTTCCATAGGCGGGCGATTGATGCCGCCACTAACGATGAGAGCGCAGCGCGGGTCGACGAGCTTGAGCGCAGCGAACTTGCGGGCGAGACGCGGGCCGTCGGCGCGGCGAGCGATACGCGCGTCCACTTCGGCCCAGGCGTGATCAGGGATCACATTGCTCCGAGTGCCGCCACCGGCGACTCCGACGCTCACCGTGAGCCCGCGCTTCAGGTCGGTCCAGCCGCTGACTTTCTCGATTGCGCGCGCCAGCTCGCGAATGGCGTTTGCGCCTTTTTCGAAGTCGACACCTGCATGGGCCGCGACTCCTTTCACATCGATGCGCCAGTTGCCGATTCCCTTTCGCACCGTTTTGTATGCCAGGCCCTGAGCAGGTTCGAGGACGTAAACCGCGGCGCAGGTCTTAGCGATCGACTCCGTGATGGGGCGCGATGCCGTGCTGCCGATCTCCTCGTCGGTCGTGAGCAGGAGCACGATTTCGCGTTGGAGCAGGCGAGCTTGAGTGAGTAGCTCGATGGCGGTAAAGGCCATGGCCACGCCTGCTTTCATGTCGAGCGTGCCGGGACCCCAGAGCCGGCCGCGGCTCTGTCGAAAGGGCATGGTCTTGAGCGTGCCGAGCGGCCAGACGGTGTCTAAATGGCCAAGGAGCAGGATGGGCTTGCGCCCAGAGGGGCGATGCGGACCAAAGCGGACCTCGAGCACATCGCCGAGGCCGTCGGCGGCGGGACGGTGGAGTTTGACGCGGCCATCCAACTGACGTGCGTGCGCGGCGGCGAGCGCCAGGCATGCATCGACGGCGGATTTCGAGCCGGAAGGCGATTCTGCTTGAACCAACAGCCGGGTGAGGGCGATGAGATGGGGCTGCATGCGGCGAGCCCCCGCCAGCAAAGCGCGCATGGGAACGCTGGTATCGGCGGTCTTTGTCATTCGCTTTCCCTTTCATTCAACGATCCGGCTGATCATCACCGAGACTCTTTGATTCTACGATAGTTAAAGCGATCTTGCGCGCGAGTTAGAAGAGTGGTTCGCGGGCTGCGAAAGGCGCACGGTGTGGCAAAAATGCCACACGACAAGATTTCCGCCGGCCGTCTACCCTTATCACAGGAAAGGTTTTCAGGCCCGGGGAGGCAGATTGGCTCAATCAGCACACCAGGAACAGACGATTGCGTCGCCGCTGGACTTTTCGGGCGTGGGGCTGCACTCGGGCGCACTGGTGACTATGCGGCTGCTGCCAGCCGCGGCGGGCTCGGGGATTGTATTCAGGCGCACGGACCTGGACAACTTTGAGATTCCTGCAACGGGCCGGAATGTGGCGAAGGTGAGCTACGCAACCAGCCTTATGCGGCAAGGCGTGCTGATCCAAACCACGGAACATCTGCTGTCTGCGTTCATCGGAATGGGCATCGACAACGTGATTGTCGAGATCGACAACCTGGAGCTGCCCATCCTGGACGGCAGCGCCCTGCCGTACGTGGAGGCCTTCCGGCGCGTGGGGATCCGCGAGCAGCGGCGGCGGCGCGAGACTCTGCGCGTGCTGCATCCGGTGGAGGTGCACGAGGGCGACAAGTTTATCGGCGTCTATCCGGGCTCGGGCTATCGCGTTTCGTACACCATCGACTTTCCCGCGCCGATCGGACAGCAGAAAACCTGCATCGACTTGGCGGCTGAGACCTATGGCACCGAGATCGCGCCGGCGCGGACGTTCGGCTACAAGGCGGACGAGCGCAAGCTTCGGGATATGGGCTTGATTCGCGGGGCGAGCGCGGACAACGCAATCATTCTGGGCGCGCGCGGGCCGGAGAATGGGCCGCTACGCTTCCCCGACGAGTACGTGCGGCACAAGGTGCTGGACCTGATCGGCGACCTGGCGCTGGCTGGACGCAGGCTGGAAGGGCACGTGGTGGCGGTGCGGGCCGGACACGCGATGCATACCGCGTTTGTGGCGCGACTGATGAAAGATCGCTCGGCGTGGGAGCTGGCGCATGTGCCGGTGGAGGCGCCGGCTGCCGAGGCGCGGCCTGACGCCGAGGGCGGCGTTGCCGAAGCCGCGTTGGCGGAAGTGTAAGGCACACTCCAACGTGCGACAGCTTGCGGATTTACACTGTGCCCGGGGCCGTACCGGCAATGGCTCCATCTGAAGGAACGATAACTAAAATCCCAAACCGTAGCGGGAGCCTGCCATGGGCAAGTTCGTTCTGAACGTGAATGGCGCGAGTGTCAGCGTGGACGCTGCTCCCGATGAATCACTCCTCTATGTTCTGCGCGACCAGCTGCAACTGACCGGCACGAAATATGGCTGCGGCGGGGGCCAGTGCGGAGCATGCACGGTGCTGCTGGATGGGCGCGCGACGCGGTCGTGCCTGACGCTGGTTGCCGCGGCCGCCGGCGCGAAGATCGTAACGATTGAAGGCCTTGAGCACGGTGGAAGGCTGAGTGAGGTACAACAGGCTTTTCTCGATGAAGGCGCGTTCCAGTGCGGCTATTGCACTTCAGGCATGATTCTGAGCGCAACTTCACTTTTGCGGGGGAAGCGCAATCCGAGCGATGACGAGATTGTCGCCGGCATGAACGGAAATGTGTGCCGGTGCGGAACATATCCGCGCATTTTGGCGGCGATCAAACGCGCCGCACAACTGAAGGCGCAGGGAGCGGGCCGATGAGCGCGCGCAACGAGTTCGAGCGCGAATTCTTCGAAGGTGGCGAGTGGACTCCGCCCGGCGGCTGGCAGTTCGATCGCCGCGATTTTCTGCGACTGTTCGGAGGGGGGATCTTCGTCGGCCTTGCGAGCGGCCCGGCGTTGGCGCAGGAGTCCGGTAGAAGCTTTGGCGGGCATCCGCTGCCCAAGGATGTGGGGGCGTGGCTGCATATTGCGGCGGACGGCGGCGTAAAAGTATTCACCGGCAAAGTCGAGGGGGGCCAGAACATCCGCACATCGCTGGCGCAGCAGGTGGCCGAAGAGTTGCGCGCGCCCTTCGACACGATCGAGATGGTAATGGGCGATACGGCGTTGACGCCGTACGACATGGGCACGTTCGGAAGCCGCAGTACACCAACGATGGGACCGCAGTTGCGCACGATGGCGGCGGCTGCGCGGCAGATGCTGATTGAGTCGGCGGCGGCGCGATGGGGTGTGGACGAAGCGACGCTGGTGGCTGCGGACGGAAAGGTCACCGATCCCAAAACGAAGCGCTCACTGAGTTATGGCGAGATTACGCGCGGTGAGAACCTGGTGAAGGTCGTCTCGAGCGATGAGGCGCTGACGCCGGCGAGTGATTGGAAGATCGCCGGGACGGCGGTTCCGAAGGCGCATGGGCGTGATTTTGTGACCGGCAAGCACGTGTACCCCAGCGACGTGGTGAGGCCCGGCATGCTGTTCGGCGCTGTGCTGCGGCCCGATGGATTCAATGCGAAACTCAAGTCGATTGATACGAGCGCGGCGGAGAAGCTGCCGGGAGTGAAGGTGGTGCGCGACGGCGATTTTACCGGGGCGGTGGCAGCCGATCGGATAACAGCGCAACACGCGGCTAAAGCGATCAAGGCGAATTGGGAGGTGCCGGGGCAGCCCGGAAACAAAGATCTCTTCGATGTACTTAAAAGCGGCTCGGGCAATGACGGTGAGGCGAGGCCGCAGCATGTTGCCGGGTCGGTTGCGCAGGCGATGGACGGGGCCGACATCAAGCTGGAGGAGCAGTACACGGTCCAGTACATTGCTCACGCACCGCTGGAGCCACGCGCCGCCGTAGCGGAGTGGAACGGCGACAAGTTGACCGTGTGGACCGGAACACAGCGGCCCTTTGGCGTGCGCGACGAACTGGTGCAGGCGTTCGGGATTCCCGAGGAAAACGTGCGCGTGATCCAGCCGGATATGGGCAGCGGTTACGGCGGGAAGCACACAGGTGAGGCCGCTCTTGAGGCAGCGCGGCTGGCGCGTGCGGCCGGCAAGCCAGTGAAACTGGAGTGGACGCGGCGCGAAGAGTTTACGTGGGCGTACTTCCGGCCGGCGGGGGTGATCGAGATTCGCGCAGGTGCGCGGCGAGACGGTGAGCTGGTCGCATGGGAGCATCACAATTACAACTCAGGGAATGCGGGAATCGGCACACCGTACAACGTTGCGAACCAGATCATCCAGTATCATCCGGTAGAATCACCGCTGCGGCAGGGATCGTACCGGTCGCTTGCGGCCGCGGCGAATCATTTTGCGCGGGAGTCGGCGATGGATTCGCTGGCACATCAGGCGGCAATGGATCCGCTGGAATTCCGCATAAAGAATCTCTCCGACCCCAGGCTGATTGCGGTTTTCAGGGCGGCGGCGGAGAGGTTCGGCTGGGGCAGAGTGAAATCTACTTCGGAACGGGGATTTGGCATCGCAGGCGGGACGGAGAAGGGCGGCTACGTAGCGACGTGCGCTGAAGTGGCCATCGATCCCACAACGAGGCAAGTCCGCATTCGCCGCGTGGTGCAGGCGTGGGAGTCGGGAGCGATCGTGAATCCCGACGGCTTGCGCAACCAGGTGTCGGGCGCGATTGTCCAGGGGATCGGCGGAGCGCTTTTTGAGCAGATTCTCTTTGCGGATGGCCGCATTCAGAATGCGGCGTTTGCGCAGTACCGGCTGCCGCGGTTCAGCGACGTACCGCAGATCGAGGTTGTGCTGCTCGACCGGAAGGATTTGCCGTCAGCAGGAGCGGGCGAGACCGGGATCGTAGGTCTTGCGCCGGCGGTGGGAAACGCGATGTTTGCGGCGACCGGAGTGCGACCGCGCGGACTGCCGATGGCACCGCGGACAGCCGCACCGGGACAGCCTGAACCTAGACTGCGAAGTTAGATCCTGGGACCGCTCGGATCGGGCCCGCCAATTAACTGATCCGTTCTATCGCCACTGCCGTGGCTTCGCCGCCTCCGATGCAGAGCGAGGCGATGCCGCGGCGGAGATTGTATTTTGCGAGCGCGGCGAGCAGCGTGACGATGATGCGCGCGCCGGATGCGCCGATGGGGTGGCCGAGGGCGCAAGCGCCGCCGTGGACGTTGACCTTTTCGTGGGGAAGATCGAGGTCGCGCATTGCCGCCATGACGACCACGGCGAAGGCCTCGTTGATCTCGAACAAGTCGACATCGTGAATGGCCCAGCCCGTGCGATCGAGGAGGCGGCGGATGGCGCCGATGGGCGCAGTGGGAAAGAGTGCCGGGGTGCCGGCATAGCTGGCGTGAGCGACGACAGAAGCGAGCGGTTTGAGGCCGAGGCGATCGGCTTGAGAACGGCGCATAAGGACGAGGGCAGCCGCGCCGTCAGAGATGGCGCTCGAGTTGGCGGCGGTGACGGTGCCGTCGTCGCGAAAGGCCGGCTTGAGGAGCGGAATTTTATCGGGCGCGGCTTTGAGAGGGAGCTCGTCCTGGGTTACGACGCGGTCGGTCTTGCCCGATTTGACTGTGACGGAAACGATCTCGGCGGAAAAGCTGCCGTCGGCCGCGGCTTTTTGCGCGCGGGTGAGCGAGGCGAGGGCGAAGTCGTCCTGCTGCCGGCGGGTGAAAGCATAGTTCTGCGCGCAATCTTCAGCGAATGTTCCCATCAGGCGGCCCTTGTCGTAGGCGTCTTCGAGGCCGTCGAGAAACATGTGGTCGAGGACGCGGCCGTGACCGAGGCGATAGCCAGCGCGCGCGCGATCGAGGAGGAAGGGGGCGTTGCTCATGCTCTCCATGCCCCCGGCGACGATGACCTGGGCGCTCGCGGCGAGAAGGAGATCGTGGGCGAACATGACGGCCTTCATGCCGGAGCCGCACACCTTATTGATAGTGACGGCGCCGGTAGACGTGGGCAGGCCGGCGCCGAGCGCGGCCTGGCGCGCGGGAGCCTGACCGACGCCGGCGGGAAGCACGCAACCGAAGAACACTTCGTCGACCGAGCCGGGCGGGATGGAAGCACGCTCGACTGCTGCGCGGATGGCAGCGGCGCCGAGCTCGGGAGCGGAAACGTCTTTGAAATCCCCCTGGAACGCGCCGATGGGAGTGCGCGCGGAAGCGACGATCACAACGGGGTCAGGCGCGGTCATGGCTCGCTCCTTCAATATCCGAATGCATCAGCGTGGCGCCATGCGGAGCGCGCCATCGAGACGGATGGTTTCTCCGTTAAGCATAGTGTTCTCGCAAATGTGTTTAACAAGGGCGGCGAACTCGGCGGGTCGGCCGAGGCGCGCGGGAAATGGAACGCTCTTTGCGAGCGCCTCCTGAACTTCAGGAGAGAATGAAGCCATCATCGGGGTGTCAAAGATGCCCGGCGCGATGGTGACAACGTGGATGCCGAAGCGGGCCAGTTCGCGCGCGATGGGCAACGTAAGGGAGACGACGCCGCCCTTTGAAGCGGAGTAGGCGGCCTGGCCGATCTGGCCGTCGAATGCGGCGATGGAGGCCGTGTTGACGATGACGCCGCGCTCGCCGTCCTCGCCGGGAGCCTCTTTCGCGATGGCTGCGGCGGCGAGGCAGATCATATTAAAGGTGCCGACGAGGTTGATGTTGACGGTGCGGGCAAACGAGTCGAGGCGGTGCGGGCCTTCGCGCCCCAGGATTTTTTCCGACGGAGCGACGCCGGCGCAATTGACGAGGCCGTGAAGATGGCCGAAGGCGCTGAGCGCGAGGTCGACTGCGGCCTGAGCATCCTGCTCGCTGGTGACGTCAGTCAGGGCGAAGCGGGCGGCGGGGCCGAGTTCTGAGGCAAGCGCCTCGCCGGATGCGCGATTGGTGTCGGCGATGACGACGGAGGCGCCTTCGCCGGCGAGGAGCCGCACCGTTGCAGCGCCGAGGCCCGATGCGCCGCCGGTGACGAGGAAGACGTGATTCCTGATCTGCATGGAAATGACCGGGACCGTTCCCGTCCCGAGCGCAGCATATCATCACAAACAGGATCTGTGATCACACGGATTGCAAGATTGGAGGCGGGAGGCAATGAATCCGTACTCGTCCGGCGCGCCGCTAACGCGATTGACTGAAGAAGAGACGCTCTTTTCAGAGAGCGTGCGGAGGTTCGCAGAGGATGAGGTGGCACTCCTGGTGCGCCGCATGGACGAGGAGCAGCATATGGACGCCGGGCTGCTCAGGAAACTATTTGAGCTGGGGCTGATGGGGATCGAGATTCCGGAGGAGTTTGGCGGAAGTGGCGGGACGTTTTTCGATTCCGTGCTGGCCGTGGAGTTGCTGTCGGCCGTGGACCCGGCGGTGGGGTTGGTGGTGGACGCGCAGAACACGCTGGTGGCGAGCGCGCTGCTTCGCTGGGGAACCGCCGCGCAGAAGCATAAGTATCTGACGCGGCTGGCGGCAGAGACCGTGGGCGCTTACGCGTTGAGCGAAGCAGGCGCGGGATCGGATGCGTTTGCGCTGGAGACGCGGGCTGAGAAGCGCGGGGACGAATACGTTCTGACGGGGCGGAAGCTCTGGATCAGCAACGCAAAGGAAGCGGGGCTGTTCATCGTGTTTGCGAACGCGGATCTGAGCGCAGGCTATAAAGGCATTACGGCATTTCTGGTGGAGAAGGGCACGCCGGGATTCAGCGTGGGAAGGAAAGAGGATAAGCTCGGGATTCGCGCGTCGAGCACCTGCGAGCTGGTCCTGGAAGACTGCGCGGTTCCGGCGGCTCAGGTACTGGGCAAGGCGGGCGAGGGGTACAAGATCGCGATGGAGACGCTGAACGGCGGGCGGATCGGGATTGGCGCGCAGATGCTTGGGCTGGCCGAAGGCGCCTGGGGCCACGCTACGAAACACGCGAAAGAACGCAGGCAGTTCGGGAAGGCGCTGGTGGAGTTCCAGGCCATGCAGTTCCAGCTTGCGGAGATGGCCACCGAGATTGAGGCGGCACGATTGCTGGTTTACAACGCGGCGCGACTGAAGGACGCCAGGCAGGAATTTCGCAAGGAGGCGGCCATGTGCAAGTACTTCGCGTCGCAGACGGCGGAGCGCGTGGCGGGCCTAGCCGTGGAAGTGCTGGGAGGCGCAGGATTCGTAAAAGAGTCGCCCGTGGAGAAACTGTACCGGGACGCGAAGATTGGCAAGATCTACGAAGGAACGTCGTTCATGCAACTGACGGCAATCGCGAAGGCAGTCTTATAGATACATAGCAAAGAAGAATTTCGCGGATGGCGCGGGACGGATCGATCCGCGCGACGATCGCCAGCTAAGTTTCCCATCCAATCGGACACAAGGTCGAGCCCAGGCCCGATCCGGATCCTGCTTTCGGCTCGCCTGAGCCCGTCGCGGCTCAGCAGAGAGAGTCCACCCCCGCAGCTCAAAACACACTGATTTGATTGATGTTATGGGCGCAACACTCCTCCTGCCGCTGTAGAACCCCGACAAAACGGCTTTGCGCGAGCTCCGGGAGTGCCTATCCAAAGAGCTTCGCTTGGGACGTAAGTTACCCTAGTACTCCAAAGTTGCATTACTATCACTGTACAAAATCCCCAAAACGTAATGTATAGTAACGTTCAAGAGTACCTACATATCTGAGTATACTTGCCCGCATAAGTAATCAATCAATGATTACCTTGGTGTGCCTTGGCGATAAATTTCGTACGCGCGCCGATGAAACAGTGGCGAGCGTTCGGAGGGTATATGCGCCATCTGAAATTGAGTTTGATTGGGCTGCTCACTTTTTCAGGCAGCCTAGCGGTAAGCGGTTGCGGCGGAATGCTGGTTCTGAACAAGGCGGCCGCAACTGGAACGCTCACGATTTCAACGACCACGGTTGACTTTGGTCAAGTGGCCGTGGGCAAGACGGCGAGCGCAAGCGTAACTGTATCGAACCAGGGATCGGCTGCGGTCGAGATTTCAGAGTTGAATCTGACCGGGCACTCGTTCTCGATCAACGGCGCCAACAGTCTGCCGCTAACAGTGGGCGCGAACGCGAGCGTCACGCTCACCCTCCAGTTCGCCCCCTCGGCGTCAGGGTCTACCACGGGCCAGCTGTCGATTGCCAGCAACGCGTCGAGCGGATCTTCGGCATCCGTGGCCCTGAGCGGAACAGGCGTGCCGATGCTGACCAGGCTGAGCTGCGTCAACGGATCGATTACGGGAGCCGCAACGGACGCCTGCACGGTGACGATGAATGCCGCGGCGGCCAGCGGCGGCATGAGCGTGAACCTATCGAGCGCGAATAGCGCCGTGACTGTGCCTGCCACAGTGATGGTGGCGGCAGGAGCGAGCAGCGCAGACTTCACGGCAAGTGTTGCGCCGGTTACCACATTGCAGTCGGCGACGCTGACCGCCAGCGCGGGCGGGGTAGCGCAGACATTTGCGCTGCAATTGGGCGGCTCGATTCCGACGTTGGGCCTGAGCGCCGCGAAGCTGACGTTCGGCACCGTGCCGGTGAACTCAGCCGTTACGCAATCGCTGGTTCTATCGTCGATGGGGACGGCAAACGTGACGGTGAGCGCAGCGACGATGTCGGGGAGCGGCTTTTCGATTACCGGAGAAGGGCTGCCGGTGACACTGGCGCCGGGGCAAACAACGACACTGAGCGTGCAGTTCGATCCCACCGCCGCGGGCACAATGACAGGACAGCTTACGCTGAGCAGCAACTCCTCAAGCGGGAGCCAAAGCGTGGTGAGCCTAAGCGGCGCGGGCGTGCCGGTTGTGAGCTCGCTGACGTGCGCGAGCACGTCGGTCACGGGGTCAGCGACCGATCTCTGCACGGTAACGCTGAACGCGGCTGCCCCGAGCGGAGGATTCGCGGTTAGTGTCGGCAGCAGCACTTCACTGGTAGGCGTGCCAACCTCGGTGACTGTGCCGGCAGGCGCAAGCAGCGTCAGCTTCACGGCAAACGTTTCGCCCGCGACTTCATCAGAAACGGCAACACTGACAGCGAGCGCAGGCGGGGTATCGCAGACGTTCGTTCTGATGCTCAACGCCTCAGGGCCGACGCTGACGCTGAGCACGAGCGCCGTGGATTTTGGCGATGTCGTCCTGAGTATCCCGGCAACGCAGACGATAACCTTGTCGTCAACCGGCAATGCGGCGGTGACTATCAGTGCTTCGTCGCTAACGGGCAACGGGTTCGCGGCATCCGGAGCCAGTTTTCCGCTGACCCTGAATCCCAACCAGACAGCGACGATGACCTTGCAGTTCGATCCCACGCTGACCGGTTCGGCGGCGGGTCAACTGACATTTACGAGCAACTCCGCGGATTCGGCTGCGAAGAAAGTGGGACTGTCGGCCAGGGGTGTGCCGAAACTGAGCGGACTAAGCTGCGCGGACCCGGTGATGACGGGAGCGGGCACCGACAGTTGCACGCTCACGATGAACGCGACGGTGCCGAATGGCGGTTTGAACATAAAGCTGGCGAGCAATAACCCGGCAGTAACGGTGCCGGGCTCACTGTCGTTGCCCGCGGGCGCCACGAGCGGCAGCTTTGCGGCGACGGTATCAGCCGTCAACGTAGCGCAGGTTGCGACGCTGAGCGCAAACGCATCCGGAGTAACGCAGACCGCCGGCGTGCAACTCAATGCGGCAGCAATCAGCCTGAGCGTCAGCTCGTCGAGCCTCACGTTCGGCAATGTCAACGTGAACACGCCGGCAACACAGACGCTGACTCTTACGTCGACCGGAAGTTCGTCGGTGAGCGTCAGCGCAGCCGCGGTAGCGGGAACGGGCTTCAGCATCTCGGGCCTGAGCTTCCCGCTGACCCTGAACTCCATGCAGAGCGCGACGATGACCGTGCAGTTCGATCCGACGGCCACGGGCGTATTGACAGGGCAACTGACGCTGACGAGCAACTCCACCAGCGGCACGTCGACGATTGTGGGCCTGAGCGGCACCGGCGTCCCGGTGCTGAGCGGCCTGAGCTGTACAAGTGGATCCTTCACGGGAGCGGGAACTGACAACTGCACGGTGACATTGAACGCGACAGCCGCGACGGGCGGATTCACCGTGAACCTTGCCAGCAGCAATGGCGCGGTGACGGTACCGGCTTCAGTGACCGTGCCAGCTGGCTCGAAGACCGCAAGCTTTGCGGCGACGGTCTCCGCGGTGGGTACATCGCAGACCGTCACCCTGACTGCCAGCGCGAACTCCGTTGCTCAGACCTTTGGACTGCAACTGAATGCGGCGGCGGCGACACTGAGCGCACTAACGTGCACGAGCGGGTCAATGACAGGGGCGGGGACAGATAGCTGCACCGTGACATTGAACGCGGCGGCCCCGACGGGCGGCTACGCGGTGGGCCTTGCGAGCAACAACAGCGCAGTGACGGTGCCGGCCTCGGTGACCGTGCCAGCAGGGTCGACGACTGCCGGGTTTGTCGCGACGGTTTCGTCAGTCAGCAGTTCCGTGACGGTGACCCTGACTGCCAGCGCGAATAGCGTTGCTCAGACTTTTGGGCTGCAACTGAACGCGGCGGCGGCGACACTGAGCGCGCTGAGGTGCACGAGCGGGTCAATGACAGGGGTGGGGACGGATAGCTGCACAGTGACGTTGAGCACAGCAGCCCCGACGGGCGGGTTGGCGGTGGGCCTTGCGAGCAACAACAGCGCTGTGACGGTGCCGGCCTCGGTGACCGTGCCAGCAGGGTCGACGACTGCCGGGTTTATGGCGACGGTCTCGTCAGTCAGCAACTCTGTGACGGTGACCCTGACTGCAAGCACGAGCAGCGGAACTCAGACCTTTGGACTGCAACTGAACGCGGCGGCGGCGACACTGAGCGCGCTGACGTGCACGAGCGGGTCAATGACAGGGGCGGGGACGGATAGCTGCACAGTGACATTGAGCACAGCAGCCCCGACGGGCGGGTTGGCGGTGGGCCTGTCCTGCAACAACAGCGCTGTGACCCTGCCGGCATCGGTGACCGTGCCAGCAGGGTCGACGACTGCCGGGTTTACGGCGACGGTCTCGTCAGTCAGCAGCTCTGTGACGGTGACCCTGATTGCCAGCATGAGCAGTGCGACCAAGACTTTCACCCTGCAACTGGGAGCGGGCGGGCCAACGCTCACTGTGAACTCCGCCACTGTGGGCTTCGGCGACGTGGTGATTAACACCCCGGCTACACAGACGCTGATTCTCTCGTCCAGCGGGACCTTAGCACTAACCATAAACGGGGCAACGGTAAGCGGAACCGGTTTCACCATCTCCGGATTGACTTTCCCGTTGACCTTGAACCCCAACCAGACGGCGACGCTCAATATCGTGTTCGATCCCACTGCGACAGGAGCGGCGGCCGGCCAGATCACGGTGGCGAGCAACTCCTCCACCGGATCGTCGACTGTGGTGAGTCTGAGCGGTATGGGGATTGCGGCGGCCTACGCGGTGAACCTGGCGTGGGATCCGCCCAGCACTTCACCCGATCCTGTGGCTGGCTATAACGTGTATCGCTCACCGAGCGGCGCTTCGTCGTATGTGCAATTGAACACCGCGGTCGTTACACAAACAACCTACAGCGATACGACGGTGAAGAACAGCCAGAGCTACGACTACATCGTGGAGAGCGTGGACGCCTCGGGAGTTGAAAGCTCTCCCTCGAACACAACCACCGCTCAAATTCCGTAGACTGGCGGCACTGAACAAAACGGGAGAGAAGGCGCAGGTCAGTCGACGAGCGCTGTTCACTCACTGCAGACGCATAGACAGCAGTGAAGAGAAAGGCTCGCGCAGACGCTCGACATCTGAGCCTTGCCTCGCGTTCGTGTCTAAGACACCGGTCAGAAGACGAACCTACGTTTGCGTCGTCGACTCGCCGTGGGAAATTTGTACCCAGTGGTGAATAAATTACATGCAAATTGTGCACTTACTAAGGCTCACGAATCGCCTGTTTATCCACCGGTGATGTTTCAAAGTTCGCCCTATGAGTCGATTGCAAGAAGGTGACGTGAGGTAGCGACTTTGGCAATGCGATTGCAAAAACACTTTGTGCCAAACAAAGTTCTATTTTTATGTCGAGTCGGATTTTCTGATTCGTGCATATAAATGGGTTTACTCAACCCTCACAGAGGCACCGGATCAGAATGCTCCGCGCAATCGGACTGAGATTCGGTGCGATCAACGCAAGAGGATTGTATTCGGCTAAAACTGTGTCTTATCTGCTCCCACCGAAATCAATCCTGAACGGGCTAACCAGAGACGTAAATGACGGAGTTACGTGAGGTGGGCGCAAAGTTAGTGATCTACTTCACAGCTTATAACGAAAAGTAAGTGCCAAATAACGCTAACCAGCTCACACAGAAGAAATGTCGAGGCTTGGCATGCCTTCGTGCCGTAGAGCGCAATTGAGTGCGATCGTTGAAGGTTAACTACTTATGGATTTGCACGGCACTTGTTTCTGCGCGCCGTTAAGATGTGATTTCGCGGCGGCAGCTCATCGCCAGTATTCAAGGCCGAATCGCCGTCGGATGCATTTGAGCATCGGCACAGGAAGAACAAATGCACGTCGGCGTCCGGTTTTCTCCCTCGTTTTCCTCTTGTTCTCCGGCGGTCTGCCTTTAACCTTGTCTGGATGCCTTGGCGGCCAACTCATTGGCCCGTCGACGACGGCAAACACAAGCGGCAGCAGATCTCTCCAGGCGGCTCCCAATCAGGTGAGCTTTGGCGGCATAGCAGTGGGCCAGACGGCGAGTTCGAACCTCGCTCTTGTGAATCAGGGGTCGGCTGCGGTCCAGATTTCGCAGTTGGCGGTGTCAGGGCAGGAGTTCACCGTGAGCGGAGGAGGCGATCTTCCGCTTACAGTTCCGGCCGGCGGCAGTTTCAATCTGAGCGTGAATTTCATTCCCTCTCAAATGGGAGCGGCGAACGGACAGTTGACGATCACCAGTAACGCCACAACCAATGCCAGGCTCGTGGTGGGGCTGAGCGGCACAGGAACCGCGGCGGGAACGACGACCACGGCGAGTTTGAGCACATTCGCTTGCGCAAACGGTTCGATGACAGCGGCGGGAACCGACAATTGCACGGTGACGTTGAATACGGCAGCCCCGAGCAGCGGATATGCGGTGAGCGTGACCAGCAACAATAGCGCGGTTACAGTACCGGCTTCAGTGATTGTAGGGTCAGGCTCGACGAATGTAAGCTTTGCCGCCAGGGTTTCGTCGGTCAGCTCTTCAGAAACGGTGACCCTGACCGCCAGCGCCGGAGGTGTGGCCAAAACTTTCGCATTGCAGCTTGGCGCGGCCGTGCCAATACTCAGCGTGAACAGCTCGAGCGTGACGTTTGGCGATGTAACGCTGAATACGCCAACGACACAGTCTCTGACCCTGACGTCGACTGGGAGCGTGGCTGTGACCATCAGCGGGGCGACGTTAAGCGGAAGCGGGTTCACAGCCTCCGGCGCCACGTATCCGGTGACCCTGAATCCAAACCAGTCGGCCGCGATCAACATCGTGTTCGATCCCACGGCGGTGGGGGCAGCGACCGGCCAGTTGACGCTGGTCAGCAACTCATCCACAGGAACGTCGACACTTATCAGCCTGAGCGGCGCGGGCGTAGTTGGGTCGGGGACGTCTCCGACGTATGCGGTGGACCTGAGCTGGAATGCGCCCGGCAGTTCACCCGATGCGATTGCCGGCTATGTGGTTCTTCGTTCGCCGAGCGGCGCTTCTTCATACGTGCAATTGGACGCGTCGGCGGTTACGCAAACCACTTATACGGACACGACGGTGCTAAATGGCCAAAGCTACGACTACATCGTGGAGAGTGTGGACGCATCGGGGGTCGCGAGCGCGCCCTCCAACACCACTACGGCTCAAATCCCGTAGACTGGTCAGACGCGATCAGAGACAAAAAAGGCCGGGAACGCGACTGTCGGGAGAACTCCCGCCAGTCGAGCTGCCGGCCTTGTATTGCACCACCCAGGGCTTAGCTCTATTGGCTAATTCCCGGTCAAAACACCAAATCTCGAGCGTTCGAGGCTGAAATGGCAGCCTGTGGCAAATGAAGCCACGGGCGCCTGAATTGACTGCACCTTCGAACGCAGATCAGCACCTGACAATATTGGGAGCGTCGATGCCTTTCGTTGCGTTGCGCGTGTCGACGACCAGCTTCGCTTTGGCGACGATCCCCGGATAGTCGTACTGCGAGTGGTCTGTCACAATCACGACGCAGTCGAATCTGGGAATCTCGTTGAGCGGAGTGCTGGTCATGTTGAGGGCATACTTGCGGCCCTGTCCAACAGTCGGGAAGAAGGGGTCGTTGTACTCGACATGAGCTCCGCGCTTCTGTAGCAGCTCAATGATGGTCAACGAAGGCGACTCGCGAAGGTCGTCGATGTCGCGCTTGTAGGCAAGACCAAGGATGAGAACGCGCGAACCGCAGAGCGCCTTGCCGCGCCGGCTCATGGCTTCCATGATGTTTTCGACGACGAAGTACGGCATCGCATTGTTGATCTCGCCTGCAAGCTCGATGAAACGCGTGCGGAAGTCAAATTCTCTGGCCTTCCAGGAAAGATAAAACGGGTCAATGGGAATACAGTGACCACCGAGGCCGGGGCCGGGATAGAAAGCTTGAAAGCCGAACGGCTTGGTTTTGGCCGCATCGATCACTTCGGCCAGGTCAATTCCCATTCTCATGCAGAGCTGCTTGAGCTCGTTGACAAGCGCGATGTTGACGCAGCGATAGATATTCTCAAGAAGTTTGGTCATCTCCGCAGCGGCCGGCGACGAAACCGGAACAGTGCGATTGAAGATGGAGCCATAAGTGGCTGCCGCGAGATCGCGCGCGACGGGTCCGCATCCACCAATGACCTTGGGAATATCGCGGCGAGCGACGGAATCATTGCCGGGATCTTCTCGCTCTGGCGAGAAGGCGACATAGAAGCCCGGGCTCGAGTCATCGCGCGCGACACGCAGGCCGGATGAGTTGCCCTTCTCAAGGAGAGGAACAACGACTTCCTCAGTCGTTCCGGGGTAAGTGGTGCTTTCAAGGATGATGAGCTGGCCGTCGTGAACGTGCGGCGCGATGCTGTTAACGGTTCCAGTGATATAGCTGAGATCCGGCTCGTGGTGCTCGTCGAGAGGAGTGGGCACGCAGATGATGACGACGTCCATCTCCGCAATCCGGGCGTAATCGGCGGTCGCGGTGAAGCCATGCTCGCGAGCCTGGTCGATTTCGGCGGCGGGAATACGGACGATATACGTTCCACCCTTATTCAGGGTGTCGACTTTGCGGGGGTCAATATCGAATCCGGTTACGCGAAAGCGCTCATCGCTAAACAGCAAAGCCAGCGGCAGACCCACATAACCCATTCCAACGATGCCAATGCGAGCATCGCGGCTGTGAATTCGACGCGTCAATTCGATTGTCTTGTCGAGAGAAGCCAAGGACATCGTTCACCTCAGGATGACAATATAAAAACCCATCATCGAAAGCATATCAACGTACCTTTCGAGACGAAGGGGTAGCTCCTTTACGCGCGGGGCGCATGATAGAAAATCCGGAGATGGAATCGACACTGTTCATTTATTCAATCGCAACGGCGCTTCTTCCCGGATGTACCCCAGGTTTCAGGTGAACCATGGGGTACAACTGGAATCGGACCTTACGCAGTTTACTGCACGGTCAGGGTGACTATTGCGGTGTGCTGCATGTTCCCGCTGGACACCGTAACGGTAATGGTTGAGGTTTGTGGAGGCGGACCGGAGGAGCCGCCGCAACCTGTGATCAGAGTGGCGGCACCACCGATGAGGAGGATCATGGCCAGGAACATGCGCCGCAGATTCCGTCCATGACGTCGCATTCCTCCGATGCCGAGCAGGAGCAGGAGCGCCAATGCGAATGGCTGCAGGCGACGACCGGCAGACGGCTGCGGAACAGCCTGACGCATGGCACTGGTCGAAGCGGTCTGAACCGTCATGGTGACCGTCTGCTGGCCGCCATTCGCAGCAAGCGACGACGGAGAGAAGGTGACGGTCGAACCCCCTGGCTGGCCGCTCGCCGCGAAGGTGACTGAGGCCGGATAGGATCCGTAAAGCGGAGAAACAACGAACTGGAACGATGCCGCGGCGCCTGCATTGATCGTCTGACTGGCGGATCCCTGCGCCGTCATTGTGAAGTCGAGCGGCGCAACGACGACGGGGATGGATGCCGTCGTGCTGCTGGTAAGGAAGTTGATGTCGCCGCTATAGACCGCCGTCACCTGGTGCGTCGACCCCGCCGGGAGGGCTGTTGTGATGTATGACGCAGTGCCTCCGGACAGCGTCGCGGTGTTGAGCAGAGTGGTTCCATCGTAGAAATTGACCGAACCGGTTGGCGTGCCCGTTGTGGCTGACGCAACCGTGGCAGTCAGCGTCACACTTTGCCCGGGGTTGATCGACCCGCTGGACGTGCTCAAAGTGGTCGTTGTTCCTGCTTGTGTGATGGTCAGCGTGCCATTCTGAATGGCAACGGAATAGTCGGCCAGATTCGTGCCCGTCACGTTCGGAACGATCGCATACGTTCCCGCATCGGAGGTGATGGCCGCGGTGGTGGATTCGGTTTCGGTGAAAGTGTCTCCGTTCACTTCACCCGAATACGTGCCCGAGAGCGACGGATTGATGGTTCCGTATGTGCGGCTGGCGTTGTTGGCTGTGACTGTGAGCGCAGCCTGATTGACGGCGATCGACTGTGCAACTTGCGTTGCCGCGGAGTAATTGCTGTTGCCCGCCTGATTGGCGTCGATGACGATCGTCCCAATTCCTGTTACGGTCAAACTGCTTCCGCTAAGCGTTGCCGGGCCGGAAACAAGTGAGAAGGTGACCGGATTGGCTGACCCGCCGCCCGTGGCTGAAAGCGCAATGGGCGCCACGCCATAGGTGACTGGCGAAGCCGCTGTGAAGGTTATGGTTTGCGCTGCGAGCTGGACTGTCACAGTCGCCGCGGTCGAGGTCGCGCTGTTGTAGTTGGTGTCGGCGGCCTTGGCGGCCGTGACCGAGCAGGTGCCGGTGCCTGAGGTGATGCTCAGAGTTGCGCCAGTCACCGTGCAGGCGGTCGATGCGTCGCGCTGTTGTAGTTGGTGTCGGCGGCCTTGGCGGCCGTGACCGTGCAGGTGCCGGTGCCTGAGGTGATGCTCAGAGTTGCGCCAGTCACCGTGCAGGCGGTCGATGCACCGACACTGTAAGTCACTGCGCCGGTGCCGCTGCCGCCCGCTGTCGTCAGTGTCTGCTGCGCTGCCTGACTTGCCAACGCCGCGGCGACCGTTGCCGGCGCCGATGTTGCGCTGTTGTAGTTGGTGTCGGCGGCCTTGGCGGCCGTGACGGAGCAGGTGCCCGTGCCGCTGGTCATTGTAACCACACCCGAGTTCAGATCGACCGAGCATGCGCCGGTGGCTGCAAATGTGATGGAGCCGGTGCCGCTACCGCCGGACGTTGCTACTGTAAACGTTGCGCCATAGGTCTGCGCGGTGGTGGGCATACCGGTAACCGTCAACGTGGCCTGGTTGGCAGTATTAATGGTAAGGGCTTGCGCGGTGGACGTTGCCGTATTGTAGTTCGAGTCGCCGGAATATACCGCGGTGATCGAATACGATCCAGCCGTAAGCGTCGAGCTTGAGAATGTTGCCGTTCCTCCGCTCAATGTTCCCGAACCCAACGAGGTGGTTCCATTGTTGTAGAAGGTAACCGTGCCCGTAGCCGCCGTCGGCAAGGTCGCCGTGAAGGTTTCGAGCGTGCCGTAGGTAATCGTGACTGACGAAAGATTCAGGTTTACGGTGGGCGTCACGGTTCCAACACCGAAGTTGGTGCTCGTGGTTGAGATTGCGACTGCCGGAGCGAGCCCCGCGTTCAGGGTCAGGTTTGCCGTCAGCGAATCGTTTGTTCCGGCTGTGTCGATCTGGAGCGTGTAGGTCGCGACGCCGCTTGATGTCGCCGCCGAGCCGCCGCTCAGAGTGCCAGTTCCCGTGAGGGTGAGCGGAATGGTAACCGCGGGCTGGAACGGATTGCCGCTTTCAGTGAGCGTTACACCTGCGCCGAAGTTTGCGTTGACCTGGGCGCCGGCAGGTGCCGTGCTGAAGCTGAGCGCATAGTTCGTCTGAACAGCGCCTGCATCTACGCATGTCGAGTAATTCGGGTAGGTCGCATTGGTGTTGGGCAAGCCACGCTGATCGGTTGTGAGGCCCGAAGGAATGCTGGCGGCAGCGCCCGCGCAAATGGACGGGCTGCCGGGTAGCGGGATCTTCGTCTGCGTGGGACCGCCGTAATTGCCGAGGGGCGCGAGGGTAATGGCGTTTGCATTAACCGTGGCGCCGTCTACGACGCCCGCAACGTCCCCGCCGTTATCGGTGTACGCCGTTCCGTCGAAGTCGTCGGCAACGCTATTGGCGGTGTTACCGGATAGGACAGTGTTGGCCAAAGCGACCGTGCCGGATCCAATGTTGTCGATGCCGCCGCCACCAGACGTGGTCACAGCCGTATTGCCTGACAGAGTTGTGTCAGACACGATCAATGTTGCGCTGTTATAGATGCCGCCGCCTGCGGCACCCGAACCGTTGCCGGTGATTGTGTCGTTTTTGAGCGTGAGCGTGCCGGTGTTGTAGATGCCACCGCCATTGCTGCCCGCCGAATTGCCAGAGATCGTGCTGCCGTTTAAAACGAGCGTGCCGCTGTTATTGATGCCGCCGCCAGTACTCCCACCGAATATCGTGTTGTTGATGATGCTGTCAGAGGTCAGCGTGAGGGAGCCGGAGTTGCTGATACCGCCGGCTTGCGAGCCATTCCCGTGTTGAATGGTTAGATTCGCGATTGAAGCACTTGTGACACCTGAGCTGACGATAAATACGGTCGAGGCGCTGCCTCCGTCTACCGTGACGAGATTGACGAGCGATGCTCCGCTGCCCGTGGTTGCTCCTGTGATGGTGGTGGCAGAAGGAACCGTGAGGCTGCCATTGGTGAGGGTAATGGTTGTGAGCGACGCAAAGGCAGTTGAATCGAAGGCAATATTGCCGCCGCCGGTCGCAGCCGTCTCAAGGAGTGCGTCGCGCAGGCTGCAGGATGCGTCAGTCCCGTGACCGGGCGTGGCTTGCGGCGTGCAGTTCGAGGCGGTTCCCGCATCGTCGCTGCTTACGGTAACGATGTAACTGGCCGGGTCGACCACGATGGTGTTCTGCACTTGAACAGCGGGCTGGAAGTCGGTGTCGCCTGACTGGTAGGCGTCAATGACCAGCGTGCCCGCGCCTGTAATCGTCAGCGTGTTCCCGACGATGCTACCCGTTGCCGTGCTGGTCGGGTCGATAGTGAATGCCACCGGCAGACTCGAAGTGGAAGTGGCCGTCAGCGTAATAGGCGAGACTCCATAGGTTACCGGGCTAGACGGTGGAGCGAATGTGATCGTCTGCGCGACCAGAGCTGCGCTCACCGTCGCTGCTACTGACGTCGCGCTGCTGTAGTTCGCGTCGGCCGCCATGGTCGCTGTCACGGAACATGTCCCCGTGCCGCTGATCATCGTGATCAATGATCCGCCGGCCGTGTTTGAGCAGGCTCCCGACGCCGCGAATGTCACCGCGCCCGTGCCGCTACCGCCCGAACTGCCTACCGTAAATGTCGCGCCATAAGCCTGCGCCGTTAAGGGAACTCCCGTCACCGTAAGCGTCGCCTGCGTGGCCAGGGTCGCGCCTACCGTCGCTGGCGCTGACGTGGCGCTGTTATAGTCAGTATCCGCAGCTTTCGTTGCAGTTACTGAGCAGGTTCCCGAGCCGCTGGTCATGGTGATCAATGATCCGCCGGCCGTGTTCGAGCAGGATCCTGAAGCTGCGAACGTCACCGCGCCCGAGCCGTTACCGCCCGAGCTGCTTACCGTAAATGTCGCGCCGTAAGCCTGCGCGGTTCCTGGAACTCCTGTTACTGTCAGCGTGGTCTGCGTGGCCAGCGTCGCGCCTATCGTCGCTGGCGCTGACGTGGCGCTGTTATAGTCAGTATCCGCAGCTTTGGTTGCAGTTACTGAGCAGGTTCCCGAGCCGCTGGTCATGGTGATCAATGATCCGCCGGCCGTGTTCGAGCAGGATCCTGAAGCTGCGAACGTCACCGCGCCCGAGCCGTTACCGCCTGAGCTACCCACCGTGAACGATGTCCCGTAGGTCTGCGCGGTCCCGGGAACTCCCGTTACTGACAATGCCGCCTGCGTTGCCAGTGCCGCGGCTACCGTCGCTGCGCCTGACGTGGCGCTGTTATAGTCAGTATCCGCAGCTTTGGTTGCAGTTACTGAGCAGGTTCCCGAGCCGCTCGACATGGTGATCAGCGCTCCGCCCGAAGTGTTCGAGCAGGCTCCCGAAGCCGCGAAGGTCACCGCACCGGTTCCATTGCCGCCTGCGCTGCTTACCGTGAACGATGTCCCGTATGTCTGCGCGGTCCCGGGAACTCCTGTTACTGTCAGCGTGGCCTGAGTGGCTAGGGTCGCGCCAACTGTCGCCGCCGCCGAGGTTGCACTGCTGTAGTTCGTGTCGGCCGCCTTGGTCGCTGTCACGGAGCATGTGCCCGTGCCGCTCGACATCGTGATCAAAGCTCCGCCGGCGGTGTTCGAGCAGGCTCCCGAAGCTGCAAAGGTCACCGCACCGGTTCCATTGCCGCCTGAGCTACCCACCGTGAACGATGTCCCGTAGGTCTGCGCAGTCCCGGGAACTCCCG
>JBEKKI010000022.1:0-104272 GCA_050010795.1 Occallatibacter sp.
TGCGGTCAGCATCTCGATGTAAAGACGTTGAGTGCGCGCCGGTCTTGCAGCAGCAAGGCCGGTGGCCCGCTGAGTTGATGCGAGCAGCCCAATGCGCGCAGCCAACATGGCTTTGCTCGAATCAAGTATTGGCGGCTCGGCGTCAGACCAGCGCTGTTTAAGTGCGCAACCGATCGACTGGAACACTAATGAGCCTAGTTAAGAAGGGCGATGCAAACAATTGTCTATCTGCGAGTCGTAACAAGAGCCGTCATTCGTTTAGGCCGGCGAGACAAGCCGATAGAACCAATCCTTCAGAGATCAAGCAGGACGAACCACGGGCGACCCGACTGACTTTTGCCGAAGACTTCACGCGGGAACATTCTCTCCCTGACCTGTACATCACTTCAATCGAGATTTCAGGCAGTTTTTGAACCAAGACCGCATCTAAGTTACGGCCGGTCCAGGAGAACGCCGGAGGGGCATAGGGATGGATTGCCCAATCTGTGGGGACCTGAAGCGAGCTTATGAGGCTGGGTTCAGCGAGTACATCAAGGCTAGTTTCTCAGCATGCTATCGGGTCAGCAAGAGGCTTGCGGCCAGGATGAATGTCGATATGGAACGCGCCAGGCACGAGCTGAAAGAGCATCGGTTTGTATGCACCTCCGCCATCAGAGTGTTTGCGCTTTTGCCGAAACAGGAAGCGTCTACGAGTTTGAGACAACTGGCGGCATAGTTTCGTGCAGTTCTTCGTCGGTCCAGGTCTGGCAGTGGCAGCGGCAGGATCGTTTCCGGAATGGCGGCCAACCGGAACTTGAGCCTCAGTTATCCAAAGCGCTTCAGAAGTTCCGCCTCGATCAGCGTTACGGGCCATCCATACGCTGCAAACAACTCCGCATCCACATTCCGAAGCACCGCACTGCCAATCGAAGCGCACTGCGAAAGGTTGTCACGCTGCGTTCCTGGCGGCACACTCGCCCCCGCTGGATGTGTATAAGATTGCTCAGCTTTTTCAAGTCCAGCGTAGAAAACTCCAGAAGAATGAATCACAGGAACCCGTCAAAAAACAGGAGAAGACAATGGCTGGAAGCACGGACTCGCATATAGTGGAACTCCACACCAAGGCGGCCTACGCACATGAAGCCGCTGCCCACGTGCATAGCACCGGCGATCACGCATCCGCCCAGGAGCTGGCGAAGAAGGCCCTAGTGTACTCCGTGGAAGCCGTAAAGTGTACGGAAGAGATCGCGAAGAGCGCGCCGCAACCCATGCAGGTTTAGGCCGCACGCTTATCGGTGAATCGTCGAGCAGAAGACACTCGGCGCAATCCAACAAGAGTCGCAGTCCCGGGGATGCCCGGAGTGAAAGGGGATGCGAGATGCTGATTCTTCTCATTATTGTTCTGGTGCTGGTTCTTGGCGGGGGCGGAGGATACTACGGCTACAGCAGGTGGGGTACAGGCGGAGGCGCAGGCATAGGGCTTGGCACAGTACTTGTGATCTTGCTGGTGTGCTATCTGTTGGGACTGTTCCGATAGAGCGATCTGAGGCAAGTGCGGCTCGCTGCCGGGAGATTGACGGCGGGGCGGAAAGCACTGTTCAGGTGCGTGAAGGGAGCATGAAGCCACTGTGCGGAGGGAAGCGATGCATATCGCAATCAGCAATGCGCTGGCACTGATACTCCCACATAACCCAAATCTGTGCGGAATGAATAGAAGCTTGTGAAGGAACCGACTGCTCATTGGCAATGTCCGAATCAACCATCCGCGCCGTAACGGGTTTCGTAGCAGCAATTCCCAGCCCCCGCCGAAGTGAGCAATTGTGAACAGACCCACTCTGCCGGCATTGCATTAAATCATTGTGTGGGAAACCCAAATTGGAGATCCCGGCCTAAGTCAATCAGCGAGAAGTTACAGGAGCAGAAATGAAAAAGATCCTGATTCTTTTGTTTGCCGCTCTGTTTGCGATATCCGCGGTCACGCCTGCCTACGCCAGCCACCACCGGAGACACCACAGGTACCACAGGGGTGAACCGATCATCGTAATTCCGATTTAGCGATACGGTGATTCCTGGGTGTGTTGACTTTTCCTCAGGCGACATACGTTTCCTGGGCCGAATCTCGGCACGCGGACAGGCTCTCACCCCGGAAACGCCCTCGGACTTGGGCGTACCCGGGTGACTGCGTTATTCGCAGGTTTCGAACCTTTCCTCTTCCGCAATTTGTCTTCTGGCCCCCGGGAGGTGGGCAGAAATGAAGAAATGGTTATGTTCCGTCGCCGGGTTGTCCCTGGCACTGGCAGGCTCTCTAGCCGCACTCGCACAAACTCCGGCAGTTCCGCCACCCAACATCCTCGACATCGAAACCATCAACATAAAACCCGACATGGATGGACCCTACGACAAAATTGCCTCGGAATACCCTGAATTGTCGGAGCAACTCAAGGACCCGACGCACATGCTGGGAATGGAAGCCCTGACGGGATCGCCTCGAGCAATTTTCCTCTCCGGCTTCGACTCTTTCGAGGCGTTCGAAAAGAGCGAGGAGTGGCTCACCGGCAACGAGGCGACCGACGCCAAGTTTGACGCCATGGATGCGCGCGAGTCCGCTTACGTATCCGAGGAACACCATACCCTTTGGCATTACCGTCCCGACCTCAGCAACAACGTTGCCGGAGCGGACATACCGCACTCCCATTACTGGGAGGTGATCATTTTCCATATGCGCCAGGGTCACAACGAAGAGTTCAAGGAATTGACGCAGCTTTATCGCGACGCCTACCTCAAAAGCGGGCAAAACATCCCCTGGTCAAGTTACGAAGGAATGATGGGCGTGACCGACGCCTACCTCATTCTGGTGCCGATGACGTCGCTCAAGGATGAGGATGCGGGTCTGGCACACCAGAAGGATTTCGACGCTGCCCTGGGGGGCGAAGGCAAGAAACGGATGAGCAAGCTTTCCGAAGAGAGCGTGGCCAGCGTGGAGGACAATCTCTGGATGGTGAATCCGGATTGGAGCTACGTTGACAAATCCTGGATCGCTGCCGATCCCCAATACTGGGGGGCCGAACCGGCCGCAAAGCCCGCGCCGAAGCACGCAACCGGAGCCGCGCCTGCACCAAAGGCTCCGCCGACACACTAAACAAAACCGATCTGAACACGAAGGGCGTCTTTACACGAGGACGCCTTTCCTGTTTTCACTCTCAGAAGTGATTCGACGTCTTCGCAGTTTCTTAAGTGTGCATTCTGTTTCCCATGCGCCCTGGGGGGCACCCAAACACTTAAGAGCCAGCATGCATTGTTTCTTTCGATAGCCTGAACCGAAAACCTCAAGTGAGCAAGCTGCATGCGATTGACGCGAGTTCCTGCGAAGGAACGCATGTAAGACTGCGCTGCATCAGGGCGTTCGGTTGAAGGTTCAGGGAGAGATGTTCGGAGTGGCAATTGCCGGCTCCGGACAAGGAACATATGAGCGCCAGTGGGCTCAGAGGCAATCTTGCAAATAGAGATCAGCGGCGAAGCGCGCCGATCGTCGTCAGCGCTTCAATCGCGATGAAGGCCAGAAGGAATAATGCGGCGCCGATTTCCGCCAATTGCTTGCCGCGCGTGCCTGCCGTCTGGCCGGATGCCGCCGTGTCCGAACCTTCCTTCTCTATTGCCACCAGGCGGAAGCCACGCATCAACGCGAAGCACCCGGCAGCGGACACTGCCAAGTCCCGCAAAAGCGGCGAAAGCTTAAGAATGCGGCGAACAAAGGAATTCAGCATCACCTGACTCTAGCGCAGTTAGGTTTGGGATAAATGTGCATTCTTGCACGGTGAGAGATGATCGACGAGATCGAGTGATGTGGGGCGATTTCGATGCGGCGGCAGTTTGGAAGGGGTGCTGCCTTCAGGGGAGCCGCCGGATGCTCCGGCATCGCTGCCGCCGCTTTGGTGTGGGCACCTGCAAGTATGGTGCGGTCGCAACGGCTCAGGAACTGTTCAATTTTGCTCAGTGACATTTAGAAAGTCAGGGATCCCGGGTTTGGATGGTCGCCAACCCGGGGATTGAGGTCAACTGATGAAAATCGCATTCGCGGAAAGTGAACCCTAAGTGGATGTCGCAGGCGCATCGAAGTGGCGGGCGGGCGGTATCAGCTCACTCCTCTGTCATCCCTCCCGGATAACGGCCAAACTGGCTATTTTGAAAAGATACCGTGATCCTCGTCGTAGCGCTGTTCCGTTTTTGCGGGTTTCTCCGCAGCTTTTTCAGCCACACGGTCAATCCTCTTCTCTTCTGTTGTGTCCGAGACCGTCGCATCTTCCAGTTTCGTTGCTTCTTGATTCTCAAATTGTTCCGGAATGGTTGATCTCTCCTGTTATCACCATGACCCCTCTTCCCATGAAGTTCTGGTCAGTTTTGCTCCCCCGCACGAATCGCTAAGAAAGAAGAGGCGGGTATCGGAGAAATCGACGAGGAACGCTCCCGAAAATGTGGCCGAGTCCATAATGGTTAGGCTCACTCCGATTTTCGGACACAGCTGCAGGTCTGGTCCTTCGAAGCTGGCTGACGGCGGTACACTTCGAGCGGATTAGTGTGAAAAAGAATATCCCTGCCAAGGGTTCTAATCTACCTTCGTTTCATCATCCATCCGAAGAGTGCTCCTGCGCCGGCGCCTACCGCAAACGTCGTCGCAACAGTTAGCGCAAGGTGTCGCTGGAGGCGACGAGCTGTCTCATTCAAGAGTTCTTCGCCGGCATCGCAACCTTGCTTCGCGACATGCCTCACGACTCCCACGCCATCCTCTATCGCATCGGCAATCGCGCCTGTTGCGCGAGAAGCCTGGTGAGCTGACTCGACGATATTGTCAGCCGTTCTTTCCGCTACAGTTTGGGACATTGAATCCTCCTCCGCCCTTTGCGGGCGAGATTCTCATTGTCGTCAGAATCTTGACAATTGTCAGTATTGAACTTCCGGTTTCGGAAAGCTGGCTAGAATTGACCAGGACGTAAATCCCTCAGAACTGAGCGATTCTGGGCCGGGGCAAAGACCTCCCGCGAAGCGATCCTTCAAAGATCTCATGTTTCGCTCCGGCAAAAAGATACACCAGGGACTCATCCCCCAGTTTTCCGATAGGGTCCAACATTGCTCCGACGCTCCGGCCTGAGCAATTTTGACCAGCGCTCCTGCGCCAACCTGGTTCACAGTTGATGTGTGTTGCCAGCTTGCCTGGCCACGCCGCTCTAACTGTGCGGGAATCCAATGCAAGGGAGAATGCCATGTTCCACCTTACGAATGCCTTGTTGATCGTTGGCGCATTGGTCCTCATTTTCACCATAGTCATGGCTGTTAGAGGGTTCCTTGAAAATCGCAGGGAAGAAGCGGCGCCTTTTCGCAATTATTTCGACACCGATTACAATCGGGAGCTGCTCCGGCATGGTTCATTCAGCGAAACCGAAGACTGGCTGGCCGATAGTCACTCCCGCTTTGCGCCTTTCCGTCTCCGCGATCCTGGAGCCAATGAGCGGAGATAAAGAGGCAACAGCACAACCCGACGGAGTTGCGAATCGAATTAATCCAAGGCTCGTTTACACCAACTTTGGAGGATGGCCTTTAACCCCTTGCCTCCGACACTCCCCTTTTAATTCAATACTTAATTCAATACTCTGATCAATCCTGCCGCGCTTTCCCACCCGTCGCCCCAATTCGCCTCCGGTATGAGCAATTCTGGCCAGCATTCACACTCCTGGCCGCCCATGATGGATTGCGTGCAGGTTCCTTCCCCGCAAGGAAGCCGCCCTCATGAACCACCTGCCGTCGCGGAAATCCCGCAGAGGAGAACACAATGTTCAATCACTTCACGATTGCCCAGCTCACCATTGCAGCGATTGTACTCGTCATTGTTGCCATCGCCGTTGTCGAATATCTTAAGCGCCGCAAAGCCAGGAGTGCGGGTCTGCGCAATCGTTTCGGATCGGAATATGACCGCGCTGTACTGGAGCACGGCTCTTCGCGCAAAGCCGAAACCAAGCTGGCCGATCGTGAAACCCGCGTGGACGCACTGAAGATCCGCGAACTCGGCGCCACCGAGCGGGAGCGATTCATCGCCGAGTGGAAAGTAGTGCAATCCCGCTTCGTTGACTACCCCAAGGCCGCGGTCACTGAGGCCGACGACCTGATCGCTGCGCTCCTCGAGGCCCGCGGTTATCCCAAGGACAGCTTTGAGCAACGCGCCGCAGATGTCTCCGTCACTTACCCTCGCGTCATGGAAGATTTCCGCGTGGCGCACGCCATCGCGGTGCGGCCCAGCCAGGCTGAGGCAAGCACTGAAGAGCTTCGCACCGCGATGATCCGCTACCGTACCATCTTCGATGAACTCGTCCAGGCTCAAAAACCCATCGAAACAAGAACCGCCGCATAGCTTTCAAGTTTGCGGCGCGACGGTGCCTAACCAGGGCCTGAGCAATGTGAACAGGCCCTGGCTCGGATTCCCTGGAGGATCGCAAAATGAGACTACTCGCGCGCGTAATTCGATGCGGCAGCAAGTTAGGATCCTCCTGCTTGCTTCTTGTGGGCATATTAGCGGTGGGAACTACCTCCGGATTTGCCCGCAGCCCAAGTTTCGAGACGATTCGGGCAACCTACTCTCAAGCCGGTAACACGATCGGCGTAACGCTGATCGTTTACAACTACTCCACCTCTGCGGATCTCCAGGTTCTTTCACTGGCATTCCAAGAGGGGCAGGATCGGGAATTGGCCACCGCGCTCTCCAAGACTAAAGCGGTCGGCCTTTGCACAATTACCGGAGATGTCAGCTTTGACGTCGCCTTCATCCAAATGGTTGTAACGCCAACCGGTCGGCAGATCACGTTTATCGCCAACCGTCCGCTTCAATCCGATGAAGTCAATCCGAGCTCGGATTCCCAGTCCTTCGACCTGATGGTTGGTCAATTCGACATGAATGACGCCGACAATTCCAAGAGCACGGGTTTCCTATACGCGGCAAGCAGGCTCGTGGTCGATGAGCAGGGAAAGTTTCACTATGATCTGGCTGGCATTCCCTGGTCGCTGGTCAAGGTTCTCGATTCGAATTGGGCTCCGGCGTTAGCTGAGCGCGAGGCTCCCGATGCAACTGGCCCATCTCCCCGGCCAGTGCTCCCGTAATTTGTAGTACCTGCGCGAAGCACTGAGCCAACGTAGCTTACGGGATAGGGAGAATGGCGGGCTTCTGCGCATTGTGGTCAAGCAATTGATCGAGCGGGAGCACATTGAGCAGCGGCTTATGTACCTTGATGCGGCGAGCTTTTCTGGGTTCCTGACCTATTGTTGCCAACCGGAGATTTACCACGTCGCCGACCGCGAGACAGTTCGTGTTCCACCTTGGGCATTGAATGCAGGTAACAGGAACCAAATTAGTTCACATGCTGGTCGCGGACGGAGGATTCGAACCCATGCTCGCCGGCCAAGCTATCTGCAACAGAGTCAGCAGGATAAGTACACAATATCTTTCAAGGGATCACAGTTGTCAGCTCGTCATCCCAGAGTGAGCAAAAGAGGACAGTACTGTAGCGCAGTTCTTTGAGATTCTTCGATCAATTTCGTCTGGGAAGATTTTGCGCACTCATGAATTCTCTGCAAGCGGTTCCAGGTTGCTGGTGTCGAGGTGAAACCAATGGGGAAAAACCCAGACAAGACCGTTCTTCTGATCGAGAATGACCCCGAGCAAACTCGCATCATCCGCGCAATGTTCGGCGATCAGGGCTCACACTCTTTCGCATTGACCCACGTGGTATGTTTAGCCGACGCCGAGACGTATCTTGCGGGGCATCCCGTTGACATTGTCCTGCTGGACCTGGGATTGTCCGATCCGGAGGGACTGGAGGCGGCCAGACGCGTGCGCGCAGTCGCGCCCCACGTCTGCGTGGTGCTGTTGTCCAGCCCGGACGACGAGCCGAAGGCAATTCAAGCCATTCGAGAGGGCGCGCAAGACTATCTCATCAAGGGCCAGATCGAGCCGCAGAAACTCATGCGAGCCTTGGGCAATGCCGTTGAGCGCAACATCCACGAAGAGATCCTGACCAATGAAAAGGAACGCGCCCAGACCACGCTCGACTGCATCGCGGATGCCGTGATCTGCACCGACATGGCGGGAAACATCACCTTCTTCAATCCCATCGCGGGCGAGATGATGGGCTGGCGGCTGAAGGACGCAGTCGGTCGACCCCTGACCGAGGCCTTCCGCATCGTGGACGCCACCACGCGCAAGGCGATCCTGGATCCGATGGCCAAGGCGGCATCGGAAGATCTTACGGGGAAGCTGCCGTTGAATTGTGTACTCATCCACCGTGACGGTCATGAAGTCTTCATCGAAGACTCCGTTGCCCCCATCCACGACAGCGAGGGCAAGGTCACCGGAGCGGTGATCGTTTTTCGCGACGTAAGCGCGGCGCGGGCGCAGTCAGAGCAGATGGCCCATTTGGCCGAACATGATTCTCTGACCGGGTTGCCTAATCGATTGCTGTTTTGCGACCGGGTTGGCCAGGCTATCTCTCTTGCGCGGCGGCACGGGGGGCGCGCTGCGGTGCTGTTCCTCGATTTGGATGGCTTCAAAAAGGTCAACGATTCCCTGGGACATGCGGCCGGTGACAAGTTTCTCAAATCTGTGGCGAAGCGCTTGCTGCATTGTGTGCGCACTCCAGACACGGTGAGCAGGCAGGGAGGCGACGAATTCGTCCTGCTGTTGCAGGATATGCAAAGACCGGAAGACGCGGCCATTACGGCGAGAAGAGTATTACAGGCGGTGTCAGAGGTTTATCTCGCAGATCGCCACGACCTTCACGTCACCGCAAGCATCGGCATAAGTGTCTTCCCCGACGACGGCCTGGATGCGGAGACGCTGATTAAGAATGCGGATTCTGCGATGTATCTGGCCAAGAAGAACGGCCGCCAGAGCTATCAGTTCTTCAGGCGGGACATGGATGTCCCCACCGTTGAGCACGAATCCACCGAGGAGGATCTGCGGCGCGCCCTGGAGCGGAACGAATTGACGTTGCACTACCAGCCCAAAGTTAATCTGAAGACGGGAGCCATCACCGGGGCTGAAGCGCTCTCTCGCTGGAACCATCCCACGCTCGGAACGATCCCTCCGGGGCAGTTCATTCCCATCGCAGAGGAATCCGGACTGATTCTGCCCATCGGCGCCTGGGTTTTTGGTGAAGCATGCTCGCAAGCTCGAGCTTGGGTAGATGCTGGTATGCCCGCAAAGACGATGGCCGTCAATGTCTCCGGAGTGCAGTTTCAGAGCGAGGATTTTCTGGATGGGCTGTTCGCAGCCCTCAGCAAAACTGGTTTGGATCCGGGGCTCCTGGAGCTGGACGTAAACGAGAGTGTTCTGATGCACCATCCCGAGCGCACAGCTTCTGTCCTCAAGACCCTCAGAGATAGGGGAGTGCAGGTGTCGGTGGATAATTTCGGCACGGGCAACGCCAGCTTGAGCAGCATGCAGAAACTGCCGCTTAATGCTCTCAAGATCGACCGGTCGTTCGTCCGCCAGATCACCACCGTTCCCGGCGGAACGGCCGCCGTCGAAGCATTCATCGACATGGCTCGGAGCCTTCACGTCCGGGTTATTGCTCAGGGGGTTGAAACAACCGAAGACCTGGAGTTTCTGTGGGCTCACGAATGTGACGAAGCCCAAGGAAACTTTTTCAGTCGTCCCGTTCCGCCAGATCAGTTGGCCAAGCTGTTCCGTCCAAACTGAGCCTGCGCGATGGGCCAGCCAGATAGAAATCGAGATCGCAGCCAGCGGGACTAAACCCTCCCCCTCCGATACGCTGGCGGCACCGCCAGTGAGAATGGTTTGACACTGTTGCTGCGCTGCTCCGAAGCGACTTGCGGTGCATGCGCGAAGCACCGGACTAAAGCAGCTTACGGGATAGCGAGAATGGCGGGCTTCTGCGCATTGTGGTCAGGCAATTGATCGAGCAGGACCACATTGAGCAGCGACTTATGTACCTGGATGCGGCCGTTGTAGCTGATGAAACCGAGTTTGCGAAAGCGATTCATAAAGAAGCTGACACGGGATCGGGTGGTGCCGATCAGATCCGCCAGGGTTTCTTGCGTAATGGGAGGAATGAAGGTTTCCGGTTCACCGGGTTTGCCGAATTCCGCCATCAACAGGAGAATCCGCGCCAGGCGCTTTTCACTGGAGTTGAAAAGCTGATCGACAAGATCGGCCTGGGTCCGCATGCTGCGGGCCAGCAGAAATTTGAGAAATAGATCAGCGAATGCAGGTTCGTCATGCATCACTCGGATCATTTCGTTTCTGCTGATCTTGAGCGCTGTACAGGTGTTCACTGCAGTGGCGGTCGCCATACGTAGCCCGACGATCGCCGCGAGACATTCCTCTCCAACAAAATCCGAAACGGATAGGAGGGTGATTGTGGCTTCTTTGCCCTTTTGCGAGACGACGGTGACTCTCACGCGGCCTTTTTGTAGATAGAACACAGAGTCCGCCGTATCTCCCTGGCAGAAAAATGTCTGCTTTGGCTTCAACTCGACGATTGTTCTGCCAAGTCCTGCGTTTGCAAGAAAGGCAGCGGAATCGAATTTAGTGTTGTTATTGCGCGTCAAAATGCTACCTCGTTGCGGGCCGGTTGTTTAAGTGGCCTCTTCATGCCCGGAAGGGGTCGTTGCGGTGCGCCGCGTTTGGAGTCTGTGGCGAATGGATCAAAGACCGCGAACGCCGCGATTGAAAAAACAAGAGCACTGCTCTCTTTGCGACCTGGTGCCGGCAACGCATTCCCGACCTGATCTTGGGGGGTTTACGCAACGTGGGGACAGTCCACCCCCGAGATTAGCCGCAATTGCGATCAATCTCTGTCCATCATCGCCCGAATTCAAAATGCAAAACTGGTCAATTTTGCTCTACCTCGACGGATTGTTTCCAGGGCTACCCGAAAAGCGTTGCCAGAGCTTAAAGCCCGTAGATCGCCACATATCAGTTCCTCGGCCGGCCCCGGCGTCGGGCTGGGCGATATGGGGGCGACAACTCTAGTTGTGCTCAAAATAGACAGCCTGTCCGCCGTTCTCTCTACCACCATTCCGTGGATTGTCCCGCCGAATTCTTCCCATTGGCGCCAGGCTTGGCTGAACGCAGAAGCAGGAGGGGACATCGCACGAGCTTTACGACCTTTTCGGCAATCGACCCGAAGACCAGCGGATGCCAGCCGGAGATACCGTGCGTGGAGATCACCACCATGTCGATATGCTCGCGCTCCACCACTTCCATGATGTTCCCGGCGATGTCATTTCCGACTTCGACGCTGGAAGTTGACTTCACTCCCCTGGCCGCAAGAGCTGCATGGCACTTTGCCAGATGCAGCTCCGCGAATTTTCTGTTTTCTTGAATGAACTCGCCTTCGGGAATCATGTCAGGAAGTGTCGTGGTGGGAAACATCGGGATCACGTTCACGAGATGGAGTTCTGCGTGAAAGTGCTTCGCAAGGTCAGCTGCCATCTCCAAAGCCGCCTGCGAAGATGAGCTGAAGTCGATGGGCAACAAGATCTTCTTCGGGATGGAAGGGAAAACATGAACTTCAGGCATAGCAGGCTCCTCAGCGAACCGCGAAAACAGCTGGTTTCCTGAATTGTCCTCTGGTCTTTAGAGCAATAACTGTGCTCTTTTGGACATACGCCTTGTGGACCATTTGCTCCCATGGAACGAATCTCGCCTTGATTTTCAGGCGCGGCGATGCAGAAGCAGAGAACTTGCGATTCCGTGCAAATGTGACCATCCTTTGAGGCCTCCACTCTGAAAACATCTCTACAGGTGTAGCCAGGCTACGCGACTTTACATTGGCGGCGCATGCCGCGCCTGAGATGGACGATGCCGATCAGAGGAGAGACGATGAGGTCATCCAAATGGATCTCGGAGTCGCATTTCTCGTTGGCCTGCCGGGCAGGTCTGGCGGGAAGGCGCGTTGGCCAATCGTGCGAAAAGCGTGACGGCACGAGGATTCACTGGGCGATGCTCCTGGTGTTGGTCACTGCGTCCATGGCCGCAATGCCGGTGTTGGCAAGATCGCAATCACTGCTCTCTTCTGGAGATCCTTCGGCAACTTCACGAATCGAGGCCCCAAGGAAACTGGACCTGACCTATGTCCGGCCGACTGAAAGAACCAAGGTGAGCAACTACGCTTTCGACACATTCGGTCCGTATCCAATTGCCGCTGCCGGAGTCGAGGCGGGAAGTAACGGGTGGAGCAATGCTCCACCGGAGTGGGGCCAAGGGGTTAAGGGTTTCGGCAAGCGGTTTGGGTCCAACTTTGGGGTCGCGGCTATTGGAACAACCACGCGTTACGGGTTGGCGGAAGCCCTCAAGGAAGATACGTTGTACTACCGCTGTGAATGCGGAGGCCCATTTCCGCGGCTGCGCCACGCAGTGATCTCCACGTTGACAGGGCGCCGCGGCAAAGACGGCCATCGCGTCTTCTCTATCTCCGCACTTGCCGCGCCCTATGCGGGGTCCATAATTGCGATTCACGCGTGGTATCCGGACCGTTTCGGCGCAAAGGATGCGTTCCGGATGGGCAACTACAGCCTGCTGAGTTATATGGGCGGCAACATTGCTCTGGAGTTCTTCTATAGCGGACCTCACGCCTTGATTTCACGTATGCATCTGAACAATACGCACGGCTCGCCTGATCCCGGTCAAAACCATTGAAAAACAGCGGATTCACAGCGGTCGCCGGCATCAACCCGCCACTTCCGGTGCGGCGCAGCGACCTCATGTCCTCTGTTGCAAGCTTCGTCACGAAGCTGTTCAACGGGTTTTTCGAGTGGTTCGGGGAACTGGGGATCTTTTCCTGGAGAGTTCTCACAGCCGCGGTAACGCCCCCATATGAATGGCGCGAGCTGATTCGGCAGCTTGACGAAGTTGGTTCGAAGTCTCTGCCGCTGGTCGCCATGGCTGGCGCCGCAATTGGCGTTATCCTCTCGCTCGAAGCCCGCTACAGTCTTAGCCGATTCGGCGCCAAATCGATGTTTCCTGTCACTCTCGTGTACTCGGTGATTCAGGTCATGGGACCGGTCATTACCGGCCTGGTCGTGAGCGGGCGCGTAGGCGCGGGTATGGGCGCGGAGCTGGCATCGATGAAAGTGACCGAGCAGATCGACGCTATCGAGGCATCGGCGATCAACCCTTACAGGCTTCTGGCTGCGACACGAATACTGGCCTGCATCCTGATGCTGCCGCTGCTCACCCTTGCCACCGACGCATGTGCCTTGCTGACGGGCTGGTTTGCGCAGGCCCTTGTTGAGCCGCTCTCGTTCCACCAGTTCATCACCGATGGCTTCACTGGCGCCACCTTCAATGCATTCATGCCGCCGACATTCAAGACGGTGGTGTATGGCCTGATCATCGGGCTCATCGCGTGCTTCCAGGGAATGCGCACGCGCGGAGGAGCTGCGGGTGTGGGTCGCGCAGCCACCAACTCAGTCGTGCTTGCCTCGCTCTTCCTTATCCTGGCCGACGTTGTGCTGGTGAAGTTCATCCTCGTTTTCTTTCATTAACCGTTGTTTGAAGCAGTCGTGAAACAAATATGGCCACAGCGTATGACATTGCGACGAAGCAAGCGGCGCCCGAGCAGGACGGTCTTGTGCCCGTCATTGCCGTCGAGAAGGTGTACAAGTCTTTTGCCGGCCACAAGGTCCTCAACGGGATCAGCTTGCGCGTGAAACAGGGAGAAACGCTGGCCGTGCTTGGACGCAGCGGTACGGGAAAAAGCGTACTGCTGAGGCTCATCATCGGCCTCGATACGCCCGACTCTGGATCTGTCTGCATTCATGGCCACGCGATAGCCGGCTTAGCGCTTGACCGCATGGGAGAAATCAGAAAGAAGATGGGTTTCCTGTTTCAGCAGGCTGCGCTCTACGATTCGCTCACAGTCCAGGAGAACGTGGCCTTCCCCCTTGAACACCATCGGAGAGATATGTCGAAGTCCGAGCGGGCCGATCGTGTAAGGCAGTTGCTGGCCGAGGTAGGTATGGAAGGCGATCTCGAAATGATGCCGTCCGATATCTCCGGCGGGATGCAAAAGCGCGTGGGCCTGGCGCGTGCGCTGGCCCTTGAGCCGGAGATTCTGCTGCTCGATGAGCCGACAGCCGGTCTTGACCCCATCAGTTCTGGCGAAATTGACGAATTGATTCTCAAGCTCCAGAAAGAGCGCCGGATGGCGTCCATCGTAGTGACGCACGATCTGCATAGCGCCAGGACGATTGCCGGCCGTCTCGCCCTGCTGAATGAGGGCGACGTAGTGATCGAGGGCGCGTTTGAAGACCTTCAACAAAGCGACATCGGTTTTGTGAAGGAATTTCTACAGCAATCGTAGGAGGACATATGTCAAGAGTGGCGAGGTTGGGAGCATTCATCGTTGTGACACTGGCAGTTCTGGCTGCCGGTGTCTTCATCATCGGGAGCAAGGAGTATCTGTTTAGCTCCACATACCACTTGAAGACGCAATTCGACAATGTCGCCGGTCTGGCTGTTGGAGCCGATGTGCAGGTGGCTGGAGTGCATAGCGGAACAGTGACCGGCATTGAGTTGCCGAAGAAGCCGGGCGATAAGGTCACCGTCGTCATGGATCTCGAAAAATCATCGCACGCGATTATCAAGCAGGACTCTGTGGCTTCAATCGAAACCGAGGGGATGTTGGGCAATCAATACGTGGCCATTTCGTTTGGATCTGCCGGACAAGCCGAGGTGACGGACGGCGAGACCATCCAGAGTGTACCGCCGCTGGAGCTGGGAGAACTGCTTGCAAAGACGAACGCCATCCTGGATAGCAGCCAGCAGGCCATCCTCAACACAACGATGGCGACGGCCCATCTGAACTCGGTAAGCGCCAAAATCGATTCGGGACAGGGAACGGTGGGAGCGCTGGTAAACGACAAGCAAGTCTACAACAACCTGGAGCAGACTACGACCACACTCCATGACACCGTGCTGCAGGCGCAAACCGGAATAACCGACTTCCAGGAGAATATGGAAGCTTTGAAACATAACTTCTTCTTGAGCGGATATTTCAAGAAGCGCGGTTACGAAGATTCCGCCGACTTGGCCGCGAACCGTGTCGCGGAGCTCCCGCAAACTTTGCCTGAAAAGACGTTCACGTACGCAGCCAGGCAGCTATTCGATGGCCGCGATTCAGCCAAGATGAAGAGCCAGAAAACCCTCAACGACGCCGGAGACTTCCTGGCACAGACTCAATTCGGAATTGCGGTTGTAGTGGTCTCCACTGGCATGAATGGCGATACCCAGAAGGATCTCGTCCTCACCGAAGCCAGGGCGATGGTGATCCGCGAGTATCTGGTCGAGAACTTTGGGTTTGACGACAGCCAGCTTAAGACGTTGGGACAAGGCAAGCAGGCAGGGGCGACCCTTGACGCGGATTGGGGCTCGATCCAGATTCTCATTTATCCGGCAGGAACTGAGATACCGGCCGGCAAGACGGCGCCGGCGGTTGGCGCGTCCACAACCGATGCTGACCGGCCAGTCCAGGTCACTGCCGCGGCAACCCCAAAGCCATAGCCTTTGAGGCGTGGCGCCGGTGTGCAGCGAAGACTCGCATAGCGCTACTTTGCCGAATGCGGCATGACAACTGGAGGCGATATGACAGGAAACAAGCACAACCCCGAAGGACATAGCGGCGACCATGGCGAACCGGATCCCGGTCCCTACTGGCATCGGATGCACCGTGACTGGCGCTTCTGGGTGTGTGCGTTCCTCATGGCCGTGGCACTCGCCGTCTTCGTTATGAGCGGCAATCTGGCATGGGTCCCGCGCCGCTAACCAAGGCAGGCGCAAAAATGACGGCCTAGGCACAAGCTGTCGCTTTTTGCCATTTCAGCATCTAAACAGAACAATCGATCTGTGCCGATGTGACCGAAATCGTAGCCGCTGCATGCGTTTCGGTTGGTCCGCGGCCAAAAGCTTTGGGGAACTTGAGAAAAAGGGTGAACACATGGAACTGGGCATGATCGGCTTAGGCAGGATGGGAACCAACATGGTCCGGCGTCTTATGCGGGCCGGCCACCAATGCGTTGTCTACGATATTCATTCAGAAACCGTGCAATCGCTTGCCAGGGAAGGCGCGGTTGGCACGAATTCGCTTGAAGAATTCGTCAAGAAGTTGAAAACGCCTCGCGCCGTCTGGATGATGGTGCCGGCCGGCGTGGTCGATACGACGCTCAAAGGCCTGACCCCCCTGCTCGAAGCGGACGATGCGGTCATCGATGGCGGGAACTCCTATTATCACGACGACATTCGCCGGGCCGCTGAACTGAAGCCTAAAGGCATCCACTATGTGGATGCGGGAACCAGCGGCGGAGTGTGGGGGGCCGAGCGAGGCTATTGCCTGATGATCGGCGGGGAAAAGGATGTGATTCAGCGTATCGACCCCATTTTTTCTGCATTGGCGCCATCCGTCGATTCGGCGTCGCGCACGCCCGGCCGGGAAAAGGTGGGAGGCACCGCTGAGCACGGCTATCTGCACTGCGGCCCCAATGGCGCCGGACACTTTGTGAAGATGGTGCATAACGGAATCGAGTACGGAATCATGGCCGCGTACGCGGAGGGATTGAACATTCTCCACCACGCCAATGTCGGCAAGCAGCAGCAAACTGTGGACGCCGAAACTACGCCTTTGCGCAACCCCGAGGTATACCAATACGACCTGAACCTTGCCGATATCGCCGAGGTCTGGCGCCGCGGTAGTGTGATCTCTTCGTGGCTTCTGGATCTGGCTGCCATCTCATTGCTCGACAGCCCCGATCTGGCGAAATTTGCCGGCCGCGTGTCAGACTCCGGTGAGGGACGCTGGACGATTACCGCCGCGATTGATGAATCGGTTCCGGCCCCGGTTTTGAGTGCTGCGCTGTATGAGCGCTTTAGTTCGCGCGGCGAAGACAGTTTCGCCGACAAGATGTTATCCGCGCTGAGGTTCCAATTCGGCGGCCACCAGGAGAAAACCGCTGACATGAAAGAAGGCGCCTGATGGCCGAGTCCCAGTCAGACGCTCTGGTGGTCTTTGGCGTAACGGGCGATCTGGCCCACAAAATGATCTTCCCGGCACTCTATGCCATGGTGAAGCGCGGCGTGCTCAAGGTCCCGGTGATCGGAGTTGCCCTCCCGAAATGGAGCTTGGAGCGATTGCACAGGCGTGCGACGGATAGCATCAAGCGAGCGGGCGGAATCGATGACAAGCGAGCACTGCAACGCCTTCTGTCTCTGCTGAGGTACGTGAGCGGAGACTATACAGATAGCAATACATTCAAGGCGATTAAAGACGCGATGGGGAACGCACGGCGGCCCGCGCATTATCTGGCAATCCCGCCTGCGCTCTTTGAAACGGTGATTAAAGGACTCGGAGCCGCGAAACTGGCCGAGCACGCGCGTGTGATTGTGGAAAAGCCGTTTGGACGCGATTTGGCCTCAGCGCGTGAACTAAACCAGGTTGCCCATTCAGTTTTCCCTGAGAACTCCATTTTCCGCATCGATCACTTCCTCGGAAAGGAAGCGATCATGAATATTCTTTATTTCCGATTCGCGAATTCGTTTCTGGAACCGATCTGGAATCGCAACTATGTGGCCAGCGTTCAGATCACTCTATCGGAGAATTTCGGCGTGGGCAGGCGCGGCGCGTTTTACGAAACAGCAGGCTGTCTGCGCGACGTGATCCAGAACCATCTTTTCCAGATCGTTGCACTGCTTGCCATGGAAGCGCCCGCGGGACGGGACTTTGGAGACGTGCAAAGCGAGAAGGCGAAAGTTTTTAAAGCCATGCGCCCTCTGAAGCCCGATGACATAGTGCGCGGCCAATATGCCGGCTATCGCGAGGAGCCAGACGTAGCGAAGCGCTCCGACGTCGAAACCTACTGTGCCCTGCGGCTCTTCATCGACTCATGGCGCTGGGATGGAGTTCCGTGGTATTTGCGCTCGGGTAAGTATCTCCCAACCACTGCAACCGAGATCCTGGTGGAGCTGAAGCAGCCCCCGCAAAAGCTCTTTGCCGACGCTGTGCAGCCTAAGAGCAGGTCGAACTACCTGCGCTTTCGGCTCTCTCCCAACTCGGCCATCGCTTTGGCAGCTCGTGTGAAGCTTGCGGGTCAGGAATTCATCGGAGAGGAGCGAGAGCTTTACCTGTCAGATGAGCAGCCGGGAGAGGAAACGCCTTACGAACGGCTTTTGGGCGACGCCATGAAGGGCGACGGGGCGCTCTTCACCCGCGAGGACGCGGTTGAAGCCGCTTGGGGGGTGGTCAATCGGGTCCTGAAGGACCATCACCCGGCTCGCCGTTATAAACGCGGCACTTGGGGACCGAAAGAGGCTGACGCACTTATTGCTACTTACGGTGGTTGGCATAACCCAAGCCCCGATGGCGCATCCGAATAATCGCTGTTTTCCGCAAAGTTTACCTCCAAGTTCATCGCATCAGGCCATTCCGCCGTATGCGCCGCCCCGCCGGTTTCTGAAAGAGTTGGATCACGTCAAATACTGTCTTCTTTCCCCGTTGCGATGAGCATTATGGCTCAGCTATTTCAATATTGACTTGGAAAAATAAGAATGAAGCGGAGTAATCGTTCTCCTCTTTCTGATGGCTCCCGCGCTTAGTGAGTCGATCGATCGTAACTTCTCGAAGATGCCCTGGGGGCACCGAATCTAAGTAATGATTGGAGAACACGATATGCCACTTACCACCGTCCTCATCACGATTGTTGCAGCAGGGCTTCTGTTGTGGCTTGTGAACAGGTTCATCCCTATGCAAGGACAAATCAAATCGATCCTGAACGCCGTGGTTGTCATCGTTTTGGTTCTGTGGATTGCGAATCTTTACGGGCTGTTTCAACACCTCAATCAATTCCGCGTCGGGCATTGACAGACACACCGTCGAAATCTGCACGGCCTCGCCCGCCAACCTAAGTCAACAACGCAATATGGCAGTCCTCTGACTGCAGGAGATATCGTGAAACACACACTATTGTTAGTGATGGGAAGTGTCCTCAGCTTGGGCGCGTTTGCTCAGGCCAGCCCGCAAGAGTCGATCGCCCTCGTGCCTGTCGGCACAACGCCCGTATTTGCCGTGGACGAAACCAGTCGCACCGTCGACGCCGTTGACTATCAACATCGCGGCGGAGCCACTAACGTGGATCTGGCCGGAACCGCTTTGCTGCCTTCAGCCAACGGAACAGCCAAAGTGCGAAGCAAACGCGGCACCTTGGAAGTCGAAGCGGAATTCCGAAATCTGCAAGGCCCCACGACCTTTGGCGCCGAGTATCTGACCTATGTAATGTGGGCGATCTCGCCTGATGGCCACGCAGTGAATCTTGGAGAAGTCTTGATTGGCGACAACGATCGCAGCAAACTGACTGCCACCACCAATCTCCAGGCATTCGCACTGATTGTCACCGCGGAGCCATATTTTGCCGTACGCCAGCCCAGCAATGTCGTCGTGCTTGAAAATGTAATTCGCGTCGATACCGAGGGAACATCCGAGGCAGTACATGCAAAATATGAACTCATGGAACGGGGCGGCTATATCCCGACTGGATACAAGTTCGACCCCGTGGTTCTGGATGCCAGGCTACCCTTGGAGTTCCTGGAAGCGCGGAACGCAGTTCGCATTGCCCAATCTGAGGGAGCCGAGCAGTACGCCGGTGAAAGTTATCAGCGTGCTGTCCAGTTGATGAACAGTGCCGACGGCTACGCGACGAGAAAGCATTCGGACAAAAAGCAACTGATCGAGAAGTCCCGGGAGACCGTGCAGACTGCGGAAGATGCGCGAGAAATCGCCGTCAAAAGGATCGACGAGGATCGCAGGGCGAGCGAACGCCAGGCTTCGGCCGATGCGCAAGCACGGGCGCAGGCCCAGGCTGACAACGCTACGCGCCAAAAGGAACAGGCTCAAATCGATGCAGCCAACGCCCAGGCCGCCACAGCCAATGCCCAAGCGGCCACGGCAGACGCTCAAGCCGCCGCGGCAAAGGCTCAGACTGACATGATCAACAACCAGGCAGCAGCAGCCGCGGCCATCAATGCAGCTCAAGCCGACGCTGACCAGGCTCACTTGGCCGCCGAGCAAGCACAGCAGGGGCAGCGCCAGGCAGACAGCGATAAGGCGGCAATGCGCGCGCAATTGTCAGAGCAACTCAACCTGATTCTTGAGACGCGCGACAGTGCACGGGGGCTTATCGTCAGTATGTCCGATGTTCTGTTTGACACCGGGCAGTATTCGTTGAAGCCCGGCGCGCGGGAGAAACTGGCGAAGGTTGCCGGAATATTGATCGCATACCCGGGGCTCAACATTGCAGTTGGCGGATACACCGACAATGTTGGCGGCGATGACATGAATCAGACGCTCTCGGAGAACCGTGCGGGAGCCGTTCGCGATTACCTCGTGCAAGAGGGCGTAACTGCAAACTCCGTCACAGCGAAGGGATTCGGAAACAGTTCGCCGGTAGCCTCGAACGATAACTCCGCCGGGCGGCAAGAGAACCGGAGAGTCGAACTGGTCGTATCGGGTGAGGCAATTGGAAGCCCGGTCAATACTACGACTGGAAGCCTGCGTTAGTACAACCTCCGATCCTCTGCGGACTCGTGAGAGGCCGCAGAGGATCTTGAATCACTCGGCATGGATGGGAAGGCAAGTTCTTGTTTGCCGTGCACTGATATGAGTATTCCCGTTCGACAAGCAGCCCTGTTTTTAGCGCCCCCAGTGCATCGTTTGCTGATTCCACACTGGCTAACGCACCTGGGAGCGCTGGGGCTTTTCTCCGTTGCCATCGTTGACTCCTCCTTCATTCCTCTGCCTCTACCCGGTAGCACTGACCTGCTGCTGCTCTGGCTGGTGGCGAACGGTGGAGATCCATGGCTGCTTGCCACGATGGCCATTGCCGGCAGCCTCGTGGGCGGATACTCCACCTGGAACCTCGGGCGTAGAGGGGGCGAAGCGGCTTTGCGCCGCTATGTGCCGGCTCGTCTTCTGGGGCGGGTCGTCGCATGGGTGGAGCGTCACCGTATCCTCGCGGTGTTTCTTCCCGCCGTGCTTCCTCCGCCGATTCCCCTATTGCCATTTGCGCTTGCCTCCGGCGCGCTGGGCGTCTCGCGGGGCCGCTTCCTGAGCGTCTACAGCGCCGCTCGAACGCTGCGTTACTCCCTTATTGCCTGGATCGGTGTAGTCTACGGACGCCACGCCATCCGCCTGTGGTCAGGGACGCTCCAGAGATGGTCGATTCCGCTGCTCTGTGTGTTCGCGGTCCTGCTCGTGGCCGGCACTTGCTTTGGGATCTGGAAGGTTAGCGGCCTGCGCAAGATCGATGCTGCTGACAAACTTGCGCTGCATAAGGCAGCAACTCGAGCAAACAAAACTTCCGAGGTCGCTTAGTCCTGCGGCCTAAACAACAAACATCGCAATGCCGGCTGCGAACATGGCGATTGTCGTGATTGCCACAACAATCCATCCCAGGCGAGAGCTCGGCTGGCCCTGCATCAGCTTCTTGTTCGCTGCCACAATCAGGATTGCGACCATGAGGAATGGCGCCAGCAATCCGTTGATGACCGCTGTCCAGTAGAGTGCCTTTACCGGATTGATGCCGATAAAATCCAGCACGACACCTACTCCCGTCGAGACCAGAATCAGAGCGTAAAACCAGCGCGCCTGTCTCAGTTTCTTGTTCAAGCCCTGTCGCCATCCCAGCGTCTCAGCGAAGGCGTATGCGGCCGATCCCGCAAGAGTGGGAATAGCAAGAAACCCGACTCCGACAATGCCGAGTGTGAACACGGTTGTAGCGAAGTTGCCTGCAAACGGCCGCAGAGCCTCGGCCGCTTGCCGGGAAGTTTCGATATTCATGATGCCGTGCCGGTTGAGGGTGATGGCAGTTGTCAGGATGATGAAGAACATGACCATATTCGAGAAAAACGCACCGACGCCCACGTCGATGTTTCTTAATTCAAGTTCTTCGGATGTGGCTCCTTTGCGCAGGGCGAGCGAACCTTGGCCTGCCGACTTCTCCTCTTCAACTTCCTCGCTCGCCTGCCAGAAAAAAAGATACGGGCTGATTGTGGTGCCGAGGATCGCCACCACCGTCGCCCATCCATTTCTGGTATGCGGCATAGAAGGAATCAGGGTGTCGCGCAGCACCTGGCCCCAGTTGGCTCCCACCACAAACGCAGTAATGGGATACGCGAACAGAACCAGGACAAGCCACTTGAGCACATCTGCGATCTGCTGATACTGGAGCCGGATGGTTGCCCATGAGACGAGAAGCGCGAAGGCCACGACAAACCAATGGGAATTGACGCCGGACAGCATGGAGGCTGCATCTGCCATTCCCGCCAAGTCCGCGCCGATGTTAATCGTATTTGCGGCCAGCAGGGCAAACACGAACACAAGCAGCAGCCATTTTGGAAATCGCTGCTTGAAATTCGCGGCCAATCCCTGCCCCGTCACCTTGCCGATGCGGGCGCACATCATTTGCACTGCGGCCATCAGCGGCCATGTAAGCAGTGCCGTCCAAAGAAGTTTGGTTCCCAGCTGCGCGCCGGCAATGGAGTATGTAGCAATACCCGATGGGTCGTCATCGGCAGCCCCGGTGATAACCCCGGGCCCAAGCGACTTCAGCAGCGATCGAAGCCAACGAGATGGAGCGGATTTCGGCAAAGAAAGTTGGGGTGGGCATTCCCTTCGGATCAAGCCTTGACTCGATTCAGCCTTGTGACTGCCCTGGTGTCAGGGCGGCCGAAAGGACAGAATCTCGCGCCGGCCATCGACCCCCGGTTCATTCCGGCTTCATTTTGACGCAACGATAGGAATTACGCGTCAATGCCTGGTTCCACCTTCGCCTGAAGATAACTCCAATTACGGGCGTGTGACTCGTTGCACCTTGGTTGGCTGATTGCTTCCTCGCACCACATCTTTGGCCTTGCCCAGGGTATTTTCAATCTTTCCCTTCGCCTGCTGGGCCATGCCCTTCACCTGGAGCGGCGTATTGCCAGTCAACTTGCCCGCTTTTCGTTTGATGCTTCCCACTACTTCGTCGACCGTACCGTTCACTCGATTGCTATTCATTTGCCCACCTCCGTGGATTCAACTGCGCAGCTTCGATGGAGGTACCGAAATGCACTTTCGGTGCCTCGATCAAAGATCATGCGGCGTCTTGTCTGTTAAAGGGCGTCGCCGGCTCGAGACCAGATAGACGATCGGCGCCCGTGGCTCTGGCCTGGCCAACTCGTTCGTTCGGCCGTTGGCGCAGGCCGCGAGTAGCTAGTGTTGCGCTTTGCCGCCGGGGTTCCCCCCGCCTATGTTGCCGTGCCCATCGTGCACTTCATTTCCCTTGAATTGTTCTGGTGCTCTCCGCTGGGCAACGGGCTTATCGCCAACCTTGGGCAATGGGCCGCCATAGCCGTGCTGTGGATCAAAGCTGTTATCCACCTTGCCGTGAAAGCCGTTGGACCCATGAAACCACGGGCCGGTGCCAATGAACACGCCGCCGTTAAACCACTCCGGACCGAAGTAGCCGTCGGGAGCGCAGTTGTGGGGGGCGTAGTCATAGTACCCATAGGGACAAACCGGGGCGACTCCGATATCGAAATTGATCTGAGCCGCTGCCTTGAGACTGCCAGGCGCTATGGCGAATGCAGCAATAGCGGCTAACGCAAGAATCTTGATCCTGTCCATGAAATCTCCTCACCATAGTTGGGCCGTTACACCGGATTAGGAATTGATGTAGGAAGGCTTGATGCACTCAAGTGCCCTTTTCCTTAAGAAAACGGCACCTTGCACACGCTCGGACTCCTTACTTGAATTCCTAATCCGGTCTAATTGCCTGCTCCAACCTTCTTGAGCGTAGCGGCTCAAATCATGTGAGTCTGAGCAGTTTGGATCAGGCGCAGCGTTCACGCTGAAGCTGGCCAGTGCTCTAGAGGAGCTCTATGCTCACTTAGCCGGGAGGGGGGCCACGGCCCTCAATTCGCCAAGATCGGTCAAGACGCCTTGCCAGCGAGCCGGATCCTTCCTGGTGTCGATTGGCAGTGAGAGATCGGAATAGAACTCGAGAATGTTATCGCGCAGTTGAGGTGAAGTGCTGTCGAACTTTTGCGCCGTCAATCTGGCCAACAGGTTAGCGTAGGTCTCGTCTGCGAGCGTGTATTCCGCTGCTGTGGTTGCTTTTCCGTCGTCAAGATCGCAGTTGGGCAGGACTAACGTGCCTGCGCGCACCTGCTCGAGATAGAGGCGGTACTGGTCGACGGTAGCATTGATGCTCTTGATATATAAGTCTTCGGTCTGTGGCGTAGGGTTATCGAATCCCATACCTTTGAAGGGCCCAACCTTCGGAAAGAATCGCAAAAGCACGGATAATGCCCGCGTGCCGAAGTCCGGCTTCGTATAGGTCTTTCCCCACTCCCGCTCGTAATCGGAGCGCGATAGGCGGTAAAGAAACTTCGTCTTCGCAAAGTTCGGCGTCTCTCGCATCAGATCCTTCTTGTGCGTCTGGAGCGCGACCTTGGTCATTTGCGGAATCAGCCGGCTGACTGAGAAGCGATACGAGCCAATCGCCAGGTCCTCGTGCGCGAGCACGTCCTTCAGTTGTAACCCGTATACGACTGGAAAGGTCCGCTCCAGCAACGGCTGCGCGACCTTGAACCCGATGAAATCGTGGTACTGGTCCGACGCATATCGATTCTTCGCTACCTGCAATGTGTCGAATCCAAACTCGGTTTTCAAGTGAGCTGTCGTGTCCTGCGCATAGCGGACTGAACTGCCATATTTCGCACGCAGCTTTGGATAGTGGAGCGCGACAGCCTGATTGACTGCGGGGTGGCCGTCAATGTCCGACGTATAGTGCGACAGCGCGCCCAATGCGAAGGCGTACTCGTTGGCGTCCTGGCTTTGACGAAGCAGCTCCAGAACAAAATCTCCGCTGCGAACGTAGTGAACCAGGTCACTGAATTCCTTGCTGCCAAAAGGATAGTAGCCAAGGTCCTGAATGACCGAGCCCCCATAAGCGTAGGCATGGGCCTCTTTGATCTGGTCTTCAGTCAGATCTGGAAAGCGTTGTAAAAGGAGGGGGTGAATCTCGGATGTCCATACCAAGTCGACGATTTCCTCGTGCGTAAGAACAGAGTAGGCAAACAAGCCTTCGCAGGGCACGAGCATGACGACAATAACCGCCGCCGCGCGGACAATAAGCCGACTCCATTTACCCGTCATAAGCAAGAATCACACTGCTGTTCTGCGCCGCGGCAGAAAGCACTCCAATCTCGGCAGCTCGGGTATTGTGCGGCGTATACACCGTGGCTGATTATGCTCAAGAGCCACCTCTATCGCCGCGGCCGGTGCGCGCGCTCGCCCTCGCTAACCGGCTTTTCTGGAACACGCAAGGCCCGGTGAAAGATGGCCAGGATCAACACCATTTGCAGGATCGTCATTGCGCCCCCCGATAATTATTTCCGGATTGAATCAGCATTTCTTTCAGCGTCGGCATTTCGCGGCCGAACTGCGGAAACAGCAACGACGCACTGACCGGCAATTGCCTCCTCCGGGCGCGGGCCGGAATTGGCAGCGCATCGTCTGGCACAAACTGAACCGGGCCCTGCTGGATTCTGCACGGATAGACTCCAACCCTGGCCAGAACGAACCACGGGTACTTTGTAAGATGGATGTGTCGAACTTCCGCGGCATTGAAATAGTCACTGAAGCCGCGAACAACCAGTTTAAGTGCGCAAACGATGGCCTGCTGCGACGATTCACCAACGCCGCTTCGCAGCGATTCGTCGGCTATTCGGATGAAGTGCCATCGGCAGCTTCGAATTCTCTTTTCCAGCCGTCTCGCGCCTCCCGGCCCGACGATGCTCCAGCCGTCCGTGAGCTCGTCTCTTTTGATGATGAGGCTTGGGGGTAGCTCAGCCCCAGCGCGTAGCAGCACGCTAAACCCGGTTATTCTCAGCATTGCGTGCCTCTTTCCCTTGCTGTTCGAGGATGAACTTCATAGATCGAGTTCCCGCATGGGTTGATGCGCAGTCCTTGATGAGGAATGTTCGTGCTGGAACGGCAACAGAGATGCCCGATCTTCGGACTGAAAGATCGCGAAGCGAACCGGGCTTCCGCAAAAGAGGCAGTCGGCATCATTTATCGGACGGATCGTGCCGTTGAGCACCTGGGGAAATGTTCCCAGGCACTCCGGGCATTCAATCGTTGCGTAGCCCTCTCCAGCTTCGTTGCGCCGGTATCTCGCGATCCACACCGGCGAAGGCGCAGCTCTCGGGTGCTGCGCCCGTTGCGCCGGCAGGGGTAGGGACTTGATGATCCTTAACAATTCGCCAGTACCGCGGCCTTTTTGAAAGAAGGCGTCGGCAACAACGCCGGAAGGGACCTCATCTCCTGAAAATGCCCCGCTCATGGCGATGACTCGGATCGATGGAAACTCTCGACGGACCACTCTAAGCAGTTCAAAGCCCGACATGCCGGGCATGTTGAGGTCGGAGAGGAGGAGATCGGGAACTTCGAGCCGGATCTCAGCTAACGCCGACAAACCGTTCTCCGCAGAGCGCGTAGTATAGCCATCTCTCGCGAGAATTTGCGATAGCACGACTCGAATTGAAGGCGCATCGTCGACGATGAGAAGGCTTTCTTTTGTATAGGGCATCGGCGGCCTCACCAAAGGGATGAAGATAGGTACTAGGGCGAGTGTCCCATGCAAGAAATCGTAAAACTGTTCAATTTTGTACAGGGCAGGCGGGGAAGCTTCGGCTGGCTTGGAGTTAGTCCGCCAGGAACGGCGCCGCTCAGGTCAGGATTCTTTTCGACCATCTCTTTCACCTCGGCTAAGGGTTCGATGGAACCCATGAGATGAATTGTGGCCGTGCGCCCTTCGTACGACTCTTATTGGGTCCCTGTCTGCGAACTGGGGGATAAGACCTGTGCCGGTTTCAGCATTGGCATCGTGCTGCCGAAAAGGCAGGAAGGATGCCGCTCCATTCGAGGCAGCGTTCCCATGATCATTAACAAGGCGCCCAGGCTGCTGCCCTTTTGGTAGAACGCATCCGCGACAACTCCGGAAGGCACCTCATCGCCGGAGAACGCACCGCTCATGGCGATTACCCGGATCGCAGGAAATCGGCAACGAACCATCGAGAGGAACTCAAATCCGGACATGCCCGGCATGTGGAGATCGGAAAGGATAATATCTGGAGTCTCCTTCCGAATTTCGAGCAACGCGGAAAACCCGTCTTCGGCTGCTCGAACGGAGTAGCCAATCTCAGTAAGCACGAGCGACAACGACTCTCGAATCGAAGAGTCATCGTCTACGATCAGCAGTCTCTCATTTGACCAGGGCATCGTCTACCTCACCAAGGTGATGAAGATGGGTAGCACGGCGAGTGTCCCATGCAAGAAATCGTAAAACTGTTCAATTTTGTACAGGGCCGGCGGGGAAGCTTCGGCTGGCTTGGTGTTACTCGCCCGGGATCCCAGAAATGGCCGGCTTTTAGGCGTTGTCGCCGGGCAACTGATCGTGCAGAACTACGTTCAGCAGCGACTTGTGGACCCGGATACGGCCGTCGTAATCGATAAAACCGAGCTTGCGAAATCGGTTCATGAAGAAGCTGACCCGGGAGCGGGTGGTCCCGACCATCTCCGCCAGGGTCTCCTGCGAGATCTTGGGAAGCAACGGCTCCGGTTCGCCCGGCTGGCCAAACTCCGCCATCAACAGGAGAATCCGCGCCAGGCGCTTTTCACTGGAGTTGAAAAGCTGATCGACGAGGTCGGCCTGGATGCGCATACTGCGGGCCAGCAGAAATTTCAAGAACAGGTCGGAGAAGTCATGCTCCTCGTGCATCACGCGAATCATTTCTTCCCGGCTTATCTTGAGCGCGGTGCAGGCGGAAACGGCAATCGCCGTGGACAATCGCAGCCCAGGCACCGCGGCCAGCGCCCCCTCTCCCACAAAGTCACCTGTGGAGAGGAGCGCGATGGTGGCTTCCTTGCCGGCCTGCGAGACGACCGTGATCTTTGCCCGGCCCTTTTGAAGATAGAAGATGGAATCGGCTGGGTCTCCCTGCGAAAAGAAGTTCTGCTTGGGTCCCAGTTGGACGATTTTTCGCCCCAGACCGGCGCTCATCAGAAAGGCTGTGGCATCAAATGGGGGTTTATCGAACTCGACCATCCAGCAAGTCTCCTTTCAGATGCAGCGATGGTACGGGGCTTTGCGGGCAGAACGAGGCCCAGCTCGCTTCAATCGGCACTCCATTGCGCGGCCGGCCTGGCATGAGCAACAGGAATCAGGGCTTCTGATCCCGCAAGTTGCTCATTCGAATGAGTATCCACCGCACTCGCTTGACTGCACACTCCAAGTAGGGCTCTTGCCCAAGACTGTACCTTGGGCGTCGAGGCGCTCTGTTCAATTTTGCTCACTTTTCTCGATAATTTTCAAGACCCGCTGCGTCTTCCGGCACTGGAAAGCTTGGCAAACCGTGGCGCCAAATGGAACAGCGGAAGAGTTTGCCGGATTGCCGCAGCACGCCCTCGCAAAATTGTACAATTCGCGGCAAGCATCTCCCCGCATCGACAGATAGTCCACCATCCGTCGAGAGTGCCCTATTGCTCAGACATTGGCAGTCAACAACTCTAAAGTGAGGTTACCTGATGCGCCTCAGTGCGCAATATGAAAGTGACGCTGCGCATGGGTAGAAAAAGGTGAGATGCATGAAAAGATTCATGACGTTAGTAGCGTTGTTCAGCCTGGGTGTAGCAAGCACTGCCTGGGCCGAGACTCGCGAAGATGTGCAGAACCGGCTCGACAACGCAACGTTGGTGCTGCACCAGATCATGGCCGCGCCGGATAATGGCATTCCGCAAGAGGTGCTGGAGCACGCAAAGTGCATTGCCGTAGTGCCGCACATGATCAAGGGCGGCTTGGTGTTTGGCGCTGAGAACGGCAGGGGCGTCGCCACCTGTCGAACTGAAAGCGGATGGAGCGCACCTGCGTTCTTTGCCATCACTGGCGGCAACTGGGGACTGCAGATCGGCGTCGAAGGCGTGGATCTGGTTATGGTTTTTCAGGGCGACAAAGGGATGCAGCGGATGATCTCCAGCAACTTCCAACTTGGAGCGGACGCTTCTGCGGCCGCCGGACCAGTTGGTCGCCATGCTTCAGCCAATACCGACTGGAAGCTGGATACCGAGGTTCTGACCTACTCGCGCGCCAAAGGCCTATTTGCCGGACTCACTCTGACCGGGGCAAATCTTCGCCGCGACGACGATTCCATGAATGCCTTCTACGGGCGTGACGTCTCTACACGCCGCGTTCTGCGCGGCGAAGTGGCGACGCCTGCATCGGCAAACCCATTTATCGAAGCAGTCAGAAATGCGAAGGCGCAAGCTGCTGCCTCGAATTAACCGCCGTTTGTAAACGCGTTGGGTGCGCCTGAGCCGGGTTTCCCGTCTGAGGCGTTCGCAATCGAGAGAGGTGTGTTGGATATGCTTTGGGCCATTTTCGTCATCGTTCTCGTCTTATGGCTTCTGGGCTTTAGCTTCCACATAGCCGGTGGCCTGATTCATCTTTTGCTGGTGGTCGCGTTGATCATCCTGGTCTTCAACCTGTTCTTCCGACGCAGCGGCGGCTTATGAAGCGGCCTGAGCCTCGGGGGCATTGGCCGGCACCGGCGCCCAAGAGCTTCTCCAGCCTGAAGAATCGATCTTTCCCCGCGAAGTGATCCCTTTTGCACAGTTTTCCGCCGCTCCCGCGGAGCAATCTGTTCCCGAAGAAGTGCGCCGTCTCGAGCGCAGCCGCGTCTGCTTGCGTTGCGCTGGAACCAGTCACCGAGCTAAGCCTGCTCGCAGCCGCCGTTCTTCTTGGAGAAGCGGCCTATGAACGCCTTGCTGATCTACCCCGAATTCCCAGAGACTTATTGGAGCTTCAAGCATGCGCTCAAATTCGTGGGTAAACGTGCTGCGCAGCCCCCGCTGGGCCTGATGACGGTGGCGGCCCTGCTGCCGGCCGCGTGGAACAAGCGGCTGGTGGACACCAACGTGGAGCCCCTGCGCGACCGCGACCTCAAGTGGGCCGACGTGGTTCTGCTGAGCGGGATGCACATCCAGCGCGAGTCGCTTCTCGAAATTGTCGAGCGCTGCCGGGCGCGCGGCCTGCGCACCGTGGTGGGCGGCCCCATCGCCAGTAGTGTGCCGGCAGCCGAGCTCAAGGCGGACCACGTCGTCATCGGCGAGGCCGAGACCTTGATTGCCGATCTGGCGCGGGAGCTGGAAGCGGGAATGGCGCGCCCCGTGTATCAGGCCGCGGAACGACCGGAGATGACCGCCAGCCCGCTGCCCGACCTGAGCCTCATTAAGATGCGCCGCTACTCGACCATGGCCGTGCAATACTCGCGCGGCTGCCCCTTCAACTGCGAGTTCTGCGACATCATCGAGATCTACGGCCGGCGGCCGCGGACCAAGGCTGTGGCCCAGGTGCTCGCCGAGCTGGATCAACTGCGCGCGGCCGGCTGGCGCGAGGCGGTGTTTATTGTCGACGACAATTTCATCGGCAACAAGGCACGCGCCAAGGAATTATGTGTGGCGCTGGCTGAATGGCGGAGCCAGTACAAGACCAGCTTTGACTTCAATACTGAAGCTTCACTCAACCTGGCTGACGACCCGGAGTTAATGCAGCTGATGAAGGACGCCGGCTTCATTTCGGTATTCCTGGGTATCGAGACCCCCGATGAATCGGGGCTGATCGCCAGCAACAAGCTGCAAAACACGCGCCGCAGCCTGCTGGAGAGCGTGGCCACCATCCAAAGCTACGGGATGCAGGTGATGGGCGGCTTCATCCTGGGCTTCGACACCGATAAGGAAGACATCTTCGACCGCATGGTCGATTTCATCCAGAAGAGCGGCATTCCCATTGCCATGGTCGGCCTGCTGCAAGCCATGCCTGGTACCCAGCTCTTCCGGCGTCTGTGGCGAGAAGGCCGGATCCTGGATTCGGGCCACGGCGACAATACCGACGTCAAGCTCAACTTCCTTCCCCAAATGGACGCCACCCGGCTGGTGGAGGGCTATCAGTCGGTGCTGAAGAGGATCTATTCCTGCGAGGCTTACTATGAACGCGTCAAGCTCTACCTGAGCCGTACCCATCCGCGGCCTGAAAAGGGAAACACCAGGCAGCAATGGCTGACCAAGAGCAATGCGCGCGCCCTTGTTACGTCGATCGTCCGCCAGGGAGTCTTCGGCCGCCAGCGCTGGAGTTACTGGAGGTTCGTATTGACCGTGGGCACCCGCTATCGCCATTGCGTCGGCGCCGCCATGACCCTGGCAGTCATGGGCTATCACTTCCAGGTGATGACGCAAAAGCTGTCGAAGGCGATCGATTCGGCGACGCAGCCTGCCGAACCTGGCGAAATCCTGCTCAGTGAGACAGGCAGACACGCCCTCTAGCAGTTGCTCATCCTGAGTATGCCGCTAAGCAGGCTGCCCCACTGCGTCCCTCTGAGCACGATGCGACCGGAATTGCCTCAGCAAAAGCAAAGCGGCGGAGCCGGTATGCTCCGCCGCTTGTTGTGCAAACTGCTGTCCTATTCAGCAGCTACAGGTTAGTGCCGTCCACCGCCGCCACCCTGATGTCCACCGCCACCGCCGCGGGATCCGCCTCCGCCGCTGTTATGCGAACCTGAGCCGTGACCCACCTGCCGGCCTGCGCTGGGTCGCGCCCCGCCGCCACGAGAACCCTGAGCGTTGCCGCGGAACTGTCCGCCGCCGCGCCCTTGGTTGCCGCTGCCGCGATAAGACATTTGGCCAGGTCCGCCGTGGTAGTTCCCTCCACCCTCGCTCATAAAGCGATGGTTGCCCCAGCCGTGGCTATAGCCCCAGCCGCCCCAGGGTCCCATCCCCAGGAAAATGCCGTTGTAGAAGTACCCCGGCCCGTAATAGCCATAGGGCGCGCAGGCGTACGGCGAATAGCCGTAGTAGCCGTACGCACAGCTTGGTTGAACGCCGATGTCAACCATAATCTGTGCCTGAGCCGCTGGCGCCAAGGCCAGGCCGGCGAGCAGTGCTGATGTACCGAGTAGAATCTTGATTCCACGCATGTGTGACCCCCTTTAAGGTGTCTGCGGTTCCCTGGTCAGGGTGGGATGCTCTGGCGCCGTTAAGATCAACCCGGCAACAGCAGCCTACATAAGGGGTCGAGTTAGTACATGAATTCCCGTTACTCTATCGGGGCCATCATCTATTTACCCTTACGTTCTTACTCTAGTCGCGGGCATCGCCCCTGTCTGAGCAATAGGAACCACGCGTCGTGAAGCTGTTGCCGCAGGGCCTCGTTGATGGGATTCCGTCGCCTCATCCCACCAGCAACCCAAGCCTTTTGTGGCAACTTCTGCGGACGGATCACGCAGCCGGTTGGTGCGGATCCGGTATGAAATCTATGCCTGCGTAGATTGCCAGGGCACTGCAACTCGTGACAACTAAAGTTGAGCCATTCGGCCTCACCAGGTCATGAGCTTTGAAGTCAGCCAGGGCGCGAGTGACCGTTTCACGCGATGCCCCGATGCACTCACCAATTCCCCGGTGAGTCAGCGCGCACTTGATCTGGACACCGCTCCTTGTCTGCTGACCCTCTCTGCTCCAATCCAGCAATAGATGGGCGAGTTTCGCCATTGCGGACGATGTGAGGCCAAGTATCCGTAATCTCTCGCAGGCTCGCGTGTAGTGCACGCATAACTCGCGTGCCACATTTTGATTCGCGCTCGGATGACGCAAGAGAAACCCGAGAAAGTCCCGACGTTGCAGCGACGCGATTCTGCATGGGTACATCGCCTCCGCACAAATCTCAGAGGCGTCGTCGGAAATGGCAGAGGTGAGCCCCAGAGTATCTCCTGGGCCCGCCACCCCAAGCAAAAGTCGCCTGCCATCGTAGGAATTCATGGAGATACTCACTTCCCCTTCCAACAGGAATAGGATGCTGGATGGCTCCTGCGCCTCGCTGATGAGAACTGTCGAGCCCGGGCAGTGGAAGTGTGTCGCGAGCGAAGCGAAGTCGCTCTGCGCATCGGCTGACAGATCCTTAAAGAATCCTTCTGTACCATAAGGCCTGCGGGTGTCGTCCCGGTTCGCTCTGAAGAGGCGTGACATCGAGAACTCACCCATGGAGCGTTTCTCCCCATTTTGAGCTCCTTTTGTGGTGAAGCCACCCTCGTAGCGGTCGGCCTGAGATTCACTTCTGGCTTGGCGATGAATCAGTTGCAAGACTCGCATCGATCTCCCTCCACCCCGTCAATTTGATCCCGCTGGTTGCTTCGGTCGGACAGGCGATCTGGATCGTGCACGCAACCTTCAAGACATTGCGCAGCAGTAGCTCATGTTGCAAAGTCCGGCATGGCTCGACTCGGCGCAGGCATGTTCGCCCGTTTGGCCATTAACTCTCCAATACTTTGCAGCAGGCTGGTCGGCTCATTTCTGATTGTCGCGTCGGCAAAGCTGTCCCGGTGGTTTGCAGAGTCTGTAATGTAAACCACCGGTGTCCGTGAACCGGATGCTCGAATCAGGAACGTCAATCTCTCTCTGTTATCGGCCGGGATGGTATGGCCCAGGAGGACCAGGTCGAAATCACCCTCCCTGATGTGGCCGATCGCTTCCCTGATCGACCATGTGGAAGTGACGAAGTATCCGGCGGATTGCCAGACTGAGCTCTGACCTGCCAGAAGCGACGAATCCAAACCGATGGCCAGGACAACCGTTAGGGGCATGAAGATCTCCAGAATGGGGATACTTAGCTTGACCGGCCAGGGAAATTAGACTAAGTATCGCTTTAATATCGGTTTCCTGGCGAGCAGTCTGGTCAATATTGCACACCTTTCTTCTTGTCCCTGGACCGGTGCAATTGTGTGGCGGCCGGCACCATCCCATCAGCTTGTCGCATAGATCTATCGAAAAACTCCCAGCAGGTAGCACATCAGCAAGATCACCAGCACAAGGCTGAGCCCTACGCCTGCGCCTCCTCTGGTGCCCCACCGGCCGTAGCCGTAGTATCCACCGGCCCCTGCGAAAACGAGCGCCAGGAAAATAATGAGTAGAATGAGCATCTGATATTTCCGTTATTCCCCGCTGCAACTCCCGGGTTATGTCACCGATTCGATTACGCCGTCTGTCTTAAGCCCGACGAGTTCATCCAAGAGCGTGCGGCCTACAGCAGATTCAGAGTGGAGATCGGCTCAATGCGAATCCTCGCTCTCTGTCGTTGTCTTACTCGCCTTATCCCGTGTTCCATACACATGTCTGTGACTCTTGCATCTGAGCCGTTCTACTCGGCAACTGAAAATGCTGAGCAATCGGATGCACCGCCTGCGGTGGCGAATGCGTCGGTGCCCGCCATTGGTTCGCGGGACGCGAGGGCGACGGCGACGCGATTCAATGCCGCCCTGTCCGGCCCCTCTTTTCCCGCTGATACAAAGCCGTAACCGCGCATGAACACGAAGCACCCGGTGGTGGACAGGAACAGGTACCACACCGGCGATCCGAGCTTGAGAATGCGTTTGACCGAGCTAGTCATTTTCGCCTCACCCTACTCCAACCAGGTTGGAAAGGTTGTGCATTCTTGCACGCTCAACAATGGCGTGAATCGAATCGGTCAGAACGGAAGAGCGAGGTGCGGCGGCAGCGTGAGAAGGGGTGCTGCCTTCGGGGATATTTGGCCGTATGATCTGGCATCGCTGCCGCCGCATTGGGGGGTGGCACCTGGTTAAAATCTGGCAGTTGCAACGCTATGAATACTGTTCAATATTGCTCAGTGACCATTTTATTTACGAGGGCGGCAGTCTCGCGCTTTTCTGTTGAGGAAGTTCCCCTGGGCATCGCCCTCAATCCAGGTTGGAGCAGGGCCTCTCCTGACGCCGGTCAACAGGCTGTTTAATTGCGCTCACACCTGAAGCTCCCCGATCGGTTCGCCGAGAGTATTTTGCCGGGTGAAAACGACGGGCGGCTTCTGAGAGTTGTGCTCGGGCAATTGGTCGAGCAGGATTACATTGAGCAGCGATTTGTGCACTTGGATCCGGCCGTTGTAATCGATAAAGCCGAGCTTGCGGAAACGGTTCATAAAGAAGCTGACGCGGGATCGTGTGGTGCCGATCATCTCCGCCAGGGCTTCCTGCGTAATGGGAGGAATGAAGGTTTCCCGTTCCCCCGGCTTGCCAAATTCCGCCATCAACAAGAGAATTCGCGCCAAACGCTTTTCGCTGGAGTTGAAAAGTTGATCGACAAGGTCGGCCTGGGTACGCATGCTGCGGGCCAGCAGGAACGAAAAGAACAGGTCGGAGAAGGCATGCTCTTCATGCATGACGCGGATCATCTCATCCCTTCCGATCTTAAGTGCCCGGCAGATGTTCACGGCAGTGGCGGTTGCCAGGCGTATTCCAGGCACCGAGGCGAGAGACTCCTCTCCGACAAAATCGCCGGCGGAGAGAAGCGTGATGGTAGCCTCCTTGCCGTTCTGCGCAACTACAGTGAGTCTTGCCCGCCCATTCTGAAGATAGAAGACGGAGTCCGCTGGATCTCCCTGGGTGAAGAATGTTTGCTTGGGCTCCAATTCGACGATTCTTCGACCGAGCCCGGCGTGCGTAAGAAAGGCGGCTAAGTCGAATGTCGAGTTGTTCTTATCAGTCATTAACATCGACCTCCTTCGGGGCGGTTTGGATGCGGGATCTGGACTAAGGCTGGTCGCTCAAAGACCACGGAGGAGTGCTTCAGAGGATAAGACCAGAGCATCCTTCCCAACCTGCGCCAACAGCGCACGGTGAAGCTACACTTTTGCAGCCTGCACGTAGTGTGCTGCACATGAAAGAGTCGGGCTATCGGGGCTGCTGCTAATAATGAGGGGCTTTGTCCGGGAAACCCTGACAAGAGGGGCGTGCGCGCTATAAATCGGGCAGAAAAACGGCCTGAAACAAGATTTCTACTGGGTCGAGCCTCCTGGCTCACTCTCCAGCGTTTCCGGGGTCAAAAGACCCATTTGCACGGCAAAACGAATCACATCACGACGCGTCCGAAGTCCGAGCTTCTCAGCAAGACGTGAACGATATGTCTCGATCGTCTTCACGCCCACAAATATCTGTTTCGCTATTTCCGCGCTTGTGTAACCCCGCGCCACGAGTCCGAGCACTTGTAACTCGCGGCGGCTAAGGATGTTTACCGGTCGCGTGGGGCCAGCTTTTGTACTTCTCTTCGCCAACAAGTCCTGGACAAGAACGTTGGCCAAACGAGGATCCACGAAGATCCCTCCGCGATGCACTGCTCGTATTGCGGCAATCAGTTCCGCATCCACCGCCCTTTTCAACAGGTAGCCAGACGCCCCGGCAGCCAGTGCCGATTTTAAGTATGCAGGATCATCGTGCATCGTGAGGACGAGCACCCGGGTTTCGCGGCAGTTGCGCGCCATCTCCTGGAGCGCCTTCATACCCCCAACCCGAGGCATGGTCAGGTCAAGCAAGGCCACATCAGGTTTCGTTTCCCGCGCCGATTGAACCGCCTTCTCTCCATCGGCGGCTTCCGAGACAACTTCCATATCGGCCTGGGCATTGACTAGCATTCTCAGTCCGGCGCGGAGAATTGCGTGATCGTCCGCGATCATGACTCTGATCTTGCGTATTCGCGCCGGCATTTCAAGTGCTCCTCGGACCCACCAGGGGCTGGATGTCCTGGCCGGCAAGTGGGACTTGCACCAGAATTTTGGTTCCCCTGCGCTGGGGAATGAAACTGATCGATCCGCCTAACATTGCCGCTCTCTCGCGCATACTCTGAATCCCCAGGCGGTGCGAGGAGACAGCCACGCTCTTAGCGTCAAAGCCACATCCGTCATCGATGACTACCACCTCCACAGCCGCGGCCAAACGGGCCAATCGAATGCTGACCGCCTTGGCTCCCGAATGTCGGGCTACGTTGGTCAAGGCTTCCTGGAGAATGCGGTACAACGCGATCTGAACCCCTGACGGCAGGTTGCTGGAGTCAAGCTTATTGAGTTTGAGATCCACGGCTATTTTGTGGGTCTTTGTGTACTCGGCAGCGTATCGGCTCAGCGCAACCTCCAAGCCATGATCGTCCAGCGCCGTTGGGTGAAGCCCACGGGCGAGCCGGCCCACCTCGTCCATGGCCTGGGCAGTAATCTCCCGTAGTCGCTGTCCCTGTTCCTTCACCTCTGCCAGTTTCCGTGCGTCTTCCAGGGTTCGCAGGCCGACCAAAAGAGCGGTCAGCAACTGGCCGGCTTCGTCATGCAATTCGCGCGCAATCCGGCGCCGTTCCTCCTCTTGCGCCGAAAGCGTGCGTTCCAGCAGGAGCCGCCGCATCGCTTCGGCCTGCTTGATTTCCGCGGCCTGGTTGCGTTTTTGTTCACTCAGATCGGTGATCACCAACCCCAGGGCCTCACCCTTGAATCCTCGAAGCGGGTTAAGCGACAAATAGACGGGAATCAGACTTCCATCTGTGCAACGCAGGCTGAATTCGCCCTTCGCACCCGCCTTCCGAGCATCGGAAAGCAAAGTCTCAAATCTGTCTTGCTCTGTTTCCGCAACCAGCGACTGGAACGGAATGCCAATAGCCCTCCCTGTCGTCTTGCCGATCAGTTCCGCAATTCTGCCATTGCAGTAGAGCACGGCGCCATTCCGGGATAGGGTGGCCGCGCCTTCGCTCATGGCCTCCACCAGCATGCGATAGTTCGGTTCGCCGCCCTTCAGAGAGACCACTTGCTCTCCGTGACGACTGGAAACCATCAATGCATCCACTTCGCCGGACTGTATGGCGCGAAGAGTTTCCTCCGCACTTTTCAGCCGGGCGCGAAGCTTGGTTTGCAGTTTCGAAGCTGTGGATGACGGAGGTTTACCTGAAAATGGTCCAGAACTTCTGCGAGATCCTTGCGGCGTACCGGCCTTGCCGTGCAGCCGTCTGGGGAGGACTCGGCCATCGGAATGCGCTCGCTTGTTGGCCATTTGTTATTTGAGCCTCTATTTCAGCGTGCTGGTTGAAGATCCAACCCCACAATGACGCTCTCGGTCTTGGAGAGGTTCCCAATGATCTTCTTGACCGGCGGCGGAAGCCTTCTTACCAGGGTCGGAATGGCGATGATCTGATCGCCCTTGGCCAGTTGCGGCTTCTCAAGCAAATCGACGACTTCGATGCGGTACTTGCCGTGCAGCTTTTCCTCACAAATCTTCTTGAGGTTGGTGATCGCGGCAACCGAATTAGGGGTCTGGCCGGCTATGTAAAGCCGCAATATGAAAAAGTCGCTCCGGCTGGTCTTGGGCTGCCGCTTCTTTGCTGTCTTCTTCTTCATGTTGGTGCTCGGTTTCTGGTCCAGATGGGCCAAACTTGCTACTTGGCTGCTGCGACTACACTGGCACCTTCGACGGTCGTGGCCGGCGGGTGATCCCTCAGCACGAGGCCCAATTCCAGGCCTCTCTCACTCACGATCAGCTCACGAGCTTCACGCGAATGTGCCATGCCGCGGGATTTCAAGACGTAAAGCTCACGCCTCGGTCGTCCATTGGGTTTGCTGTCCCGCAACACAATCCAGGTGTCCATGAGAGAGGAAACAGCCGCCGCAGTTCTCTCCTGGGGGTCTCCCGCGAATGTCAGATTCGTGAACATCGACGTGATCTGTTCCACCTTGAGGAAATCCACCAGGCGCACGAGCATCGATTTGATGTCATAACTGCCCGAGACCGAAACCAGGTTCGTGATTGGGTCGACGACCACGACGCTTGGCCGAAGCTGCGAGATCAGTCTGTGAATCACGGCCAGGTGTCCTTCCAGGCCGGTGCTGGTTGGCCGCATCGCGTTGAAGTGCAATAGGCCTTTCTTAACCCACCGCTCCAGGTTAAGGCCAACCGAGCGCATGTTGCGCAGAATCTGGCTGGGAGACTCCTCAAAAGTGAAATACAGGCATTGTTCGCCGCGGGCGCAGGCGGCGCTGGTGAAGTTTGCCGCCACGCTGGATTTCCCGGTTCCCGACGTGCCGGTCACCAGCACACTGCTTCCACGGAAAAATCCCTTACCTTCCATCATCTCGTCCAAAGTGGCAATTCCCGTGGAAATGCGGTCCGTGAGAGCTTTGTGAGTCAGTACGAGAGAGGTGATGGGCACCACCGAGATGCCCTCTTCACCGATCAGGAACGGATATTCATCGGTGCCGTGCGAAGTGCCTCGGTACTTGACGATTCGCAACCGCCGGGTGGAAATCTGTTCCGTTACCCGATGGTCCAGTGAGATCACGCAGTCGGCGATGTATTCTTCCAACCCGTGACGGGTTAACGTCTGAGTTCCGGCTTCCCCGGTAACAATTGCGGTAAGCTTTTGGTCTTCCAGCCAACGGAATAACCGGCGGAGTTCAGATCGCAATATTGCTGAGTCGGCTATTCCGGAGAAAAGTGCCTCGACGCTGTCCAGGACAACGCGCTTCGCTTTGATCGCTTTGACAGCGTGGGCCAAACGGATGAACAGGCCATCGAGGTTGTATTCTCCAGTCTCGGCGATCTGGCTCCGGTCAATGGCAACGTAGTCCACTAACAGCTTCTTGTGTTTGCTAAGCTCGTGCAAATCAAATCCCAGCGATGCGACATTGGCCGTCAACTTCTCCTCTGTTTCTTCGAAGTCGATGCATACGCCAGGCTCGCCGTATTCGACCGCGCCGTGCACCAGAAATTCCATTGCGAGTAAGCTCTTGCCGCATCCCGCTTTACCGCATACCAGCGTGACACGGCCTTTGGGCAGGCCTCCACGTGTGATTTCATCCAGTCCCTGGATTCCTGTCGGGGTCTTGGCGAGCGAGGTGCGGCCGGCTTTGGACTTTGCCTTGGCGCTTGGCATGGTAGGGCTCCTGAGATTCAGGCCGGTGTGGCTTGGGTGTAACTTCAGCCGTATCCTAGCACTACGAGTCCTTCTGTGCCAATGCTCATGCCCCGCGGTTCCCCGCACACGAACACCAGGCGGAAAAGACTTGCGAACAGCAAGTTGCTTATCGCTGTCTGCGCGCTTGGCCTATGGGATTGGGACGCGGAAGCTAGTTATGGAGAACTACACCAAGAAGTGAGCTATGGATCTGCAGCCCATTCCTGCTATAGGCAAGGAACCCTGATTCTCTGAACTTGTTCATAAAAAAGCTGACGCGCAACCGGGTTGTGCCTGCCATGTCGGCCAGAGTCTCCTGATTGACCTTGGGGATTACGGTCTCGGACGTGCCTTCCTTGCCGAAATGTGCAAGCAAAAGCAGAACCCGGGCTAGTCTCTTTTCGCAGGGGTCGAAGAGTTGGTCAACCAAAGCCTCATGATGTCGGATGTTCCGCGCCAGCAAATATGCGACGTATAGATCCGAGAGAGTGCGTTCCCGGTGAAGCGCAAGCGTCATTGCTTTCTTGTCAATCTGCAAAAGTTCGCAGTCTGCCAGTGCGGTTGCGGAGTCCATGCGCAAAGGCTGTCCAGCCAGGCCGCCGTCTCCGAAAAACTCTCCCTCGCTCAATATGTCCAGGGTCACTTCCTTGCCAAACTTTGATACGACGGTGAGTCGAACCTTGCCTTCCTGGATGTAGAAGACCGCTTCGGCCGCGTCTCCCTGCGCGAAAATTGCTTGTTCCTTAAGAAAGGTCACGACTTTCACACCCTTGCCGATTGTGGCAAGGATTCTCCGTGGGTCGTGATCGGGATTGTCTTTGGCGAACGTGGATGGCGGGATCATGACCCCTCCTGCGCGGGCCTAGACTACACTTATATCGCAAGGATGATCACCATAGATGTTCACTTTTACTCATGATTGACAAAGGATAGGGCTTTCCGTCAATCAAGGCCCCATTGCGGGTCTACAGAGACCTGCGGGGCCAGATCGGGGCGGCCAGTAGGTTCATGAGATTGCCCCGTGGGAGGCCTCGCCTATCGAGTTTCCAACAGCGTCCCGCGATGCCGGCATCGCCCGCGCTTCTGCCGCGGGTTTCAGGCTGGCCGTCTTGATATGGCTTGCAAGGCCGAATCTCTTAAGGAGGCGAATGCCATAGTAATTGACATCGATCTCATACCAGGCCAGCCCGTGACGGGCCGAAACCGGATTTGCATGATGGTTGTTGTGCCATCCTTCTCCACCGGTCAGGAGAGCTACCCAAAAATTGTTTCGCGAGTCGTCACTCGTGGCAAAACGCCTTGTACCCCACAGATGCGTGACGGAATTAACCATCCAGGTGACGTGAAATCCGATGGTTGCCGGTAGAACCGCGCCCCACAGAAGCCATGGCCAACCACCGAACGCGAACAGCGTAAGGCCAACAACGGTCAACGGAACCCAGTGATACTTATTCAGCCAGACATAGTAGCTATCGCGAGCGAGATCCGGCGCATACTGCTTGAGGGCTGCGGTTTGATTGCGAAGGGAGCCATTCACAATCCATCCCATATGGGACCACCACGTCCCGTCACGCGGCGAGTGTGGATCTCCCTCCTTATCGGTGTATTTGTGATGCATGCGGTGAACAGCGACCCAGTAGATGGGCCCGCCTTGAAGGGCAAGCGTCCCGCAGGTGGCAATGCAATACTCCAACCACCTTGGAGTGGAGTATCCGCGGTGCGTCAGCAGACGATGGTAGCCCATCCCTATCCCGACATTCTCCGCCAGAACCCACACCACTAGAAACGCAACAAGCGCCGACCATCGAAAATAGAAAAAAGCCGCCAGCGCGCCAAGATGAAAGCTCACAAGGGTAATCGCAAAGATCCAGTTGATCCCACTCCTCACCGCCAGAGAGTGAAGAGATGTCTCGTTTTTAAGAGCAATTGAGGTCGCCGGCGCGGATGGTCGACTAAGCGGAGGCTGAATCTGCATCACGATGATCCTCTGGATTCCCTGACTGCGCCCAGCGGCCAGGCGGCTTGTTTCGTCTTAGTTAACTTGCACTTATTGGCATTGCCCTGGCAATGGTGAAGGGGACACCACCGGGGATTAGAGACCCAGAAGCCAGAATCGCCGCTGCCGCCATTGATTGGCGCACTCGCGAATAGTTTCCGTGAGTAGCGAGATGAAAACTGTTCAGTTTTGCTCAAGAACTGCTAAGTGGGCAATTATTGAGAGAGTTCGTCGATGGTCGGTTTGCCCACACGGAACGGATCGCCCTGGCCAGGTTTTGTGTGCCGTGCATTAATTCCTCAATATCCAGCGCTTTACACCCTGGCTTCAGATGAGTCGGCATCAGCCCCCGCCGGCAGGGAATCGAGTGATAAAAGCTTGCTGCCGCTGCAGCCAAGGGGCTAAGCCCGCAGCTCCTTCTGATTTCCCCAAGGGATGTGTCATTTTGAACATCTTTCAGAAAGAAGGTTGTTCGATGATCGAAACCAAGCCGAGCGAAGCGGCTGGAAAGCGGTACAGAGCCCGGTGCACGTCGGATGAGATTCACATTCGAGTGCCCCTGATGATCGCAAGAGCAAAGGGGCCTTTGGCTTGCTTCGTTGCTCGTCTGACCTTGTAGCAGTTGGGTTTCAATCTTCATATCGCCTGAGGCCTGATCTAGCTACTCCTGGCCATAGCCTTGGTCGTACTCGTCATCGAGTTGCTCCGCAGATGGCGAGGGCGGATTGACGAAAGGCAGTACGAGTCCGGACATTAAGGAATTTTCCGTGCCGGGCATTTGGCGCCGTCCTCATGTATTGGGCGCGATTCCAACTAGACCATAGCGTCAGGAGAGTGCAATGTCCGCGTTTCACCTCGCAGCGAATCTGCAGCCGAGCACCATGATCCGGCACGAATCACAGCCTCCGGTATTCGGAAAACAATCGGCAAGATCCTCGCAAGCGATACCCCGCCGGGCGGTTCCAGTTCGGATAGCGGTTATCGGCAACCACCTTCCTCGGCAGTGTGGAATTGCGACCTTCACGACAGATTTGTGTGATGCAATCGCGGCTGAGTTCGGAGCCGCGGCTGTGTTCGTGGTAGCCGTGAACGATCCTCAATCGTCGTACGTTTACCCTGCGCGGGTACGATTCGAGATGACCGAAGCCGATATCCGGTCTTATCGGGCAGCCGCGAGCTTTCTTAACGGCGCCAATGTAGATCTGGTTTGCTTGCAGCACGAGTATGGGATCTATGGAGGCGAAGCTGGCAGTTATGTCCTGGAGTTGCTTAAGCACCTTAACATGCCGGTTGTGACAACTCTGCATACGGTACTTCGCGAGCCAGACGCCGGCCAGCGCTGGGTCATGCAACAAATCGCCGAGCGCTCGCATCGTATTATTGTGATGAGCGAGTACTCTTCACGCGTTCTGCAGAGTGTATTTGGAGTTCCGGGCGAAAAGATCGACCGGATTCCTCATGGCATCCCCAACTTGCCCTTTGTGGAGCCGGAGGTTTACAAGGATGCGCTCGCCATCGCGGAAAAGCTTGTATTGCTCACCTTCGGCCTGCTCTCTCCCAACAAGGGATTCGAGAGCGTGATTCGCGCGCTGCCGCGCATCCTCGCCAGCCACAAGGACGTTGTTTACGTCATCGCAGGCGCCACCCACCCACACGTCAGGGCCCGCGAGGGCGACCGATACCGGGATCAGTTGCAGGCCTTAGCCAGGGAACTCGGGGTTGAGCGACAGGTGATCTTCCACAACCGGTTCTTCAGCCCTCAGGAAATGGCCTCGCTGGTCGGGTCGGCCGACATTTACATTACGCCTTACTGCCACGAGGCACAGGCTGTATCGGGAACCTTGGCCTATGCCCTCGGCGCCGGAAAGGCGATCATCTCGACTCCATACTGGCACGCCGTGGAACTCCTGGACGATGGGCGCGGGGCGCTGGTTCCCTTTGAAGACCCAGCTGCCATCGCAGCCACGGCAACTGCGCTTTTGGACGATGTGGCAGCGCGCCAGGCGATGCGCAAACGCGCTTACCTCTACGCGCGTAACATGATCTGGAATCACGTAGCGCAGGCATACATGCAGGCCTTCGTACAAGCAAGGGTCAATCACATGCAACCTGCTCGCTTTGGGTTCCCAGTACGATCTGTCGAGCAGAGCAATGCAAGCCAAGTTGTAAATGTCTGATAAAGGGTGTGGATCTTAGTCCCCATCTGGAGGCATCGATGTATCCCCACTTATGCAAGTGAAGGTTACGCAATCGCCCTGCTGGCTACGAGGATGGCAGCCGTCCTTTGACGCAAGGGTCCGGCGGCGGCTGCGGGCTGGATCTGCAGCTAATCTCAAACCCGAGTGCTCTCACTTACCCGGACTAAGCGAAGGGGAGGAATCAAACTCGTCACCCCCAAAAGTGAGCAAAAAGGAACAGTGCTGTTGCGTGGGCTTTGATATTCTCCGACTAATTCCGTCTGGGAAGGTTTTCCGAACTCATGAATCTTAGACAAGTGGTGCTAGGGTCCCCGAGCAGAGGTGAAACCAATGGGGAAAAACCCAGACAAGACCGTTCTTCTGATCGAGAATGACCTCGAACAAGCTCGCCTAATTCGTGCAATGTTCGGCGATCAGAGCTCATACTCTTTCGCATTGACCCACGTGGCAAGTTTGGCGGACGCTGAGACCTACCTTGCAGGGCATCCAATTGACATTGTTTTGCTTGACCTGGGACTGTCCGATCCAGAGGGACTGGAGGCGGCCAGACGCGTGCGCGCAGTCGCGCCCCACGTCTGCGTGGTGCTGTTGTCCAGCCCGGACGACGAGCCGAAGGCAATTCAAGCCATTCATGAGGGCGCGCAAGACTATCTCATCAAGGGCCAGATCGAGCCGCAGAAACTCATGCGAGCCTTGGGCAATGCCGCTGAGCGCAACATCCACGAAGAGATCCTGACCAATGAAAAGGAACGAGCCCAGGCCACGCTCCATTGCATCGCCGACGCCCTGATCTGCACCGACATGTCAGGAAACATCACCTTCCTCAATCCCATCGCGAGCAGCATGACGGGCTGGCCGCTGACCGAGGCGGTCGGCCGGCACCTGACCGAGGCCTTCCGCATCGTTGACCCCGCCACGCGCAAGCCAATCCTGGATCCGATGGCGAAGGCGGCATCGGAAGACTTGACGGGGAAACTGCCGTTGGATTGTGTGCTCATCCACCGTGACGGTCGTGAAGTCTTCATTGAAGACTCCGTCGCCCCTATCCACGACCGTGAAGGGAAGGTCACTGGAGCGGTCATCGTTTTTCGCGACGTGAGTGCGGCGCGGGCGCAGTCAGAGCAGATGGCTCATTTGGCCGAACATGATTCTCTCACCGGCTTGCCCAATCGATTGCTTTTTAGCGATCGGCTTGGTCAGGCGATCTCCCTTGCACGCCGGCACGGAGGCCAGGCCGCTGTCCTCTTTCTGGATTTGGATGGCTTCAAAAAGGTCAACGACTCCCTGGGGCATGCGGCTGGCGACAAGCTTCTCCAATCTGTCGCAAAACGCTTGCTAAGCTGTTTACGCGCCCCTGACACGGTCAGCAGGCACGGTGGCGATGAGTTCGCACTGCTCCTGCAAGATGTACATCGGCCTGAAGATGCCGCTGCTACGGCAAGAAGAGTGCTAAGAGCGCTTGACGAAGTTCATTCCGTCGACGGCCACCAGCTTCACGTCACCGCAAGCATCGGAATGAGCGTCTACCCCGGCGACGGCATGGATGTGGAGACGCTCATCAAGAATGCAGACACCGCAATGTATCAGGCCAAGAAGAACGGGTGCCAGGGCTGTCAGTTCTACAGTCCAGAGTTGAAAGTCTGCACATTTGAGAGCCAGTTCACCGTGGAGGATCTGCGGTGCGCCCTGGAGCGGAACGAATTGACGTTGCACTACCAGCCCAAATTCGACCTGAAGACAGGAACCATCACCGGGGCTGAAGCGCTATCGCGCTGGAACCATCCCACGCGCGGAATTGTCCCTCCGGGGGAGTTCATTCCCTTCGCAGAGGAATCCGGCCTGATGCTGCCCATCGGCGACTGGGTCTTCGCTGAAGCGTGCACCCAAGCCCGAGCCTGGGCGGATGCAAGTAGGTCCGCAAAGACGATGGACGTCAACGTCTCGGGTGCGCAGTTCCAGAGCGGGGGTTTCCTGGAGGGGCTTTTCGCAGTTCTCAGCAAAACTGGCCTAGATCCCGCGCTCCTGGAGCTGGACGTGACCGAGAGCGTTTTGATGAACGATCCCGAGCGGACAGTATTCATCCTCAAGACCCTCAGGGATCGGGGGGTGCAGGTGTCCGTCGATAATTTCGGCATGGGCGCCTCCAGTCTGAGCAGTATGCAGAAACTACCCCTCAATGCCCTCAAGATCGACCGTTCGATAGTCCGTCAGATCACCACCGTTCCAGGTGGAATGGCCACTGTCAAGACAGTCATAGACATGGGCCGGAGCCTTCACCTCCGGGTGATTGCTGAGGGAGTTGAAACGGCTGCAGATCTGGAGTTTCTGTGGGAATACGATTGCGATGAAGCCCAGGGGAACTTTTTCAGCCGGCCCGTTCCGCCGGATCAGTTGACCAAGCTGTTCCAACCAAACTGAGCCTGCGCGATGGGCCAGCCACATTGAAATGGCGATCGTAGCCAGCGAGACTGACCTCTCCCGCTCCGATGCCCGGGCGCAGTGTCGCCGGTGAAAATGCAATGGCAGCGTTGCTGCACTACCTGCCTCTGTCCCCCGACTGCTCCTTCATATTTGTGGAGAAACTGCCTTGATTGAGGCATGGGCGATGGCGGTTAAGCCACAAAGCTCAAACCTGGCATCCGCCGTGGCTCAGTGACGAGCTTTGAGCCAAATTACAATTCACACTCGCCCGAGGACGTCGGCTCGACTTGAGCTAAACGGCACAGTATTATCATCTGTCTGGACTGAAACTCTTGGTCATTCGGAAGCAGTTGTTGAATTGTCTCCGCGACAAACTGCCTTGTGCGCGGGTGCGAGGGTGCGCAGAGGCGCCCATCTTCGCACTAGCCAAACATCAAAAGACTTAAGACGATTCAGAACAAGTAACTCAGATGGCGGTCAAAAGAAGGATGACAGCAACTGATTCGAATCACGTGGTGGAAAAGGTAGCCAAGGATGGCAACCTGAACGCCGTCGTCCCCCCAGGGACTCCGCCTCCCCCGGACGCGTCTCCGATTGCTGCAAAGGCAAAGGAACATAACATCCGCGTTTCACCCGCTGTCCTCGATGCGGCCGCTAAGGAAGGCGATGATCTGCTTCAGTTGTTGCGCACGGCTCCCGGGGGCCTGACTCAAGCTGAGGCCGAAGAGCGAGCGCGCACGTCGGGTCCGAATGAGGTTGCGCAAGAACGGCGGCGCGGCTGGTTTATTCGCCTCTTGATCATCCTCCGTAACCCGCTGGTCATTCTGCTGGCAACTCTCTCGTCGATTTCGTTTGCCACGGGTGATGCGCGCGCAGGAAGCGTAATGGCCGGCATGGTCGTGCTCAGCGCGGCGCTTCGATTTTTGCAGGAAGCCCGTGCAGACGCTGCGGCGGCGAAGCTCAAAGCCATGATCCACGTGACCGCTACGGTGGTTCGGGGCGGGAAGGCCCAGGAGCTTCCTCTTCGTGACCTGGTCCCGGGGGACATCATCAATCTCTCCGCCGGCGACATGATTCCGGGTGACATGCGGGTGATCTCTGCAAAGGACCTATTCGTCAGCCAGGGAACGCTGACCGGGGAGTCGCTTCCAGTAGAGAAGTTTCACGACGCCGACCCCAAGGCTGCCAATTCGCCGGCGGAACTCAAGAATATATGTTTCATGGGCACGAGCGTTCAAAGCGGTACGGCGACCGCGGTCGTAGTCGTGACGGGAGTCCACACGTATCTCGGCACAATGGCCAGTTCCATCACGGAGGAGGAACCGCCGACAAGTTTCGACCAGGGCCTCAGCCGTTTCACGTGGCTCATGATCCAGCTTATGGCCGTCATGGTGCCCCTAGTCTTCCTGATCAACGGCTTCACCAAGCACGAGTGGAAGAGCGCCTTTTTCTTTGCCATGGCAGTGGCCGTGGGACTGACTCCGGAGATGCTGCCCATGATCGTTTCCGTCTGCCTCTCCAAGGGCGCGCTTGCCATGAGCCGTAAGAAGGTGATTGTCAAGCGTCTCAACGCCATCCAGAACTTCGGTGGTATGGACGTGTTATGCACCGACAAGACCGGCACGCTCACCGAAGATCGGGTCATCCTTCAGCGCCACTGCAATGTCGCCGGACGCGAAACGGATGAAGTGCTCATGGATGGCTACCTCATCAGCCACTTCCAGACGGGCCTCAAGAACCTGCTTGACACGGCGATTCTGAACAGTTCGGATTTTCATGGGCAAGCCCTGGTCGAGAAGTACAAGAAGCTGGACGAGATACCTTTCGACTTTACGCGACGCATGATGTCGGTACTCGTCGAGAGTCCTGAAGGCAAGGCGATCCTCCTGACCAAGGGCGCTCCGGAAGAGATTTTCCATCAGTGTTCCCATTTCGAGTTGGATGGGAAGGTGTCGCCCATGGACCCTGCCCTGATCAAAGGGCTGAAGGACGAGTATGCGAGCCTTAGCGATGATGGATTCCGGGTTTTGGCGGTAGCAATCAAAGAGCTGCCGGGGAAAAAGACCTGCTCCAGGGACGATGAACGCGATCTCGTGCTGAAAGGGTATGTCGCATTTCTGGACCCGCCCAAACGTACCGCCGCGGGCGCAATCGAAGCACTGCACAAACATGGTGTGGTGGTAAAGATCCTCACCGGCGACAACGACCTGATAAGCCGCAAAGTGTGCAGGGACGTGGGGCTCCTCGCCGACCCGATGCTGCTGGGCGATGATGTGGAGAAAATGTCCGACGCGGAACTGGCCGAGGCTGCGGAAAAGACAACTCTCTTTGCCCGCCTCTCTCCCGCCCACAAACAGCGAATCGTTCGCGTCCTGCGCGGCAAGGGGCACGTCGTGGGATTCATGGGAGACGGAATCAACGATTCTCCCGCGTTGCGCGCCGCGGACATTGGCATCTCAGTGGATACAGCGGCCGACATCGCCAAGGAGTCGGCGGATCTGATCCTGCTGGAGAAGGATCTCATGGTTCTGGACGGGGGCGTCATCGGGGGCCGGAAGGTCTTCGCCAACATTATCAAGTACATCCGGATGGGCGCCAGTTCCAACTTTGGAAATATGTTCAGCGTGTTGGGAGCGAGCGCCTTTCTCCCCTTTCTTCCCATGGCCCCAATTCAGATTTTGACAAACAACATGCTTTACGACTTTTCTCAGGTGCCGATTCCCAACGACGCGGTGGACGAAGAACAAGTGGCGCTGCCGCGGCCCTGGAAAATCGGAGAGATCAGGCGATTTATTCTTTGCATAGGACCCATCAGCTCGATCTTCGACTACTCCACCTTCTTCGTCATGCTCTATCTCTTCAAATGCTGGAACCCGTCAAGCGCTCCGCTATTTCAGACGGGCTGGTTCGTGGAGTCGCTGATGACGCAGACACTCATCATCCACATCATTCGCACCAATAAGATCCCTTTCCTGCAAAGCCGTGCGAGCTGGTCTCTGATCCTCACAACACTGGCCATCATGGCCTTTGGAGCGTGGCTTCCTTACTCTCCACTGGCCTCTTCGCTGGGCCTCGTACACCTGCCGGGGCTTTACTGGCCCATCCTGCTTCTCACGCTTCTTGCCTACTCGGGCCTTACGCAATCGGTGAAAGTCTGGTTGCTGTGGAGGAAATGGATCTAGACCAGCCTGAGTTGTCTTGTGGCCTTGGCCAGCTGGCTGAAATCCGAGGGGCAGTGCTGGAACAAGTGCGTGTTTCCTGATTTCCAGTTTTTTCTGGGCCCATCACATACCAGTTTGTCTTATCCGCAGTGGTACAGAATTTGCCGGGCGCTCCGTCGCGGAAGGACGCAAACCGGACGGAACCGGAGCGCCGTCGAAGGCTACAATGAGATAACCGCGCGACACGAATGCCATGGGCAGGCGCCAACCTTCCGCGAAAAGCAACGGATCGCTCGTTGAGCAGGCATTGCGCGCGTTTTCCTCGCGAAATCCCAATCTGGCCGCAGCGCTGAAGTTTCTCTTCACCAACGCAGCGGAGAGCCTGTCGTTTCAGGATTTGCGAATTCAACCTCTGGTTGCGGCGCATCGCAATGCCTTCGGCGAGGAGCCGCTCTTTTTGCCCCGGGAACGATTCGGAGGCACCCAGGACCTTGCGATGGTTCCCCTGATCCGCACGGTTGTGGATGAGACTCTTCGCGCCTTTGCTTCTACGAGCCCGCATCTTCTGGAGCAGGTAGGGAAGACGCCGATTTCTCCCTACGGAAGCATGGGCCTGAGCGTCAGCCGTTGGGGGTATGTGGATTGGGACTACATACGCGACCTGGATTGGCGGGTCTTTTTGCCCGCGGAGATCGGTCATCTTTCCGGATTCAAGTCGCAAATGGAGCGGAACCTGAGGGAGGAGCTTCACAAATACGAGCTGTATCCGGTGTTGTTTGGGAAGGATGCGGAAGGACAGCCCCAGGTGCAACTGCGCGACAAGACGACGGAGGAGGTGCACGGGTTTCATTTCTACCTGATCGCGATGCAGCCCGGGTTTGCGAGGGGAAATATTCATCTCGATGGCGGCTACTCTCCGCACTTCGCGTATTTTCCCGAGGGCTCGCTGGATGAGCACCTGGAATCGGCCAAGCTGCTGTGGTCCGACGTGATCGTGCAACTGCGCAAAGACTACATCCAGATGTTCGACCAACTGAGCTTCAACACTTTCGGCGAGAATACGGGAAAAGACCGTCTCTACAAGACACACGGCTGGTACCTGCACAAAGCGTTCAAGTGGTATGCCGCGCTGGCGCGCGCGCGAGGGCTCTCTTCGCTTGAGGAAGACCTGATGTATCAATATGAGCACTTTCAGGGATCGGAGGCGGAGCTTTCGTATCTGGCGAGATATCGATACTACGCGCGCATGTCTCCCAGCCGGCCGCGCATCGATGATGTAGACCGCGATCTGGCCCGTGCCGCGAGTATTGTTTACGCCCGTGCGCGGAACGCAGGTGATCCACGGGTGGGGCACGAGATCGACGCAGACGGCACGGAGATCATCCTTTTGGAGACGGTGCCCGAGAGTTTTGCGGCGGCGGCGCGCAAGCTGCTGAAGCAGGCGGTGTCGTCTTTGCCCGATCCGCCGGAGCGCGCGCAAATTGCGGGGCCGATCCGGTTTGCGGACAATCTCGCCGAGCCTGCCGTTGTGAATCTCGACGGCGGGGGGCAGACTGTGTTGATACCGGCCGAGTGGTCGATGGTCTTTTGCGAATCGTATGTCCGCCAGGTGATGAAGAAGGCCGCGGAAGGGAAGCGGACGCTTGCAGAGAAGGACATCCGGCCGGCACTCGCGGTCCTGCTGGCGTCGCTGGTGCGGCCGGCGATCGCGCGCGAGCAGGCGGCTACTGAAACGCCTGGCTTAAGCTCATGGGTTTGAGCCCGGAGAGAAATCTCTGCGCTTCGGTAATGAGGGCACTTTGCGTTGAGGATTCGGGCGCGCCGGAATGCAGCTTGTCGATGCGAATCATGATGGGAACAGCGTGCTCGGCTGAGCCGGTGAGCGAGCTGATCCCGGGCTTGAGGACGACGATTCCGATGCGGCCGTTGGGCGCGGCTTGCTGTGCCTCGGAGCATGATCCGGGCGTGCATGCGACGCTGACGACGATGCTGTCGGTGACGCCGTCGTTGTAGAAGCCGGTGCTGAGATTGAGAGTGTTGCCCTGCGCGGTGACGAAGGGCAGCGTGGCGAGGCGATCGGGTTCGAGGCCCCGCGCGAGCCAGCACGAATTTGCGTCGTGGAAGTAGACATCGGGCGCGACCCAGACGGCGAGGATAATTTCATCCGCTCCGGGGGCCGAGTAGGCGCCGGCTTCGACGAGCGTCTTGCCCGCGGTTTGCTCGTACCAGTCGCGCGTGAGCGTGAATTCGCCGATCTGCTTGGGCATGCGGTCGGCGAGCGACGTGGGCGCGGGGGGAACGCCTTGCCTGGCGCGGAGGGGCGAGGAAGGCAGCGCGAGCACGAGAATCAGCACGAGAGCAAACGCCGCGCAGCGGGTGACGAGGGTTCGGGAGTGCGGCGCGGGCTTGGGGTTGGCCGGCGGGGGCGGCGCGGCGGGCGGAGTTTTTTCCCTGATGCGCGCGAGGCGGAGAAAGGCGAGGATCGCGAAAAGAAAGAGGCAGGAGCCGATGGCGTAGTCCGCACGTTTGGCGCCGCCTTCGAGCATAGGATGGCCGAGCGCGATGCGGTAATAGACGACGAGGAAGCAGAGGCGGATGAAGTTGAAGAGGTAACCGAGCAAGACGCCGCCGACCACGTACGCCGCCCAGCGACGAAACGAGACGCGCTTGACGTAACCGAGCACAAGCGCCACGTAGCCCATGGCGACGGCGCCGCGAATGCCGTCGCAGCCGGGCGCGATGAACATGCCGAAGTCCGGCGCGAACATGAGCTGAAGCTGCGGTGTGGTGGGCGCGAAGTGAATGAGCGCGGCAAACGAACGCGCGACGTGCGCGGAGATGTTCTGGAGGGGAATATCGATCATGCTGCTCGAGAGGATTGGCACCGGCTGCGATAGCAGAAGCAAGCCGAGAGGGAACCAGGCCTTGCGCCAAACGTGTGTTCCGGCAAACAAAAGGACAACTCCGCTTGCGTAAAGGTAGACGGGCAGTGAGAGCGGGATGAGGGAAACGAGCGCTCCGCGGGCGGTGATGAAGACTTCAGCGCTCGCGTGAAGCATGCTGATGAGCCAGGCAAGTGCGATCACGGGCATGCCCCACCATGCGCCGCGCAGCTCCCAGCGGTACTGGCGCCAAACGAGAAGGGTGAGCGCGATGCTCGCCGGCGGGATGAGCATGCCGATAGAGCGCAGTGGATCGGTGGTCCAGCATCTCCAGAGCAGAGCGAGCTCATGGCTGATACCGAGGCAGCCGGCCGCGGCGAGAATGGCGATGACGCACCAGACGAGAGGCGACGGCGCAGAGGGGCGGGCGGAGGCCAAGTCCGGCTTTGCTTCGGCGGTATGCGGCGCGAGTTCCAACTCTTCCGGCATGGACAGAGAGTGTCCTCAGTTTGATATCATCGCATCTTGCGGGGCCGAACACTCGAACCCCTGAATTCGTGCATTCCCAGGTCTCAAAGTCGAGACCTGGAGCACCCACGTTTCGTGGGCCGACTCGGCAATCACGCAGTTGCGGCGCTACGGCGATTGCGGCGGACCGGCCATAGGCGTTTTTACCGGCGCCGCGACCCCGATGAACTGCGTGAGCGTGTTCTTGTCGGAATTCGACAACCAGATGCTTCCGCTTGCATCGATGGCGAGCGAGTAAGGCCCGAGCAGGGAAGCGTCGACACCGAATCCGGTTGACGGCGACAAGAACATGCCCGGCGCCGCGCCGGTTGCGCTGCCGATTTCAGAGAGCGAATTTCCCTGGTAACTCGCCACCCATACTGTTCCGGCGCCATCGACTGCAATTGCTTGCGGGCGCAGCACGCCTCCGCCTTTTGCGGCGTCAAGCTCAAGCGTTCCGCAGGTGTCGACCTCGCTGATGCTGTTGCCGTAGTAGTTCGCGATCCAGACGTTGCCGCTCTGATCGGTGGCGATGCCTGAAGCTCCATCGCAGTCGCAGTCGAACTTGGCGACGGCGGACCCATCGGCCGAGATTTCAGTGACAGGGAGCAGGCCGCCCTGATTGGCGATCCACGCGTTGTGGCGGGAGTCGACGGCTACGGCGACAGGGAATGCGAGCGATGTGCCGCCCCAGCCGGCGGAACCGGAGAGCGGCGAGCCGGAATTCGAGAGCAACGTGACCTTCGAGTCGCCGTAATCAGCGATCCACATGTTGCCGTTCGTGTCGGATGCAACGGCGATGGGAAAGTTGATGCCTCCTCCGTTGAGTCCGGTGGCGAGCGGCTGGCCGGCGGAGTTCAGCTCGGTCATGTTGCCGGCGCCGCCGTTGAGAGTGGTCTGCTCATTGGCGATCCAGACGTTGCCCTGCGGGTCGAGCGCCATACCGTAGGACTCGTTGATGCCGGAGCCAGTGATCCCGGAAGGGAAGATCGCGGCGCCGCCTGGAGAGAATTCCGAGACGGTGTTGAAGTAGCTCGAAACCCAGACGTTGCCGGACGCGGCGACGCCGAGCGATGCGGGTATGTTCATGCCTCCGCCGGAGACGGTGTTGTGAAGCATCCAGTCGGGCGGAGCGGCGGAGAGTGCAGGCGAAAACACGGCGTTGGCCGCGGCGAGCGTGTAAATTGCCGCAACGTTGTTGCCGGGCGCGAGCGCGATGTTGAGCGCGGCGTCGAGCGTGTTGGCCGGGACGGTGTTGCCTGCGGTGGCGGCGCTGAAAAGCGGCGCGCAGGAGGCTCCTCCGGCGGAGCTGGTGCAGGAGGCGAGGGCGTTGGCCAGCGTGTTCAGCTTTGCCGTGGGGACGGCGAGCGTTGAGGGAAGGCTAGCTCCCGGCGATGTGCCCGTAGCCGGATTGGCAAGGCCGCTCGCGTTGAGGAACGCGTTATCGAGGCCTGTTGTGTTGGTACAACTGGCGCCCACGTTACCGCCGGCTGACATGAATGGAGCGAGCGCCCAAACCGAGGCAGCTGTGGTGACTTCATTGAGGACGACGGAACTGCCGGAGGCAATGTTGCCGCAGGGGCCGAGAGCGGTCATGAGCCAAAGACCGGTATTGGCCGCAGCGCCGCCGGGCTGGCCGCCCTTCGAAAACAGATAGAGAGGCGTCTGCGCCGAAGGACAGGTGTATCCGGAGGGAACAGTGAAGCTGCCGTCGGAGGCAGTGGCGAGCGCGGCTGCCAGAAGCGCAGAAGGCGCAGATCCGTTGCCTGTGTTGCCCGCGGCGAAAAGCTGGACGCTGGCTGCTTGAACGGGTTTGGAGGCGGCAAGAACCTTGCCGGTGAAGGAGGCGCCCGCGACCGGCATTCTGGAAGGGCAGGAGGCAGGCGTTGAGGAGCTTTTGCTGACTGTGCAACCGCCGCCCGTTCCGCCTCCGCCGCCTGAAGTGGACAGGCTGCCGCCGCAGCCGGCGATTGCAGCCACACATGCAGAAACCGAAAGCCGGCGAAGAAATCGGGGAAGCTTCACGGTCTTATTCCCCATCGTAAGGACCAGAGGAAGCGGATCGCCAGCCGGCGCTTACCGCTTGCGGCTGCGCGCTGCCCGCACACTCGCCACAAGCGCGCCTGCGCCACCTACCAGAGCCAGCACGATGGTTGGGTCTTCAGGCGAATCGTCGCACCCGGTCTGCGCGCGCAGCGGAAGAGCAAGAGCGCCCAGCATCAAAACCAGAAGAAGAGCGTAACGGCGAGTCATTCGAGCTCCTTCCCTTCAACCATAAGATGTCAGCGCAAATCCGGGTAGAGACGTGGAGCGAACCCAACGGCAATTGCCCTTAGGATACACGGAAAATCTCTCCCGTTGGCCATTCCCCCAAAGGGTGACACCACCACGGTAACCGGTGGTTCGGGAGCTCCAAGGAAGACCGGCTGGAACTGCATGCGTTAGCTTACCGGGCGGTGATCGAAGCGGTCGCGAATGGCAAAGAAGGCTTCCTTGGGCCGATAGTCGCGATCGAAGGGAAGCGATCGCTGGGGGCGATTCGGCTGCTTGCGATGGTGCGTCGGGCCGTTATTGAGCCATGTGAAGCGATCGCTCAGGTCCCAGGTGAGGACGAACTTGACGGCCGGATTCGCAAGGGCGACGCGGAGATAGTCGGTGTAAGTTTGCTCAATGATGGCGTCGCGCTTGACGGGGTCGTCCGAAACAATGTCGTCCTCGTTCACATCCATCTCGGTGAGGTAGACCTCGAGGCCCATCTGGCGGATGGCCTCGATATAGTCGGCCAGGCCTTTGCCGAAGTTGTCGGGCTGGGCGGCTTTTACGTGGCTCTGGATGCCCACGGCATCGAACGGCACACCGCGCTTCTGCATGCCGCGCAGCAGCTCGAGGATGAGGCGGCGGCGCTCGCCGTTGTTGTCGTTGTCGTACTCAACGCCATAGTCGTTGTAGGTCAGCCGGGCATGCGGATCGGCTGCGCGCGCGGTGCGGAAAGCAAGATCGATGTAGTCCGGCCCGATTTGCTCGTACCAGAAGGACTTGCGCAGCCCGCCGGACTCGCCGTCGCTGGGAAGAATGGCCTCGTTGACGACGTCCCATGATTGCATCTGGCCCGCATAATGCTTACATACCGTGGTGATGTGGTCGATGAAGAACTGCTGCGTGTTGGGGCGATTCTCCGGGGTCTGGATCCATTGGGGAACGGACTCGTGCCAGCAGAGCGTGTGGCCGCGCATGAGCATGTGATTCCGTTGCGCGAAGGCCAACAGGAAGTCGGGGCGGGAGAAGTCGTACTTGTCGGGTGCAGGTCGCAGCGCGATCCACTTCAGCTCGCCGGTAGGAACGACAATGCCGCATTGCTCGCCGATCAATTCCGCGAAGTCGGCGTCGTCCTGGACATTATGAATGATGACTGCTGAGCCGAAAATGAGCCCGTGGCGGCGCGCATGCGCCCGGAGCGAACGCGAGCCCGATACGTCGTGGAATGAAGCGGGCAGGGAGTGCGGGCCGGCGGCGGGATGTGCGCAGCCTGCAATGAGCGATGCGACGGAGCCCGCCGCGGCAATGGCGGCTCCGGCCCTGGCTCCTTCAGCGATGAATTCTCGCCGTGTATGCATGACGAATCCTTAATCCCCTTGCAGGTGCTTTGCAATAAGCCGCCGTGCTCACCAGGGGTTTGGGCCAAGCGGCTGATAGTGGACCCAGTCGAAGTCGACGGCTCCCGGATTGGCGGCCTGCGTGGTGTATGCGAAGAGAGCTGGCCGCGAACCCTTCCACCAGCTGAACCGGATGGGCGTGGACGACCCAAGCTGGCGGAAGGTCTTGCCGTCATCGAGACTATAGGAGTAGAGCACCAGATCGCCATCGACGCGCACGCGAAGCTGAATGATCGATTGCGAGAGTACCGGCCCGGGTGTGCGCTCCTGAAGATGGAAGAAACTCAATCGCCGCACGAGGCCCCGCTGTTCGACTTCGAGGCCGCTGGCCGATTTTTCAAACATGGTCAGGCCGGCATGCACACCGGGCTTGATCCCCGACAGGTCCATGCGGACGGTGAATTCGAAGGCATTGTCCTGCATGCACTGGGTAAGCGTATCCCGCGCTGCGAGCAGGCCATCAGCCTGCATGGGGATGAGACGGAGGTAGCCGGGCCGGGCGCTCAACGACCAATGAGCATCGTCGGGATTGTGATTCCATTCCCACTGCGGCCCGAGCCTGCTGTCGGTAAAATCGTCGGAAGTTTGCGGCCTCTGGCGTGAGGGCTCACTGGAGTTATCCGGAATGGGGCCCGAGGGCGTCGGCTGTCCAGTCGCGGTGCCATCGGGATCGGCGCCGATCACCGGCCAGTCGTCGCTCCAGCGCACCGGTTCCAGGTGAACGATGCGCCCATGAGCGCCGTCCGCCTGGAAATGGACGAACCATCCCTGGCCGTCCGGCGTTTCCACATACCCTCCCTGGTGCGGGCCGTTGATATTCGTCGAGCCCTGCGCGAGAACGACGCGATGCTCGTAGGGGCCGTAGATTTGCCGCGAGCGCAAGACCACCTGCGAGCCACCGCCCACGCCGCCGATGGGAGCAAAGATGTAGTAGAAGCCGTCGCGCTTGTAGAGTTTCGGTCCTTCAAGAACCGGCAGGTGTTCGGGGTCCTGGACAATAATCTTGCCTTCATCGAGCACTTTCCGGCCATTGGGCGACATGCGGTGCAGGATGAGCGGTCCGGCGCCGGTCATGGAGTGGATCAGGTAGGCCTTGCCGTCGTCATCCCAGAAGGGGCATGGGTCCTCAAGTCCCGCCTGCGCAATTACGACCGCGGGTGCGCTCCACGGTCCGGTGATCTTTCTTGCCGTCGAGACGAAGATGCCCTCGCTCGGAGTAGGGAAGTAAACGTAGAAGATGCCATCGTGTTTTCTGATGGACGGCGCCCACACGCCTTTGCCGTAGCGATTGCCGCCGACCAGGTTGTAGCGCGGATCCATATTGAGACGTTCGACCACGTGGCCGATGATGGTCCAGTGGACGAGGTCGCCCGATTGGAGAATGGGGATGCCGGGCACGAAATGAAAGGTGGAGGCAACCAGGTAGTAATTCAGGCCGTCGCGAATGATGTCGGGATCAGAGTAATCGGCGAAAAGAATGGGATTGTGGTAGACCGCTCTGAGTCCGAGCGGCGGAAGCTTCTCCGGCGGGTCGGCAGCTTGTGCCGTCGGCTGCGGCGCCTGTGCCTGCGTGGCTGCGGCGGCCGCCAAAAGACAGATCGTCAGCAGCGATTTCCGCGACCGGCCTGCTTCGCATCCTGCTGTCTCAATCATCGAGTGGCCTTCGCAATCTGCGCCCATTACTTTCTGAGATAAAAGCGGCTTCCTATGGCAAAACCAGAGTCGTTGTGTCCTCGTGATTTTTCAGCAAGGTTGTCGCTCCCTGGTGGTCGCGCCGACTCAGGTGTCGTGGTTCCGGGATACGGTAACCCTGGTTTTGCGAATCGGCCGCTGGCCTCGGCACTCGACCAGTGACAAACTGCGGCAACGATCGAATTTTCCGTGCTTCAAAATTCGAGAGTACGCAATAAGGCAGGGAATGCGGCGCGAACCGCACTCCCCGCCCAGGTTTAGAACTGCAGCTTTAACGACAACTGGGCAATGCGCGGGTCGTTCTGCGGAGCCGTGCCGGACCAGTTCTGCGGGCTGCTGTTGGTGATCTTTCCAAAGGTGGACGCGCCTGAAGTGGTTCCGGGGTCGCCCAGGTTCGCGTGGTTCATCAGGTTGAAGTACTCGGCGCGGAACGTCAGGCCCGTCCGCTCCGTGAAGGCGAACTTGCGCGCCAGGCTGGCGTCCCAGTCTATGTAGTGAGGTCCGACGAACGAGCCCTTGACTACGTTTCCGAAGCCGCCCGAAGTGGGGTTCGAGAAGCTGGCCTGGTTCATCCACGATTTGCAATTCGCTGCACCCACGGCGCAGGCGGTGCTGCCATAAGCGCCGCTGCCTGAGTACACGGCGCGATCGCGGTTCTGACCAGATCCGTCGATGTTGCTTCCACTCGAGAAGATGGTCAGCGGATCGCCGCTCCGGTACTGGAGGAGTCCGGTGGTCGACCAGTCGTTCAAGATGTAGCGAGCCGCGGCGGGTCCATCCTTGAGGAACTTCGGGATCGTGTACACATACGACATGGCGACCACGTTGCGGTGATCGAAATCCGCAGGTCCGTGGTCGAGTTGTTTGAAGTTCGATGCGTAGATGGGATAACCGAAGGAGTTGTTGTTGCCGATGGACGTCGCCGCCTGGTTCCACGGCATGTTCGTTAGCGTCTTCGACCAGGTGTAGTTGAAGAGCAGGTTCAGGCCATACCGCACGCGCTGCTCAGCCGAGACCTGCAGCGAGTTGTAGCTGGTGTTGCCGCCCGTGTTGGCCGCGGTGATGGTGCCCGGATAGCAACTGTTGTTCGCCGAGCAGCCCGGTTGATTAAACTTGCGTATCCCGGTTATTGCGGGGGTCACCGGGTTCAGCTCGAGGTCCTGCCACTGATGGCTGCCGTGAGTGCCAACATAGGCAGCACGGAATGAGGCGCTGCCCGTGAGTTGTTGCTCAACGGCCAGATCCCAGGCGTAAAAGAGCGGGTCCTGGAAGCCCTTGTACGGGTCGTAGGTGAGCCAGCTCTGGTTGGGATTGATCGCCGTTGACGAAGGAGGAGGCTGTGGTGCCGGGAAAGGATTTGTGGTTCCGTAGCTCGTGTAAGGATTGGCAACGTTCATGGAGATCGAGGCGCTCGAGTTCAGGGCCACCGCTGTAACGAACGGCACGCCGTTCGAGTAAATATTGAACAACGTGCTGTTGATGCGGCTGTCGAAGAACATACCCGCCCCGCCGCGCAGGCTCGTCTTGCCATTGCCGAACACGTCGTCGGCAAAGCCCAGTCGGGGCATGAAGTGGTTGTAAGCCGAGGCGACTCCATTGGGGTTGAAGCCTTGATCGCCCGCGAACAACAGTCCGGCGGGCGCATTGGGATACTTGGTCGAGTGCGTGCCGGCGGCCCAGAGCGTGGGGAAGAAGCTACCCATGCGGCCTTGCATTTCGTGCCATGGAATGAACGGTTCGTAACGCACGCCGAAATTGAGCGTCAGGTTGCGCGTCGCTTTCCAACTGTCCTGAACGTACGCTCCCTGGAATTTGCCACGGGTATTGAAGAACTGGCCCGACGCCTGGTTGAACTGGTAGAGATACCCGAACATCAAACTGGCGATGGCGTCGCCGGAGATGTTGGAGTTGAACGTGAACTGGCCGGGCTGCTGGAAGAGGTTGTTGATGTCGATCTTCGAGACCTCTCCATGGTAGCCGGCATCGATGTTGTGCCTGCCAAGCAGGAAGTGAATATCGTCAGTTAGCGTGTAGTTGGCGCGGCGGAAGAACGCCTGCGGGTTGTCGCCGATGTTGAAGAAGCCCGAAACCTGGAACTGGTTAATCTGCTTGAACGCAGGCTGCCAGATGTTCACGCCCAGGTCGACAACGTTGATGGAACTGGTGGTCGGGCCGCGGGAGTCGTTGCCTTGCTGATAGCTGAAGATGAGGTTGTTCACGACACGGTCGTTGAAGGTGTGCGTCCACGAGAACAGGCCATTGTAGTAGTGGTATGCGGCTCCGTCGGCGTAGGTAAGCAGGTCTTTGAGATCGAGCACGCTCTGTAGCACGTAAGCGTCGGAGAAGTAGCGCAGCGTCAATCTGTCTTTGGGTATCAACTCATCGTCCGCGCGGGCCGTGATCTCGGCCTGGCGGTAGAAGTTGGGCTTGACGACGGCTCCTGGGTTGCCGGTCGTGGTCAGCGCCGGGAGATATTTCAGCGCGTTGACCGCCACCGGGCTGATGGCGGAGCTGCTCCAGACGTTTGAGGTGCCGGCCCCGCAGCTGATCGTGGGGGCGAGGATCGCAGACGGCATGAGCGGATCGTTCACGCAATCGGTAAAGACGAGATTGTTGGTTCCCGGTGCGCCACCTGACGAGTTCGCACCCGCCTGCGCAATCGTCGGCAGGAAAGTGGAGCTGGAAATGTTCGCGGCTCCATGGTTGATCGTTCTCTGATATCCAAAGAAGCCGAAGGCCTTGTTGGTGTGGAAGAGGTGCGGAATCTCCAGCGGGCCGCCCACTGTTCCGCCGAACTGGTTGCGCTTGAGCGGGTCGACGGTCTTTTTGCCGGTCCCGGCGCTGTAGGTGTACCACGGCGCGGCGTTAAGCGCGCGGTTGCGGATGTACTCAAACAGATTGCCGTGCCACCGGTTGGTGCCGCTCTTGGTGATGATGTTCACCACGCCGCCGGCGTTCTGGCCGTACTGCGCAGCGTAGTTGTTGGTCTCAATACTGAATTCCTGAGTGGAATCGGGCATGGGGAAGGGCATGTTCACGTTGGTGTACTCGTCAACATTGTTACCGCCGTCAAGCATGTAATTGGTCTGCCCGACAAACGTGCCATTGGCGGAAATGGCAACGACCATGGGGAAGGTCTTAGTATTTCCCTGGTCGGCCTGGGCCGGCGGCGCGATGGTGATGCCGGCCACCTCCTCAGTGAGAGCGGCGGCGTTGCGCCCGTTCAGGGGCAGCTCATTGACCGAAACCGCGCCGATCACCTGCTGCAAAGTGCCCGTGGTCACGTCCACCTGCGCCGTCTCGGCGTTCACGGTCACTGTTTCGGTGGTCGCGCCGGGTTTGATGACGATGTTGACCGTCACCGCGTTGTCAGCGCGGAGCTGCACCCCGTTCTGGGTGTAGGCCTGGAATCCCTGGCGCGTGGCGGAGACGTTGTAGACCGAAGGCGCGAGGATGGGGAAGACAAAGTTGCCTTCGCTCCCCGTGGTGGTTGTTGATTTAATCCCTGTTGCAGCTTGGGTTGCGGTCACTTCCGCGCCCGCGACCACTGCGCCGCTCGTGTCTGTCACGGTGCCGTTGATGCTCCCAAACCCTTGCGCAAACAACCTGCCTGGGATGCAAACGCACACGGCGCAAACAACCACAAAACTACCGATCAGCTTGAGATAAGCTCTCATATCTGCCTCCTGAAAATGGCTCTTGTTGGCTCGGCCGGACCCTTCCTCAGGTTCGGTACACGCAGCCGGACGAGCCTGAACCTGAGCCTTAAAGTTTGTATTGAAACGGGTTGACAGTTGATGAGACAGATACCGTCCCTGACGGTCAGGAATTGGACATATCCTTAAGTTTTTCTATGGGTTATCTCATCGCTCCTGGCGCCGCGGGCCCATGCGGAAAGGTGTGGCTAATCGGCCGCTACCGCCAGCACCCTTGGGGGGCCTGGGGTACCGTCGGTGACGGTGGTTCCCAGCACAATCTGCAGGTTTTGCTCCGAACCGTTGAGACGGGCCTGCCTGGCGACTGCCTGCATCATCTCGGAATCGGTGAGGAATTCCCCCGCAGTTTCGGTGCCATAGGTGTAGAGCCCGCCGATCACGACAACGACGTGGCCCGTCTCAGAGTCGCGAATGCGGGAGATGAGCGCGAAGTCCTGCAACTTGGGGCTGTTGGCACCGGTCACCGGTTGGGTAGGCTGATTGGTTGCCCAGCTCCAGCTGCGTGACGCGGGGTTCTTGGCGTCGCGAATATAGATGAGGTGCTGATCGGGATCGAGTGCCAGGCTATAACGCAACTGGCGGGTCAGGCGCAGGCTCCACTCGTTGTTGAAGGCCCCGATGAGGACGACGGCGCCGTTTCTCAGGTCGGAAAACGAGCTCTCGCTACCCCTGCGGATGAGGACCTGCTTGTTCCGCGCCTCGAGCGCGCCCACAACCTTGGCAATGGTGACCGTGTCGGCAAAGGGAACAGTCTGCGAAGCGTCCGAACTTGGCACGGGAGTGACAGGGCTTCCATTTCCATCCGCCGCAGGCAACGTCGGCGGGCCGTTGGGATGATCTCCCACTGCCACCAGCACCGGGCCCGGTGTCTCGATGACCGGCTTCCAGAAAAGATCTTCGGGATTCCCTTTGTAGAGCCATGAATATCCGAGCATGGCTGCGGATCCAATGAGGGCAACCGCGGCAGCGCCCGTGTACCAGTGCCGCCACCACGGCATGGGCTCAAACCTGGCAATCTGCCCGTCGGCGACAGTCGCCGCCCCGATGTGAACGTGCGCGGAGTGCGTGTCAAACGGCGCGTCGGGCGATTCTGCCTCGACATCGTTTTCCAGGCCCGGATGGTGGCCCTGGCCGGGGAGCATGAAGCGCGGGATATAGGAGCCGGGCGTCAATCCTATCCGAAGCTCGGAACGGTGTTTCTCGTCGACGTAGTAGGTCGCAAGCCTCTTGCGGAGTTCGGTGGCGGCGGTGCGAACAATGTGATCGAGGTTGGTGTCGTAGGATGGGTCCCGGCTGAAAACCTCGACGCCGATGGTGCGTTCCTTGATCTGATCTGCGGAGCCGTTCAGCGTTTGCTCCACAACGTACTTTAGGAATGCAACGGAGCGCTTGCTGGAGCGAAAGACTTCATCCCGAACGAGGAGGTCAAGCTGCGCGCGAATCATATCCGCGGTCAGCTCCGGCGTCGTTCCAAAATCCACTTCGGACTCGATCATCGCAGTTCCAGTGTCAGCGATTTTAGCACGGTAAGTGGAAGAATTTACCCGAGTTCCCGGCGCGATGATCTTTGTTCACGAAGGCCTGCAAAGTCAAGATCGAACAAGTGGGCACAGCCATTCGCTGCCGCGTCGGATGCCGCGACGGATCGCATTCGGTATTGCAATCGATTGCAAAGGGTGGCGCTCGATCGGCGTCAACGATTCAGAACGTCGGAATTGTCGAAGATGTGTCCCATCTTCTCCTGCTTCGTTCGGAGATACCGCTCGAAGCTCTCCTGGGCTTCGACTTCCGCCGATACGCGTTCCGATACCGTGATGCCGGCCGACTCCAGCGCGGCCACTTTCTGGGGATTGTTGGTGATGAGCCGAACGCGCGAAACGCCGAGCAGCTTCAAGGCTCCGGCGGCGAGATCGTAATCGCGGCAGTCGGCAGCGAAGCCAAGCTCTTCATTCGCTTCCACCGTATCCAAGCCCTGGTCCTGCAATTGGTAGGCCTTCAACTTGGCCATAAGGCCGATGCCGCGCCCCTCCTGCTGCTCGTAAAGCAGGATTCCCGCACCCTCTTCCGCGATCCTGGTCATGGCCAGCTCGAGCTGCAGCCGGCAATCGCAGCGCAATGAACCGAAGACATCGCCGGTGAGGCATTGCGAGTGAATTCGGACGAGTGGCGGCGCGAAATGGATGTCGCCCATCACGAGAGCAACAAGTTCTTCCACCGGCCGCCTTGGCTCGCAGTCCGGTTGTCCTTCCTGCCGCTCGCCCTCGAAGCCGAGGATGCGGAAGTCGCCCCAGCGTGTGGGGAAGCGAGCTTCCGCAATCTTTTTCACGCTTGCCATTCCCATCCTTCTATTCTACGGCCTGCGTGATTTTGCGGGCGCCGGCTCGCGCGACGACCGCGCGGAATGACAAAAGAAGGACACCTCTTCGACAATTCGGTTACACGTTCGGCGATGCGCCGGCGATTTTGACAGTGCGGCCGGGCGGAATGTACGTCTCGAAAGATGGGCGGGCAGATGGAATCGTGGGAGATTAGGCCGGTTGAGAGCGAGGAAGCGCTGGCGGCGGTACGCGCGCTGCTCGGAGAGTACTGGGATTCTTTCGGCTTCACTCCCTGCTTTCAGAATTTTGGGGACGAGCTGGCGGGGCTTCCTGGGGCGTACGCGCCGCCCGGCGGCCGTCTTGCTCTCGCGTCCATGGATGGACAGCCGGCTGGATGCATCGCTCTTCGCCGTGTGGATGCGGATCGCGCGGAGGCCAAGCGCCTCTACGTGCGGCCGGCCTTTCGCAATCTCGGCCTTGGCAGGGCCTTGCTCGAATGGGCGATGGCCGAAGCTCGCGCGGCGGGTTTTGCGGAGATTGTGGGCGATACCATGCCTGCCATGCGCGATGCGCTCAAGCTTTATGACAGGATGGGATTCGAACGCACGGGCGTCGGGGCGCCCGTCCAATCATTGCCGTCCCAACAGGCGCCTGAGGAGCCGATCCTGATCCGCATCAAATTGTAGGTTGCTTCCATTTGCTCTAGGCAAGGCTTTGATTCCTGAGCCCTGATCTCTGACCCCTGATCCCTGTGGTTGCGGTACATTGATCGTGTGACGGACAACCTGATTTGGATCACGTTGCTGGTCAAGCTGGGCGTGGTGGCCTCGGTGGCCAGCGTACTGGCGCGCGTTACCACTTTCCGGCGCCTGTTTTTTGCCGAGAGGCGCAGGCATCGGCAAACCTTGGCGTTGCTGGCTTTTTTCCTGGTGCCGCTTACTCTCGGGGTTTGGCTTCGGTTTCGGGTTCCCAACTTTCTCGCCGCCGACATCTCCTTTGAAACCGTCATTCTTCTCGGCCTGCTGATCGGGCCGGGCTGGGCCATGCTCAGCGGCGGCGTTTTTGGGCCTCGTCGCCGGCATGATCGGCCGCTTCGTGGAGAAGGAAGAGATCTGGTCGTTCACGCCCTTCATTGACCTCAGCCTTTACCGCTGGATTCGCCGCAACCTGATCAAGCCGCGCATCGACCGCCAGTTTCTGCTCCTGGTCCTGATTGCGGTCCTCGAGATGATTCGCGACTGGATCGCGCGCGCCTTTCCGCACCGCTTGTTCGCTCTGCTTTCCGGCCAGATCTGGCTGCAGGCGCTGGTCTGGCTGTGCGCGCCGATCTCAGTCGGAGTCGCCATTAAGGTGTGGAATGCCCTGCGTGTCGAGATGTCGCTCGAAGAGCAGAAGCGCCTTCTGCTCGAAGCCAGGCTTGACGCATTGCAGCGCCAAATCAACCCGCATTTCCTCTTCAATACGCTCAACTCCGTCGCATCGCTGGTGCGCAGCCAGCCGGAGCTTGCGCGCCAGATGACCGTCAAGCTGGCCAACATCCTGCGCGCGCTGCTCAAGGATCACGACGCCTACGTGCCGCTGCGCGAAGAGCTCAAATTCACCGACGATTACCTCGACATCGAGGTGGTCCGTTTTGGCGCCGACAAGCTCCACGTCGAGAAAGACATCGACCCTCGCACGCTCGAGGTCCTGGTGCCCAGCATCCTTCTTCAACCGCTTATCGAGAACAGCATCAAGCACGGTCTGGAGCCGCGCATTCACGGCGGAACGGTGACCGTACGCAGCCGGCTCGAGGGCGAACGAATCTCCATTGAAGTCTCAGACGACGGCGTAGGCATGAGCGGCGAGCCGAGCTCCGTCATTCGCCGCACCGGCGCCGGCATCGGCATGAAAAATGTCCAGGAGAGGCTGGAGGTTCTCTACGGCAACCAGGCCAGCTTCAATGTGGTCAGCAATCCCGGCCGCGGAACATCGGTCTCCATCGAGATTCCGGTCAACGTTGCGGGCGCGACCGGAATCGAATCATTGCCGCGCGGCCTCGGCGCAGGGTGACTGGAACGGATTCTGGTTCATCCAGGATTCCACTTCGTCCTGTCCAAGCGCGTCGGTAAAGCCGATCCAGCGCGGCGGCAGCGCAAAAACATAATGGCTGTTGTGGCCCAGCTCGGCGGGCCCGATAGGCGCCGCGCTCACCGAAATGTCCACCTTTTCCACCTGTTCCCACTGTTTTGGCGTGAAGACCATGATGGGTATGTCCTGGTAAGGATGTTCGCTGGTCCATTTGGGATGGCGGATCAGGAGTTGCGGCCCGTGAACCTCCTGCGCTGTGCTGAACTCTTCTCCGCGCCACTGCTCGGCGACGATCGTGTATCCCTGCCAGCTTGCAGGCAGCAGAAAGCAAAAGCCATATTGCGTGTTGCGATAGACGATGGTCGCGGGCGCGCCGGCCTGACCAGAGTTCTGCCCTGCGGCGGGTTGCGCGCCGGCAAAGAACGGCGAAAGCATCGCGCACGCCGTCAGGAGGGAAAAAGCCGAATGGAACTTCATGCGCAAATCTCTCCTCGCCGGCGGCCGGAATCCAGGAAAACGCGCGGGGAATGCGAGCCGTACTGCAGCATTTTCAATTCCACGTTTTCCCACTGTGCCCTTGATTGTATTCTCATTCCATGGTGCGCTTCACGGTGCTGGCCTCGGGATCCAAGGGCAACTCTACGGTTGTGTCAGGCGGGCGCACGCGCATTCTGGTGGATGCGGGCCTGAGCTGCCGCGAGCTGTTCAGGCGCATGAGGCTTGCGGAGGAAGATCCGGAGACGCTCGACGCAATCATCATCACGCACGAGCACCAGGACCACGTGAACGGCCTGGCCGTTACCGCGCGCAAGCTGGGAATCCCCGTTTACCTGACCGAGGCCACGCATCGCGCCTGGATGCGCTGGCTGACGCCGCGCCGCCAAATGACCTACAAGCAATGGCTGGAACTGTGCCGCAAGCAGGCTGCCGAGCGTGAGGCGGAGCTTGAGCCGGCTGCCAACGGAGGCACGGACGAGGAAAACGATCCCGAGGATATGGAAGCCGCCGGCGACCCGCAGGCGAGCGGGACCTCTCAGGCTGTCGAGCTGGCGGATGCCCCGGTCGCGGAACGGGACCCCGCTGAGCCGCCGACGCTGAAGGAAGACCCGACCTGGCTGCCGGCAGTCGAGTACTTCAGGGCCGGCGAGCCTTTCTCGATCGGCGATATTGCCCTTAGCCCCTTCACCATTCCGCACGATGCCGCTGACCCGGTCGGGTTTCTTTTCAGTGCGGAGGGCATCCGGATCGGCTTTGCCACCGACCTCGGCTACATCCCGCCCAACGTTACCGAACAGCTCCAGGACCTGGATTTGCTGCTTCTTGAGTCGAATCACGACCTGGAAATGCTGCGCGACGGACCCTACCCTTGGTCGGTGAAGCAGCGGGTTCTCTCCCGCGTTGGGCACCTCTCCAACGACGCCACGGCGGAGTTTCTTTCCACCGCCTACGACGGCCAGGCTGCGTACGTCATTCTTGCGCATCTTTCTGAAAACAATAACCTTCCAGAGCTTGCCCGGGTCGCCGCCGAGCGCGCCCTGACGGGCCGCGCCAGCCTGCTCGCCAACCGCCTGTTACTCGCCGAGCAACACCGGCCACTTTCGACTATCCGTTTCTAGGCAAAAAGAATAGAATTAAAGCAAGTTACGGCCATCAACACCGAACAGGGCAGGCCGCGGTAAGACCTCAGACACGTTTTCAGGGTGAAGTGTGTTTGCGGGACAAAAATGCATCTGTAACCCCGGATGCGCGTCCAATCGTGTAGCTTCCGTGACCGGTCATCTGGTGGAAGCTCTGCGGTTCAACTGAACTCCTTCCAAGGTGAAGCTTTATGTCATCTGCAAGAAGCAAATGCAGCGACCGGGTCGTAGGCGCAATTCTGGCAAGCTGGCGGTACGACATCTCAGGCATCTCGCCGGAGATGCGGCGGGATTATGAAAATCACTTCGCCGAGTGTGCCCGCTGCAGCGCGCGCCAGAAGTTCCACCGCAGCCTTGACGTTTCGCTGGCGGTTCTTACATCGCTTTCCGCGCTCTTTTTCCTGTTTGCGTTGGCCGTTTTGAAGCACATCCGGCCCTTGGAGCACGTCGCCTTCAAGGTGCTGGGCCTGGACATTTACGACATGTACCACATGCTGGTTTCGGCGGGAATTGCCGGGCTTTGCTTCTCGCTCATCGCCATGGCACTGGTGCTCATGGCCACTCCGGCACCGTCCTACTTGAGCGGCATTGCCGCCGAACGCGCGCGGCTCATCGAGCAGCGCGTCGCGGCCATCCGCTCCCTGCGTTCCCGGTAACGCCAACCTGCCACTCCCAAAACAAGGCCTCCCGCAAGGGAGGCCTTTTTGCTTTCGGCCTCGGAACGAACGCAAAACGATCGCAAACGAGGACGGTTGGAGGATGAGTGGTTTCGAGCCGAAAGGCAACGCTGACATTCCGTATAATTGGAACAAATCAAGAACGAAAAAAGAGATTCCAGCTTAGGAAAGAGAGTATCGAGATGTACAAGGTCGTATTGCTTCGCCATGGAGAGAGCATCTGGAACAAGGAAAACCTGTTTACCGGCTGGACAGACGTTGACCTGTCGGAGAAAGGCAGAGAAGAGGCCACGCAGGCCGGCCGGATGCTGAAGGAGCAGGGATATCGCTTCGACATTGCTTTCACCTCGGTGCTGAAGCGCGCGATACGCACTCTGTGGATCACGCTGGACGAAATGGACCTGATGTGGATTCCCGTCGAGCGCGACTGGCGGCTGAACGAACGGCATTATGGGGCGCTGCAAGGGCTTAACAAAGCTGAGACGGCAGCGAAGTATGGGGCAGAACAAGTGAAAGTCTGGCGCCGCAGTTATGACATTCGCCCGCCCGCGCTGGACGAGGCTGATCCGCGTTATCCGGGGAAGGACCCGCGCTATCACAGCCTTACAAAGCAACAACTCCCTCTCACCGAATGCCTGAAGGACACCGTCGACCGCTTTCTGCCCTGCTGGCACGAGGTGATCGCTCCCAGCATCCGTTCAGGGAAGCAGGTGTTGATCGCGGCTCATGGCAACAGCCTTCGGGCGCTCGTGAAGTATCTTGAAGACGTTCCGGACGACAAGATTGTCGATCTCAACATTCCTACAGGTGTGCCGCTGGTAGAAGAACTTGACGACGACCTGAAATCGATCCGTCATTATTATCTGGGCGACGCCGCGGCGATCGAGCAGGCCGTGAATAAAGCGAAGAGCACAGGCGCAGCGAGTCGTTAATCGACCACAGGAACACGCAATTCGTATCTAATGGGCGTCGTCGAAGTGCTGCGTCTGCGCGGCCGATGTCACAGCCCGAAGGCAGATCAAAGCCGCGGCGCGCTCTCAATGACCCGGCGTGTCCAGGTGCTGCATGTCCGACAGGATTGTGTTGTACCGCTGCTCAATGCCGCCGCGCGTGCAGCGCAGCACAAAGCCATTAACAACGTTCACCGAAAGCCTTTGCGATGGAATCGGGCCCAGGGCCAGGAACACAAATGAGTTCCATACCGCCGTAACAATCAGCAGTCTTCCGGCCCATGCACTCGGAGCCGAAACCGCCAGCAGGAGAATTGCAGCAGTGAGGAAGTCGAGGTAGGGCGCGCACACCATCAGGCTGAGGATGAAAAACAGCGATCCCGGCACGATCCACACGAGCAGCGACTTGACGCGCCAGTCGCTTCGATTCCGAAGAGCGTTCCTGAAGACCAGGGCCAATACCGGCCAGAAACCGATGACCAGGGGCAGGACGTAGCGGACGGGATTCGCCAGCGTATACATCCTCACTCCGGTCAGGACCGACTGCATTTTCGAAACGGATGTAACATAAGTGGCGAATGCCTTCACGCCATCGTCGTATCGCTCAAATGCAACCCACGTAGGAATGAGCCAGCCAAGGCAGAGCACGGTGATAAGCGAGAGGAAGAGGAATGCTGCCTTGCGCGGCATGCGGAATACGGCGAAGTACAGCACCATTGGGATCAGGAACATGCCGTCGGTTGGCCGCAATCCGGCGCCAACAGCAAAGATCAATGCCGCCAGCCACAGCATCCACTTAGACCGGTCACGCTCGTAACTTAGAAGAAGATAGTAAGTGCCGACAGGGAAGAGTATCTGCGACGCGTAAGTGCTGTGGATCTCGCCGGAAAACCAGATATAGAAAATCGTCGCATAAGCCAGCGCTGCCAGGAATGAATTTATCCGGCTGGTAAAGAAGCACGCTGTGTAGTAGAACGCGACCACTCCCGCTACCGAAAACAAGATGTTCATCACCGTTATAGCCAGCGCCGGATCGGAAAACAGTCCGGCGGTCCGGTCAAAGAGCCAGTAGCCTGGCGGCTGAATGATGTAAGTTTTCGACTGGATGCTGGCGATGTGGCCAGGACCGTCAGCGAAGTACAACGGGCCGCGGCAAAGAATGCGCGAGACGAGAACGAAGAGGGTGAGCAGGGCGGGGAAGAGGAAGGTCCCGAAGTCGCTGGCGGAGTTGGCTGAAGGAGCGGTTTCTGCGCGCGTGCTCATGTAGCCTCCAGGAGCGGAACTCGTCGCGTACCCAAAGTTAGCACGCCATCACGCACGATGGCCGCTTCGTTTTGAGAAGCGGCCACTCGCGGGTGCAAGATTGGCAAACAGCAGCCTGTCGCGCTGATTTACTCGTCGTAGTTCAGGCCCTCGATGCCCAGATAGACCGCGCCCGAGCCCAGCTCCTCTTCGATCCGCAGCAACTGGTTGTACTTCGAAATGCGGTCGGTACGGCTTACCGAGCCGGTCTTGATCTGGCCAACGCCTGTAGCGACGGCCAGGTCGGCGATGAACGTATCCTCGGTTTCGCCCGAGCGATGCGAGATGACCGACGTATAACCGTAGCGGCGGCCGAGCTCGATCGCCTCCAGCGTCTCTGTGATCGTGCCGATCTGGTTGAGCTTGATGAGAATCGAGTTGGCTACGCCCTCTTCAATGCCGCGCTGCAGCAGCTTGATGTTGGTGCAGAAGATGTCGTCGCCCACGAGCTGGATGCGCCCGCCGAGCTTGTCGGTCAGGATGCGCCAGCCCTCCCAGTCGTCTTCGGCAAGGCCGTCTTCGAGCGAAACGATCGGATACTGCCGCATCCAGTTGTCGTAGAAACCAACCATCTGCTCGCTCGAAAGCTCGCTCTTGTCGCCCTTCTTGAAGACGTACTTCTTCTTCTCTGCGTCATAGAACTCGCTCGACGCCGGATCGAGCGCAATGGCAATCTGCTCGCCGGGCTTGTAGCCGGCCTGCTCTATTGCTTCGAGGATCAGCTCGACGGCTTCGGCGTTCGACTTGAGCGAGGGCGCGAATCCGCCTTCGTCGCCAACAGCGGTGTTGTAGCCCTTCTTCTTCAGCACGCTCTTCAGCGTGTGAAAGGTCTCGGCCGCCCAGCGCAGCGCCTCGCTGAAGCGCTCTGCCCCGACGGGCATGATCATGAACTCCTGAAAGTCGACGTTCGAGTCGGCATGCGCGCCGCCGTTCAGGACATTGAGCATGGGAGTGGGCAACACGCTCGCGTTCACTCCGCCCAGATAACGATAGAGCGGAATTTCCAGGGTCTGCGCCACGGCGCGCGCCGCGGCCATTGACACAGCAAGAATCGCATTGGCGCCGAGCTTGCTTTTGTTCGGAGTGCCATCGAGCGCAATCATCGACTGGTCGAGCAGCCGCTGGTTGGCGGCGTCCATGCCTTCCAGCTCCGGCGCGATCACAGTTTCCACATTGGCGACGGCCTGCAGCACACCCTTGCCGAGGTAGTGGCTCTTATCGCCGTCGCGCAGCTCTACGGCCTCATGCTCGCCGGTTGAAGCGCCCGAGGGCACAATGGCGCGGCCCATCGCGCCGCTATCAAGAACGACATCCGCCTCCACGGTCGGATTGCCGCGCGAATCCAGGACTTCACGGGCACGTATGGCAACAATCTCGGTCATATTGCTCCTCACAATTTGGTGCTGCAGCCGGTCATTCAGTTGGGGACGGCGATCTACGGCAAGTGCTTCTCCGGCGGCGCTCTGAATGGTACTCAAAAGCCCTTGCGCGCGCACAAATATGCTCTCCGTCCAGCGAAGAAATGCTTGAAAAAGATTGCTTTTCTATCAATTTGGATTCTAACAAACCCGCCGCGGCGGGCACTTGTGGCCACGGTCACAGGCCGGCAAGGCATCGCGGCCGAGGCGAATGTTTACTTTTTTGATTCTTGCTGCATCCGGCACGCCACAAACATACACCAATTCGCCATTGCGCCATGCCACGCTACCCTTATGTTGGGTGGTCCTATGCCTGCGGCATGCTCAGAGAAGCCGCGGAGCAGGAACTTTCCCGTTTCCGAGGGGTCTAACAAGACAAGCAGTTCTTTGCCTTGGAAAAGGAGATCGGGATGAAACGGACCGTTCTTTTATATGCCTTTTTGGCTGTGACTGCGGCTGTATTGGCAGCGCAACAGGCGAGCCAGCCGGGCCCGTATGAGGGCACTTCCAATCCTCCACCCGACGAAACCATTGTCACTCCCGAGCCGCAGCCCCCGCCGGTGGCTAAGCCTTCACCCAGCCAGCCCGCGTACGTTCAGCCGGTTGCGCCGGTTCAGCCAATACCCGCCGCGCAGCCCGGCGTTCAGCCTGCCCCTTCCAATGCGCGGCCAACCGCCCTAGCGCCCGGAATGAGCGACGGCACCGATGACGGCATTGTGCAAGTGGCGCCCGACACGTCATCAACCCAGCCGGCGCTTAACGAGCGTGCCGCCGTGAGCGATCCCGATGGCGACATTGTTCACCCCGCCCCGCTGCCCCCGGGCACTCTGGGCGAGGGGACCACGATTCGCGTCCGATTAATGGACCGGCTTTCCACAGCTTTGAATCAAAGCGGCGATCGTTTTCATACGCGAGTCGTCTCAGACGTGATACAAGACGGCCAAGTGCTGATTCCTGCCGGGTCCGAGATTGACGGCAAAGTTTCCTCGGTTTCCACAGGCCATCTCGGCGGGCACGGATCGATGCGCCTGCAACCCGAATATGTACTTTTAGCCGATGGGTCGCGTTTTCACCTCTACGCCCAGACAACCGGCGCGCCCGGCTCAAACCAGCGCGTCGGAAGCGAGGGTGCAATCACGCCCGGCTCGCGCCTGAAGAAGGATGGCATTGAATACGGCGCGGCGACAGGCGTCGGCCTGATCGCCGGCGGTGCTCTCGGCGGGCCCGGCGGCGCATTGGCAGGTGGCATCATTGGCGCGGGTGTCATCACTGTGCACCTGATGGTGGATCACCCGCAGGCAACGCTTGAGGACGGAACGGTCCTGCTTTTCACGCTTAATGAGCCGCTGCACCTGGTTGCCGCGGCTCAAACCGGTAACTAGGTTCAGCAGTCGGCGGCCGGGATCCCTCAAAAATCCCCCTTCCCGGCGCCAGGAGGAAGCAATGAACTGCAGTCAACTACTGGAACGGCGACCGGCAACAAATTGGGAGAGACCTTCTCAACCGATTCGGAGTGTCAGCGAGCGCTCTGAAACCGAAGCAACCGCTACCTTCCGCTGGAGCGCGGTCAAGTTCTCGGCCGCAGGCCAAACCTTCGCGCACGGACCGGCGCCCACGCTCAAGTCGACAAGCTGACCGGCGCTGGCGCCCATCCGGCTACAGCGCGAGCATCGCCGAAGACCCGCCCGCCATGGCAGGCCTGAGTTTTCTCCCTCCTCATCGGTCAATCCCCCTCGAACGATTACCACCGCGGGGATCCGTCTCTCTTCCGCATTGACACCGGAGAGCTGAAAGCTGAAAGCTGATAGCTGATAGCTTTCTTTCTATGGACAAGTTCGTCATTCGCGGCGGCAATCCGCTGGTGGGCACCATTCGCGTGTCGGGCGCGAAGAACTCAGCGCTGCCCTGCATCGCGGCGGCCATTTTGACTGAAGATGAGCTGACCCTCGAGAACATCCCCGGAGTGCGCGACATCGAGACCGAGCGGCGCCTGCTGGCCTCGATGGGCGCCGAAATCGAACTCCGCGAAGGCGAACTGCAAGATCGCACCACCATTTGCTGCCGCGTCCTGTCTGACCCGGTGGCACGCTACGAAATCGTCAGGACCATGCGCGCCAGCTCGCTCGTCCTGGGCCCGCTGATCGCCCGCACCGGCGCGGCCCGCGTCGCCATGCCAGGCGGCTGCGCCATCGGCGGCAGGCCCATTGATCTGCATATCAAGGGCCTGGAGAAAATGGGCGCGGTCATCGCGCAGGAACATGGATATCTCGAAGCCCGCGCGGAACACCTGCGCGGCGCGCACATCGTGTTCGACAAAATCACCGTCACCGGCACGGAGGACCTGTTGATGGCCGCCGTGCTTGCCGATGGCGAAACGCTGATGGAAAACTGCGCCCGCGAGCCCGAGGTCGCCGACCTTGCCGCGCTGCTCAACGCCATGGGCGCAAAAATCGAGGGCGCCGGCACGCCGGCCATCCGCGTTCAGGGAGTCACCGCCCTGCACGGCGCGCATTACCGCATCAATCCCGATCGCATTGAGGCCGGAACCTTTCTGGTGGCCGGAGCCATGACCGCCGGCGACCTGATTGTCGCCAACTGCAACACGGCTCATCTTGGCGCGGTCATCGCCAAGCTCGAGGAGGCGGGCGCGCGCATTGACGTGCTCGGTCCCGACGCCGTGCGCGTCCGAGCCCCCGCGCCGCTGCGCGCGGCCGACATCTCCACCGAGGAGTATCCGGGCTTTCCCACCGACATGCAGGCGCAGTACATGGCCCTGGCCACGCAGGCCGAGGGCGTGAGCCTGGTGGGCGAAAACATCTTCGAGAATCGCTTCATGCACGTGCAGGAGCTGGTCCGCATGGGTGCTAACATCAAGGTTGATGGAAGCACCGCGACGGTGCGCGGCCCGGCCCGGCTTTCCGCAGCGGCAGTTATGTGCTCCGATCTGCGCGCCTCCGCTTCGCTGGTGCTGGCCGCGCTGGTGGCTGAAGGCGAGACCATCATCGACCGCGTCTATCACATGGATCGCGGCTACGAGCGCATCGAAGAGAAGCTGCAGGGCGTGGGCGCGCAGATTCAGCGCCTGGGCAACGTCTTTGCGCCAAAGGAAACGGTTGCCATCGCCGATTGACCCTTTGGGCCGTTCGCGCATCTCAACATACGGAAAGCTGCGAGCACTTTACTGACCCTCGCGCATCTAAATCCTGATCGTTGAGTTGATATGACTGACCGCCGGGAAACGCCCCTTCAATCCCGGCGCGCACAAAACCGCGGAGGTCCCGATTTCTATGAAAAAGACTGTTTTGGCAATGTTATTTGCTCTATGTCTTGCTCCTGCGGCCGTAACCGCTCAGGTCGGTGTGGTGGTTCGCGTCGCGCCGCCCGCTCCCATCGTTGAGTACTATGGTCCCCCGCCGCATCCGGGATGGGTCTGGGTCGCCGGCTACCACCGTTGGGATGGCTCGCGCTACGTGTGGGTTCCAGGCAATTGGACCACGCCTCCGCACCCCCACGCTGTTTGGGTGCCCCATCACTGGGTGCATCGTCATGGTGGCTGGGTCCTCGTTGAAGGCCACTGGCGGTAAGCTCCAGCCAACAAAGAAAAGCGGGGCACGCGCCCCGCTTTTTCTGTCTTCCGGAACATGAATCGCGTTTCGCGCTGCCCCGGATCGTCTGCTACTTGATCTCGATCACGTCCGGCGCAGCTGCCGCAGCCGCTTCGGCCTGCTCCATCAGCTTCTGCGCAATCGCATAGAACGCTTCAGCCTGCGGGCTCTTGGGTCCGGCAAGCGCAACGGGCATGCCGCGGTCGCCGCCCTCGCGGATGGCCGGGATCAGCTCGATCGACCCTAGGAACGGCACGTTGAACTGCTTCGCTGTGCGCTCCGCGCCGCCGCGCGAGAAAATGTCGATCTCGTGGTGGCAATGTGGGCAGGTGAAGTGGCTCATGTTCTCCACGATTCCCAGCACCTCCACATTCACCTGCGCAAACATCTCCAGAGCCTTGCGCGCATCCTCGAGGCTTACGTCGCTTGGCGTGGACACCACCACTGCGCCGGTGAGCGGCACAGTCTGGACGAGCGAGATAGCCACGTCGCCCGTTCCCGGAGGCAGATCGACGATCAGGTAGTCCAGCTCGCCCCAATTCACCTGCTGCAGGAACTGCCGGATGATCTGGTGCAGCATGGGCCCGCGCATCACCATCGGCTTGTCGCCGGGCGAGATGTAGCCGATGGAAATCGTCTTGATGCCATGCGTCACGTTCGGCTCGATCACATTGCCCGGGCCGATCTTGGGCGGCTGCGAGCTGCCCATCATCAGCGGCACGTTGGGCCCGTAAACGTCTGCATCCATCAGCCCCACGCGCTGGCCGAGCTTCGAGAGCGCGACGGCCAGGTTGACCGCCACCGTGGTTTTGCCCACGCCGCCCTTGCCTGATCCTATGGCGACGATTTTTGAAACGCCGGGCAACGCTACCGGCGAAGGCATGGCATGGGAATGAGCCATCGTTTTTCGTTTCTCCTGATTAGATTGTTTCAGATCGGACGCCGCGTTGCTTCAGAGCCGGCGTCGCGCCTGTCAGCTTTTCTCTTCCGCGCCCGCCAGCGCGGCAACGGCCAGCTTGGCCTCGGAGCGCCGCGCGCTCTCCCGTTCGCGATGCTCACGGCGGCGCAGCGCATCTTCATACCGCCGAATTTCGTCAGGCGTCTCCGGCTTTGCCTGGGGAACTTTCTCCACGCGACCTTGCTCATCCATGGCCACAAACACCAGGTAGGCGCTGGCCACATGCACCACGTCGCCGGTTCGCGTGTTTTCAGCCCACACTTTCACGCCCACTTCCATCGAGCTCGTGAACGCCCGGTTCACGCTGGCCTTCAACGTCACCAGATCGCCCAGGTGAACCGGCCGGATGAAGTCGATGTGATCCATCGCCGCCGTCACCACATTCGTTCGCGCGTGCCGGTAGGCCGCCATTGCGCCTGTCAAATCGATAAAGTGCATCAGGCGCCCGCCCAGCAAATGGCCCAGCATGTTGGTGTCGTTGGGCAGCACGATCTCCGACTTCTCCGACTGCGTGCTCGCCACCGTGCGCACCATGGGTTGGATCTTCTCGTTCGTCATGCCGCCTCCGCTTCCGCCGAATTATTGGCCATCCTTACATTCTGCCAGCTACAATGGAACTGGCGGCAGATTGGGCACGGAACATTTGCCGACGCTTCCTGTTCCAGTTTGGGCAATCCAAGCCAAAACCGCAAATCGTCTTTGGGCATTTGAGACAAGTTTGGCCGTGACTTGAGCGAGATGGACAAAGTCGCAGGACTGCGAGAGATTCTGGCGCTTGACCCGAAGAATAGCTTTGCCCGCTATGGCGTCGCTATGGAGCTCAAGGGCAGGGGCGAGACGGCTGCGGCGATCGCCGAATTCGACAAGCTGCTCAAAAACGATCCTGAATATACGGCGGGATACTTTATGGCTGCGCAAACGCTGGCTGGCGCTGGCAGCAAGGCGGAAGCCATCGAGCGCCTGAAGGCCGGCATAAGCTGCGCGACACGCAACGCTAATAACCATGCGCTCAATGAGATGCAGGCGATGCTCGACGAGCTTGAGCGTTGAGAATTGGTCGAGTGGCGACCGCCGCTGCAGGCCGGATTGGTTTTTTGTAGTTTTCAAAGTAAAAATTAAATCCCGCTCCAAAGTTTTTCAGGAAGCGGTGGGAATCTTGTCGCACCCGATCAGCGTCTAAAGGAGAAGCATGGCGAAGTACTCAATCGTTGTTCCTTTTCACAACGAAGAAGAGAACGTAACCGTTCTCTACGCGCGCCTGAAGCAGGTGATGGAACAGGTGGAGGAATCGTTTGAGCTGGTCCTGGTCGACGACGGATCGAACGACCGGACCTACAAGCTCCTGGAAGAGATCGCCGCCGTCGACAGCCGCGTCCTCGTCGTCAAGCTGCGCCGGAACTTTGGCCAGACCTCGGCGTTGGCGGCCGGATTCGACCACGCCTCGGGCGAGTTCATCCTGGCCATGGACGGAGACCTGCAGCACGACCCGAACGACATCCCCGCGTTTCTTGAGAAGCTCGATGAGGGCTACGATGTCGTGTCCGGCTGGCGCAAGGTGCGCATGGACAACCTGATCCTCCGCCGCATTCCTTCAGCCTGCGCCAACTGGATGATGGCGCGCCTTTCCGGCGTGCCCATCCATGACTTCGGCACCACCTTCAAGGCCTATCGCCGCGAGGTGATCCAGAATATTCCGCTCTACGGCGAGATGCACCGCTTCATTCCTGCGCTCGCCAGCTATTATGGCGCGTCCATTTGCGAAATACCCATCCGCAACCTGAAGCGCGAGCGCGGCAAGAGCCACTACGGGCTGGGTCGCACCTTCCGCGTCTTTTTCGATTTGATGACCATTCGCTTCCTGCTCAGGTACATGAGCAAGCCATTGCACTTTTTCGGCGGATTCGGCGTTCTGGCCATGATGATCGGAAGCGCGATGGCCGCAACCCTGCTGGGAATGAAACTCTTCAATCCGCATGTGGATATGCTGCATCAGCACGGGCCCATGTTCGTTATCGCTTCGGTGCTTATCGTTTCGGGCATTCAGTTGCTTGCGCTTGGCCTGCTGGGCGAGTTGCACGTGCGCCACTACTACAACAGCCAGCGTCCCGCGTCTTATGCGGTTGACCGGCTGGTCAGGCTGGTCTCTGACGACGAGCAGACCATGCTTTCCGATCGCAGCGATAGCATGACGTAAAGCGGGAAACAGGCAAAAGCGCAAAGGATACCTGATCCCGATTCACTGTTCCCTGATCCCTAATCCCTAATTCCTGTTCCCAATTCCCTTGCACCGTCCCACCCTCCAGGTTCATTCTTGAGCAAGTCATGAAAGCCATCCAGATTCACTCCACCGGCGGGCCCGAGGTTCTGCAACTTGTCGAGTTGCCCATCCCTGTGCCGGGGCCGGGCCAGGTTCTCGTTCGCGTCGAAGCCACCGGCGTTAACTTCATTGAGATTTACTTTCGCAAAGGGGTCTACAAGGCCACGCTTCCCGTCACGCTCGGCAGCGAGGCCGCCGGTACGGTGGAGGAGCTTGGAACCGGCGTGACAGGATTTGCCGCGGGCGACTCCGTCGTATCCACCAGCGTCATCGGCAGCTACGCCGAATACGCTCTTGTTCCCGCCGCGCAATTGGTGAAAGTTCCCGAGGGCGTGAGCCTTGAAACGGCGGCCGCTGCAATCTTGCAGGGCATGACCGCGCACTACCTCGCGATTTCCACGTTCCCGCTTAAGAAGGGGGATACGGCGCTGGTGCACGCGGGAGCCGGCGGCGTGGGACTGCTGCTTACGCAGATTGCAGCGCGCATTGGAGCACGCGTCATCACGACCGTCTCCACAAAGGCCAAAGCGGATCTCTCGCGCGAGGCCGGCGCCTCCGATGTGATTCTTTACACCGAGCAGGACTTCGAGGCGGAGGTCAAGCGGCTGACCCGCGGCAAGGGCGTCGACGTTGTCTATGACTCCGTCGGCAAGACGACCTTCGAGGGCAGCCTCAACTGCCTGCACCCGCGCGGCATGATGGTGCTCTTCGGCGCCTCCAGCGGCCCTGTTCCGCCCTTCGATCCCATCCAGCTCAACAGCAAGGGTTCGCTCTTCCTCACACGGCCCACGCTCTGGCATTACATTGCCACGCGCGCCGAGCTTGAGTGGCGCGCCGGCGACGTGCTGGGATGGGTTGCCAAAGGCGAATTGAAAGTCCGAGCCGAGCACACTTACCCGCTGGCCGACGCTGCGCAAGCGCAGATCGATCTTGAAGAGCGCAAGACGACGGGCAAGGTTCTGCTGGTTCCGTGACCACTGACTACTGACTACTGTCATGACCATCTCCATCGCTCCATCCGATCGCGTCTTCGTCCTCACTGGAGCCGGCATCAGCGCCGAGAGCGGCTTGCCCACGTTTCGCGCCTCAGACGGATTATGGGCTGGATTCCGCGTTGAGGACGTGTGCACGCCCGATGCCTGGCGGCGCGACCCCGCGGGTGTGTGGGCTTTCTACTCCGCGCGACGCGCGCAGGGCGCCAAGGCCAATCCCAATCCCGCGCACGTTGCGCTCGCCGAGCTCGAGGCGCAGCTCCCCGGCCGCTACTTTCTTTGCACGCAGAACGTCGACGACCTGCATGAGCGCGCCGGTTCGCACAATCTCGTCCACATGCACGGCGAGCTGGCCAAAGCGCGTTGCGAGCGAGAGTGCGGCCTCCCGCCGGTTGAGGACCACGCCGTCTACGCAAGCCTTGATGAAGTAGCCCGCTGCGCCTGCGGCGGACGTCTGCGCCCTCACATTGTTTTCTTTGGCGAGGTTCCCCTTGAGATGCCGCGCATCGAACACGAGATTTCGCGGGCCACGATGATGATCGTCATCGGCACCTCGGGCAATGTCTATCCCGCGGCCGGTTTCGTCCACTGGGCGCGGCAAAGCGGCGCGCGCACTGTCTACGTCGGTCCCGAGCACCCGCTGAATGCTTCGGCCTTCACCCACATCGTCGAAGGCAAAGCCGGCCAGGTGCTGCCGGGACTTTTCGAGGTCCAATCCTGACCCCATCGGCCTGCTGGCTCGCTAACTTGCTGACTCGCTGACTTGCTAGAGCTTAAACCTGTACCGCGCCTCCACCGCAAACATCCGCGGATCGTTCCAGTGGAATCCGCCGATGGTGATCGAGTTATCCAGCAACACGCGATGGTTGGTCACATTCATCACCGTTGCCGACAGCTTCCAGTTTTCGCCTAGCGAGTGGCCGATCGATGCGTCGAAGGTGGTGTGTGCCGGCAGATACGGCCCGTTGTATGGACCCTCGTTCGCGCCGGCCAGGCCGTTTGTGAACCCCGACCCGTAGTACACGTTCGTCGCGAACCACGTGTGCGCCGGCAGGTTCGCAGTGAAGCCCGTGTTCAGCGTGTTGCGCTGGTCGTGATCGAGCGGCACGTAGTCCGGGCCCAGGTCGCATGCCGGATCGGCGGCGATACTGCACGTGAATCCGCCGATGATATTCCCTCGCTGCTCGGCGATCTGGTTCGAGTACGTAACGTAGAACTGTCCCGCTGGCCAGAGCGACGGCGAGTGCAGCGTCATCTCCCACGCGCGCACCAGCGCCCCATCCACCGCGATGGGGAAGCAGGCGTTCGATTCGCCAAGGCACGAATGATCGAGGAAATTGTTGGCTCGCGTTTTGAATGTGTCCACGTTCAGCATCCATCCTCGATAAGGAATTTCAATGCCGAATTGATGTTCCTCATCGCGCTCCGAAGGCAGCGGCGTGAACGTGTTCTCGCCCATCGGCAGAGCGCTTGCATCATTCAGAACGGAGCTCGAAACCGTCTCGACCGGCGCGGGCTCGAAGAAGTGCCCATAGAAGCCGCGCAGCACCCAGTTGAGCCGGGGAATGCGGACCGTGGCGCCGATGCGGGGATAGACGGCGGTCTCGTTCAGTTCGGCGCGGTCGATGGAGAAGCGTTCGCCGCCGAGCAGCGTGACGTATGGGCCGAGGCGCAAATGATCGAAGACGTAGAACTCAAGCAAACCCGCGTTGGCAATCGCAGACGAATCAGGGTAGGCGGCAACAATGTTATGCGGAGGAAGAGTGCTCCTAACCACCGCGCCGAACAGGTCGTTCTCCCGCTGGTAATACGAGTAAAGGCCGCCCGAAAAGCTGTTCCATCCGGCTTCGGCACGCGCGTCGGCCTGCGTGCCGGCATACTCGGACTCCTGGTGCCAGGTCGTGGCTGCCGGATAATCGGTTGCCTTCGAATCGTAGTCGGCAAGATTACCGTGATAAAACGGCGCCACGCTGAACTGCGCTTTTGCCGAAATGGTGTGTACCCAATTGCCAATCACGAACGCGTCGCGCTCTGTCTGGCCGTCGCGCAGACCGTAGCTCTGGTAGTGCGGGTTCGCCTGCTCCCAATCATTGGGATCAGGATCGTAGGGTACCTGAAAGAAATCCTGCCGAAATTGTGCGTCCACACGTAGTTGGTCCTTCGAAGTCTGGTTGCGTATGAGCGACGCGAAGCCGCTCTCAGAATTGGTTGCATCGTGCAGGATCGCCGGGATGGGCGTGGCGAGCCCGTAGTTTGACCGCGAACCCGTGGCGCTCGCGTACCACGCAGACTTTTCCGAGTGGTCGCCGAACGCGACCTGCGCTTCGCCGGCGTACAAATTGCCCGCGGAGAGCAGCAGCTCGCCGTCGCGGTTGAACTCGAACCCATTGCGCGGCAGCACGTTGAACATCCCGTAGGTGCGGTCGCCCAGACCGGCGTCATAGCTGCCGCGCTGGATTTCCATCGAATCAATATCCTTAGGATCGATCTGCGGGCCAACGTTCGACGCGATCTTGGTATTGGGAATCGCCACGCCGTCAATCAGCCAACTCGTTTGGTGGCCGCCGCGCATGTGAAGCATGTCGTGCGTCATGTACGCGCCCGGAACGTAGTCGGTCACCATCTGCATGCCGGTTGTGCGGTCCGCCCCGGGCGTTTCGTCAATCGTCAGCCGCGTAATGAGCGTCGTCGGTGTCGCCGTGTCTGCTGCTGTGGTTGTCTCACCCTTTACCACCACCGTCTGCGCCGCTCCTTCCAGGGCGAGCGGAATGTGTAGCACCGGATTCGTTCCGGATACGACGGTCACGGTCTCGGCGGAGCTGGCGAATCCCGCAGCCAGGACCGTCAGCCGGTAGACGCCGATTGGCGTTTGCCCCAGCTCGAACTCTCCGTCGGCATTGGTTGTCGCGTGCAGCGCGAATGCTGAACTCGTGGCCTGGAGCGTTACCGCCGCGCCGGCAACGGGACGGTGCTCGGGGTCGTGAACCACCCCATGCACGGTGGCAAAGATCGTTGCGGCAGCGGGAAGGGAAGCAGCCAGCAACAGCGCTGTCACGGGGAAATAGGAACGAGATCGCAAGACCAAAGACCTCCTTGCTGGTCCATTGGGAACGCAGGCATTCGATGCGCGCCGTCCGCGGTCGCACGATGCCTGCCAACGCGAGGGGAATCGCCGAAAACCGCCCGCACCAGCCCAGCGACACGCGCGTTCCGGCACGCGGACGCGCATAATCGTTCCCGCAGACTCAGGGACGGATTTTCAGCGCACGGTTTAGCTGGGTTCGAGAGGCGGAGGGCCGCGCCCGGCGTGCGTGAGGCCGGGGCGCGAGCAGACGAACGCGCGAGCAGCCGCGGGTGCGAATCCGCGCACCTCATCGCTGCGAACCTGGGCTGCCGCAGCGACCAGCGCATGTGCGGGCATCAGGATCGCGAGCCTTATGCCGGGGTAGACCGGGCACGTTGGCGGAGCGTCAAAGGCCGATCTTGGATCGAGCGCGAGACGCGCCCTCATGGCCATGATCTGCTGATCCATGGCGCAGTGATGCGCCCCGTGCCGCCGGCAGCACGGCGGAAGGCCTGCATCCTCGCTGCCGTCGACGAACGCCGACAGCGGTCCAAGCCCGAAGAACAGGATGAGGAAAATGGAGAAGCCGCGCCGCATCTATGCTGATGCTAGCAGAACTCGTGTGCTGTTCATCGCGCCGTGACGAAAAGATGAGAATTGCTTTTTCTGATTTCTGCGACAAAAACTGTTCCCTGTTCTCTGATCCCTATTCCCTGTCTTTCCGGTCCCTGCTTTATCATCGATACATTGCGTGGTTTTCATTCCGCCGTCACAAAGCAAAGGAAGATTCCGGTGCCTGAAGTGCACAGCTCCGCATTGCCGCCTGATGTATCTGCCGCGCAGCCGCGCAAACCGCGCGTTGCCCGCCACCTTCGCATCGCCATCTTCGGCTTCGGCACAGTGGGCAGTTCGGTGGCGCGCATTCTTGTCGAATCCAAACCGCACGGGCTCGAGCTCACCCATGTCTTCAATCGCGGCATAGCGCGCAAGCGAGTTGACTGGGCGCCCTCAAACGTCGTGTGGAGCGAAGACGCCGATGCCGTGCTGGCCTCCGATGCGGACGTGATTGTGGAACTCATCGGCGGTCTCGACCCCGTGGGAGGCTGGATTCGCCGTGCGCTTGAGGCAGGCAAAAGCGTCGTCACCGCGAACAAAAAGCTCATTGCGTATCACGGCATCGAGCTGGAGCGGCTGGCCGCAGCCAGGGGCAGGCATCTCAAATACGGCGCAGCCGTCGCCGGCGGAATCCCCGTGATTCCCGGTCTCGAGCAAGGTCTGGCCGGCGACCGCATCCAGCGCATCGAAGGCATTCTCAACGGCACATGCAATTTCATCCTCAGCCAAATGGAGCAGGGCGCCGAGTTCGACAAAGTGCTGGCCGAAGCCCAGGCCAGGGGCTACGCCGAAGCCGATCCCACCGAAGACGTCGGCGGATTCGACGCCCGCGCCAAGCTTGCCATTCTCATGCGCCTTGCCCTCCGCGTCGAGGTCAATCCCGATGAGATTGTTCCCCGCTCGCTCACGACCATCACCCCGGTCGACTTCAGCTACGCCCGCGATCTCGGCTGCACCATCCGCCAGGTTTCGCGCGCCGAGCAGGTCGAAAGCCGGCTTGCGGCCACCGTTGGACCGATGCTGGTCTCATTGCGTTCTCCGCTGGCCTGGTCGCAGGGCATGGAGAATATGGTTATTGCCAACGGACGCTACGGCGGCGACGTGGTTTTTTCCGGCCACGGCGCGGGTGGCCAACCCACGGCCGTCGCGGTGGTCAGCGATTTGCTGGCCCTCGCTCATGGTTCGCGGCGCGTCGACATTCCGTCGGCTCCCGCTCGTGTCGGCGCCGAATTTGAGGTGCCGCATTACATCCGTTTCCTGGTCAAGGACAGGCCCGGGATCGTGGCTGCAATCACCTCCGCGCTGGCCCAGCAGCAGATCAACATCCGCGCCATCGTGCAAAAACCGGGCTATCCCGCTCACGCGCTGCCCTTCGTGGTCACCGTCGAGCCGTGCAAAAGCTCCGCGCTGCAGCGTGCGCTGGCGCAAGTTCGCTCACTGGACTGCATGCTGGTCGAGCCCCTCGATCTCCAGATGTTGGAGTAACGGAATAGGAACGAGTGGCAGCGGTTTCAGCGTGACGAAGCTCGCACTGCTCTTTCGGTATGATTGATATTCTTGGTCCCTAGTTCACTTGTTTGAGGTCACGCCATGATCGGCACCAGTTATCGATGTGAAATATGCGGCCAGGAAAGCGACAATCCTTCGCGCTGGATCGTCATCCACTGCAACAGCGAGCAGCTGACCGTTTATAAGTGGACCAAGGAAGCCGCCGATGCGCACGGCGCGCGCCACTACTGCGGCGAGGGACATGCCCAGGTCTACATCAGCCGTTGGCTTGAGGCCGCCTGCAGCTAGGTCGGGCTTTCAGTCCAGGAGCTTCGCCGGCCCGGTCGACTCGCGAACGACCAGTTCCGACTCCATGAAGATATCGGCCGGAAAGGATTTCTTGCGATCCGCGATCCGCTCCAGCAGCACCTTTGCGCCGCGCCGACCCATCTCTGCCAGCGGCTGTCGGACCGTGGTGAGCGAGGGCGTGGCATAGGCAGCTGAGAGAATGTCGTCGAAACCAACCACTGAAACATCTCCCGGTACGCTCAGGCCGGCATCCTTCAGCGCGCGAATGGCGCCGATGGCCGCAATATCGTTGAAGCAGAAGACCGCAGTGAAGGCGCGCGTCCGCTCCAGAAGCGCCTGCATCGGCTTGTAGCCGATCTCCGGCGCCATGGGGTGCTGGCCCGCCTTCATCGACCATCCGGACGCGTCGATGCGGATGGCCAGCGCCGGATCGATCTTCAGGTTCATCTCCCGGGCCACCTGCTGGATGCTTTCCCAGCGGAACTCGGAGTCAGGAATCACGCGCGGGCCTCGCATAATGGCGATCCGCCTGTGGCCCAGCTTGTAGAGGTGCGAGAGGGCCTGCTGCACGGCGAGGTGGTGATCGAGGACGATGTTGGTTACGTTCTCAGCCGCGCAGTGGGCCGAGATGGCGACCACCGGGACCGGGACCGCGAGCTCCTCAACGGCCGTATTCAGCAGCAGGAAACCGTCGACAGCGCGCTCCACCAGCATCCGGGGATACTTCTCGATCATCTCCGGCTTCCAGTCGTGGCATGCGGTGAAATAGAAGTAGCGGGCCGCGGTCAGCTCCTGCACCACGCCGCTCATCACGCGCGTAAAGTAGCCTTCGCTCAGGTCGGGCGCCAGCACTCCCACGCTCATGGACCGGCTTTGCCGCAGCGAACGGGCAAAGTAGTTGGGCCGGTAGTCGAGCCGGTTGGCGGCCTCAACCACCCGGCTGCGTGTTTCCTGCGGGATGGATTTCGCGCTCGGCGAGTCATTCAGAACCAGGGATACCGTGGTCTGTGAGAGGCCCAGGTGGTCGGCAAGCATGCGAAGGTTCACGTGGCCGGTCGGCTCCGCCTTCTTTCCCTTTGTCATGTTGAAGTTGTACCATTCCCCCGCCATGATTGTAGACCGTTTTCAGACCAGTACATCGATTTTCTTCAAGTGATAACCAACTGAATCGATTGAGAAAACGCATTCTTGCATGGGTGCGGCTTTTCGAGCGTGATCTTCAACACACCGGAAACGCGTTTACGCCCCGCCACGTCCTGACCTTGAAATCTACGATTTCCACCCGTATGCGCTTGATTTTGCTTCCTTGTAACCTCGTGTTCATAATTCCCCGGTAGCCTGACCACTGTGGACGCCACCGTGCCCGAGATTCGCATTTCCCAGCCTCAGACTCAACCGGAACCTGCATCGGACCCCCTTCAGGCGCCTGTTGCGGTGCCGCAGGAGCACTCGGCGATTCGCCGCTACCTGCTTGCCCGAGGCAACTCTGCCGTTGCCGACGGGATCTTCCGGTGGCTGATGGTTCTGTGTGCCCTAAGCATCTTCGCCATCGTGATTCTCATCGTCATGGAGTTGGTGCAACGGTCGCAACTCTCATGGCACGCTTTTGGCTTCAAGTTCTTCTGGAAATCCTACTTCGACCCCACGACCGGTCTTCCATCCTACTGGGACCCTGTAAACGGCTACTTCAGCGCATTGCCTTTCGTCTATGGCACGCTGGTTTCCTCGCTGCTGGCGTTGCTGCTGGCGGTTCCGCTCGCGATTGGCGTGGCCGTCTTCCTCACTGAAATGTGTCCCGGATTTCTGCGCGCGCCGCTGGCTTTTCTCACCGAACTGCTGGCCGCCATTCCCAGCATCATTTACGGTTTGTGGGCAGTCTTCGTTCTGGTGCCGCTGCTCCGCGACTATCTCAATCCGGCGCTGGTCAAAAGTCTTGGCTGGACGCGCCTCTTCGATGACACGAATCCCACCGGACTCGGCTATTTCGCGTCTGCTGTCATTTTGGCCATCATGATCCTGCCCATCATCTCCTCGCTTACGCGCGAAGTGATGACCGCCGTGCCGCACTCGCAGCGCGAGGCGGTGCTGGCCCTGGGCGCCACGCGCTGGGAAATGATTCGCATGGGCGTTTTGCGCAATGCCCGCGTCGGCATTGTCGGCGCCATCATCCTCGGCCTCGGCCGCGCGCTGGGCGAAACCATGGCTGTCACCATGGTCATCGGCAATACCCCACAGATCCCTCATTCTTTCCTGGCTACCGGAAGCTCGATGGCATCTGTCATCGCCAACGAATTCACCGAGGCCGTGTCTGACATGCATCTGAGCGCGCTCATCGAGATTGGCCTGGCGCTGTTTATTGTCACCATCATCGTGAATGCAATCGCCCGCCTGCTCGTCTGGGCAGTTACGCGCGGGGCCCCGGCAGCAACTCGTTGAGAAGCAAAACTGCGAGCAACAAGAGGTGAAGAGAGGGATCGGAGCGACAGTGCCAAAGGAATTCCAAATGCGTACGCGCCTCCGCTGGCTGGGCGACAAGACGGCAACATTCCTGGCGGTCCTATCGACCCTTCTGGTCATTCTTCCGCTGGTGGCGATCTTCATCTATCTCGTCCTCAAAGGCGCCAGTTCGCTTAATCTCGATTTCTTCACCAAAATCCCCAAGCCGGTCGGCGAGGTCGGCGGCGGAATGGCCAATGCCATCGTCGGCTCGGTGACCCTTCTCGCGATTGCCAGCCTCATCGGAGTTCCGATAGGCATCGGCGGCGGCATCTACCTGGCCGAGTTTGGCCGCGGCACCAAATTGGCCAATGCCGTCCGCTTCACCGCCGACGTCCTCAACGGCGTTCCTTCCATCGTCATGGGTCTGGCCGCCTACGCGCTCATCGTCGTGCCACAACATCATTTCTCGGCTCTGGCGGGCGGCGTGGCGCTGGGCATCATGATGATCCCCACCATCTGCCGGACCACCGAAGAAATGCTCCTCATGGTTCCGCACGCTGTCCGCGAAGCCGCGCTAGGCCTCGGCGTTCCCAATTGGCGCTCGGTCCTCTCCATCACCGCCAAGACCGCCTCGCCGGGAATCATTACCGGCTGCATGCTGGCCTTCGCGCGCGTCGCCGGAGAAACCGCGCCGCTCATCTTCACCGCGTTGGGCAACGATTTCTGGAGCACCAGCCTCAACGAGCCCATCGCCGCCCTCCCTCTGCAAATTTATGTTTACGCAATCTCTCCCTACGACGACTGGCACAGGCTGGCGTGGGCGGGATCGCTGGTTTTGATCGTTCTCATTGTCCTTGCGGTTTCACTGGTGCGTTTTGTCACCAGTCGCGGCGTGTTGAAGGGGACAACCTAAACAGCATTCCTCATTCGAGATTGCCGTGTTTTGATGTTAACGTTGGGTGGCGATTTCTTGGGGAAACCGCCGCCGCGGGTTTTCGGTTGCAGCGGAAAGCGGAAGGAGAAATGCGCACGTGGGCGTCGGCATTGAAGTAAACAATCTGAACGCGTGGTACGGCTCGAATCACACGTTGCAGGACATCACGCTGAACATCCCCGCCAACCATGCGACGGCGCTGATCGGTCCTTCAGGTTGCGGCAAGAGCACCTTTGTGCGCTGCCTCAACCGCATGCACGAGACCAATCCCATCGCCCGCGTCACCGGCACTGTCCGCATCGGCGACCTCGACATCTATAACGACACCACGCCCGTCGAGATTCGCCGCCGCGTGGGCATGGTCTTCCAGCGCCCCAATCCATTTCCCACCATGTCCATTTACGACAACGTCGCCGCCGGCCTCAAGCTCAACGGCTATTCCGACCGCCGTTCGCTCGATGAGATCGTCGAAAAGTCGCTCAAGAACTCGGCGCTGTGGGACGAAGTCAAGGACGACCTGAAAAAGAAGTCCGGCGCCAGCCTCTCCGGCGGCCAGCAGCAGCGCCTCTGTATTGCGCGCGCCCTTGCCGTCGATCCTGAAGTCCTCCTGATGGACGAGCCTGCCTCCGCACTCGACCCCGTCTCCACCTCCAAGATCGAGGACCTCATTTTCCAACTAAAGTCGCAGTACACCATCGTGATTGTGACGCATAATATGCAGCAGGCGGCTCGCGTGGCTGAGAAGACCGGCTTCTTCCTCAACGGCCGCATGGTCGAGTTCGATTCGACTCACAAAATTTTCACCAATCCTTCTGACAAGCGCACGGAGGATTACATTACGGGCAGGTTCGGATGACACGGATACGCTTTCAACAAAGCCTCGAAGACCTGAAGGAAAACCTCCTGGTGATGGCCGGGCTGGCCGAGCAGGCCATCCAGCGCGCCATCGAGGCCTACCGGGTTCGCGACCTTTCCATCTGCGACCTCGTCAATCGCAGCGAAATCGCCATCAATCGCATGGAGCGCGATATCGACCAGTCCGCGCTCGACCTGCTCGCCATGGAGCAGCCCATGGCCATCGACCTGCGCTTCATCCTCAGCGTCATCAAGATCAACGCGGATCTGGAGCGCGTTGGCGACGCCGCCAAAAGCATCAGTGACCGCGTCCGCATCATGGAGCGCATGGCCGCCGTCGATCTGCCCGTCGACATTCCCCGCATGGCCTCAATGGCGGCGGATATGGTGCGCAAAAGCCTGCAGGCATTCATCGAAGGCGACGCCGAGCTGGCCCGCGGCGTGCTTACAATGGACGACGCCGTCGATCAGATGAACCGCGCCGCCTTCCGCGCGCTCACCGCCGTGATGGAAGAGCAGAGCCATCTTGCTCCGCAGGCTCTCAATGCCCTCATGATCTGCCGCAGCCTGGAGCGCGTCGGCGATCACGCCACCAACATCGCTGAAGACGTCATCTTCTGGGTGCAGGGCGCCGATGTCCGCCACTACAAGAGCGTGGCCAAGAGCGCAGCCGCGGCCAAAGCCGCAGTCACCGAAGGCGCTGGGGCCCAAACCGCACCAGCCAGTGCATCTCCCGCCAACACAACTTCAGGCAATAGCTGAGCGCGCTCTCACCTCCGCTCAAAGAAAAGCCCCGCTCGCAGCGGGGCTTCTTCGTTGCTGGGCGCCCTAGGTCTCGTTCGCCGCGGCGAAGTGGCCCGACAAACCACGCTGAAAGCAGAAAGCCGTCTCTCTAGTGGCCCGCCAGCGCCGTCAGCTTGCTCCGCGCCGCCCGCGCCTCCGGCGTCTGCGGATGCCGCTGAATGAGCGAACGCAGCTCGTGAATGCCTTCCTCGCGCTTGTTCAGCGCAATCAATGCGTATCCTTTGTGCAGTTGCGCCGCCGGAGCCTTGGCATTGCCGCTGAAACCTTCCAGCACCTCGTTGTAATCGTTGATCGCTGTCTGGTAGTCCTTTTGCTGATAGGCAATCTCGCCCATGTAGAACTCCGCGGTTCCAGCCTGCTCATCCAGCGGATAGTAATGCACCACGTCCTGGAATTCGCCTTGCGCCACCTGGTACCTTCCGGCATTGAAGTCGCGCATGCCGGCCTGCAGTGTCTCCTGCAGCGGAGGCGCCTGCTGGGCGGAGGCAGCGTTCGGCGCTGGTGCGGTCCCAGGGCTGCTCGGCAAGCCGGGGCCCTGGCCCGGTCCTGGCGTTCCCATGCCTCCAGGCCCGGTTGCTCCGGGTTGCGTTTGTGACGCCGGCTGCTGAGCCTGCATCGCTTGCAGTTGTGTCTGCATATCCTGCAATGATTTGTCCAGCTTGGCGACTCGCGCCTTCAGCTCATCCACCGAATCGTTCAGCGACTGCACCTGCCCCGAAACGGTATCGACCTTTCCGCTCACTGCGTCGCCCTGTGCATTGAGCTTTTGCTGCAGGGCGTTCACCGTGGTGGTCACCTGGCTCGCCTGATCCGCCGTTTGCTGCGCCAGGTGCTCCAGCACGCTCATCCGCGCATCCAGCGTGGATTGCAGCCGCTGCACTGCGTCCATCAACTGCTGCACCTGGGTTTGCAGTTCCACAATCTCCTTTGAGACCGCGTGGGCGGGCGTAGCCGCGGGACCAAACAGAAGAATCAGAGCCGCAATTGCCAGCAGGCGATCCCGAAAACCGATGAATCTGTGCATGGTTTCAACCTTCCTGAATCCAAAACTCTCTACGTATAACGATACGGCAGCCCGGCCCTTCAGCAGTTTTCCAGTTGTCGCGGGGCGAAGCCGAAATTGCCAAGTGGCTTTTTCCTCAAGAAAAAGCCACCTTTCACAGCGCCGGAAACGCCACACACAAACTGGAAAACTCCTCTCGGGCGAGGCTGCCGCGTTTCAGTCAAGATAATCTGTCGGCTGGCGCCGCCCGCCGCTCCCAATGGCCACGCGCCGAATTCCCCATGGGACAGCGACCGAAAAGCTGAAAGCGGACAGCTGAACGTTGCCTCACTTATCGATCGAGAATCCATCCCTGCGGTTCAACTGCCAGCACTCCTCGGTCTCATCCGTGCAAAACGGCTTCTCTTTTCCGTAGCTGATCAACTTGATGCGGTCGGCAGCCACGCCTGCCGTAACCAGCGCGGTCTGCGCCGCCTGCGCTCTGTTCTGGCCCAGAACCAGGTTGTATTCGTCCGATCCGCGCTCGTCGCAGTAGCCGCCGATCACGACCCTGACATTCGGGTGCGCGATCAGGTAATCGGCGTTCTTTGCCAGAACTGACTGCGCATCGGTGCGGATATCGTACGTGTCGTAGTCGAAGAAAATCGGCTGCACGTGAGCATCGAAATCCTGCTCCTCCGTCATGGTCGTGCTCGGCACGCTGACCGCCGGCGGCGCGTTCACCGTCACGTGCGCGGTGGCGTCGGCAGAGCCGCCCTCGCCGCGCGCCACCAGGTGATACGTGGTCGATTCTGTCGGCGTCACGGTCTTCACGCCCACCGTCGGAACCGGCCCGATGCCGTCAATCGAAACCGAATCGGCATTCGCCGTGTGCCAGGTCAACTGCACCTGGTCTCCGGCCGAAATCACCGTGGGCGTCGCCGTCAAATCTGCCGTCGGCGCGCCCCCGGCCCCGGCCGGTGCCTCTCCCTGGTTCGGCAGAGGCTGCTGTTTCTTCTTGCATCCCGAAACTGCTGTCAAGGCAACTAGCAGGAGAGAGAAGATCAAAATGGATTTGCGTTGTCTCAAGGGGATTCTCCTTCTCAAAAAAAGCTCAACTCATCCTTTTGGGGCCCCGGGCTTTCTTGTTCTCCCGCGCGCTCATCTTGCTCCGGCGCCGATAAAATCATAGTTCATCGCAACGCTGGCAAAGTTGTTGAACATGGTTCGCCTTCGTGCCGCCGATTCCCGCGCTCATGCTCACTTCCAACTCCAGTTCGGCATCGTGCCGCCAGTGCCAGACGTAGCGCCGGGCTCCTGCCCGGCTGTCGTGCGGGCGTCCTCGCCCGCACACGTGATCCATCCCCGGGGCTCACTTCCAACTCCAGTTCGGCATCGTGTTGTCGCCGGAATAGGTGAGTTGATGCTGTTCGGTGCCGTCAGCCAGCATCGTCCAGATCTGTGTGCGATGCCCGATCTGGCGCTGGAACACTATGTGCCGCCCATCCGGCGACCACGACGGAAAATCGTTGATGCCCGCCTCATGCGTCGCCTGCAGCCAGTTCTTGCTGGCGATATCCATCACGTAGATGTCATACCCGCCCGGATCGCCGGGGCCGTATTTGCGATTCCATGCGAAGGCCAGCAAGCCGCCGTTGGGGGCCCACGAAGGAGAGATGGCGTAGCCCATATCGGTCATCCGCTGCACGTTGGCGCCGTCTTTGTCCATGATGTAAATCTGCGGCTCGCCCGTCCTTCCGCTCACAAACGCGAGCTGGTTGCCGGTGCGCGGATTCCAGACCGGCGCGACATCGGAGCCGAACGACGTGACGCTACGGGCATGCCCGCCGCCTGCGTCCGCGATCCAGATGTCCGGATGCCCGCCGCGCGCCGATGAGAACGCAATGCTCGAGCCGTCTGCCGACCATGCCGGCGATTGGTTGCTTCCTCCCGCGGTACCTGTGGGAAAGCTCACCAGGCGGCCCAGATCCTGCGAATACATCCGAATCGCCCATCCATCCCTTCCCAAGGAGGCAAACGCAATTCGGGAGTTATCCGGTGAGATGCGCGGAGAGAGCGAAATGCTGCCTAAGTGCGTGACGGCATGTTGATTGGCTCCATCGTAGTCCATCACCCAGATCTCTTTTGAGCCGGTGCGGTTGCTCACAAAATAGAGCTTGGTTTCGCAGATGCCGTTGATGGCGCCGCCCAGCCGGGAGATGATGTCGTCGGCAAATCGGTGCGCGATGGTGCGCGCCATCTCTTCGTTGGCCCCTTCGTTATACTGCCTGGCCAGCACCGGTTCGCTCCCCGCGGTGCGCGCATCTGTCAGCCATCCATACACAACCAGCCGGCCGCTTGTGGCCGAAAGCGCTCCCAGGGCCACCATGGCCGCGTTGGCCGGCACGGCTGACCACTGCGCGGCAACGAACTCCTGCGGCGATCCTGGCATCGCCTGCGGCGCAAGGCTCTTTGACACCATGTCGAAGATGCCCGCGCTGGCCAGATCGTTGTACAGCGTGGAGTCGAAGATGGCCTTCAGCGGCGCCGTTCCAGGATCGCTGCCGACCGGCTTGAAATCTGCCGCCGCCAGGCGGATGCGCTCGTTGCCCAGGTTTGTTCCGGTGTGCACCCAGTCCTGGGCGGAAACTTGCGGCGCCAAAAAGTATGCCAGGGCAAGCAGCAGGGGGAAGACCCGGGTTATTGCTTTCATGCGATGTGCAATCCTTCCTGTTGGGGTAACAGATGATTGTGCGCACGCCCTTCCCAAGGGAGCCTATGTTGCATGACGCTCAATACAGCAAATCGTTAGATGCTTCTTCCATGCCGCGCGTGTTCCGCTTCAAACATCAAGCCGCGACGCGCTAACCACTAACCACGGCTTTTCAATACTCGCAGTAGTACGAAACCTGCAGCGTACTTTGATTATAGTTCGACGGCAGCGGGCCAAATGTTGCCACTCGTTGCACGGCGCGCTCGCAAGAAATGTCCAGCGTGGGGCTGCCGCTCGACCGGTCCAGTTGCATATTGCTCGCGGCGCCGTCGCGGTGAATGCTAAAGACCAGGTACACACGCGCGCCTTTCGGCGTGCGCGGATCCACCTGCCTCTTGTCCCAGTTCTGCGCCATCATGCGATTGATCTGATCCACATACCACGGGTACAGGCTCTGGAAGTTGTTGTCGCCAACGGTCGTCGGCCCGGTCGATCCAACCTGCATCTGGTGCGGCATCACCGAGCCCGCCTGCTCGCCATACTGCGCCATGTTCTGCTTGGGCGCAGGCTGATGCTGTTGTGTCTTGGGTATATTCTGCGGGGTCGGCTTTTTGGGCTTGCCTACGATCGGAATCGCTGTTTCATCCACGTGCTTCTGTTCCTTGGGGCTCGGCGCTGCCGGCGCCTGGCTGGGCGTCTCTGTCGCCAGAACGTTCTGGTTGACCTGGGTAGCCGGCAGCGGCAGCGCGCTGCTCACCAATGTCACCTGCATCGATCCGCCTGCGCCCGGGTTGCCCCACATGTTGTGATGAAACAGTCCCATCAGCCACCCGTAATACACAAGCAGGCAGCCGATGGCGAGATGCAGGCTCAGTGAGCCCACTGCCGGTCCGGCAAAAGGCTCCCGGGCCAGTTCCCGCTCCAGGTGTTCGCCGTGCTCAAAAACTTCGCTCATCTTCGAGCCAATCCTTGGGTGCCCCACCCTCGCCACGCCTCTGTTTTTGTGGCTAGGGTGGGGATCTCCGCTAACCCCGCTGCACTGTCTATTTCCCGTTCCCCGCCGATGCCTTCGTCTCCAGCGGTTGCGTCACAATCGACACATTCGTAATGCCCGACAACTTCACCGCATCCATCACGCTTGCGAATGCTCCGAACGGCACCCGCTCGTCGCTACGCAGGTAAATCGACTGGTGCGCCGGATCCACCCCCGGCTGGTGCAACCGTTGCGGCAGGTCGTGAACATTGACCGGCTGGTCGTTGAGATATACATTCTGGTCACGGTCGATGGTCACCACCATGCGCTGCTCGGTGATCTGTTGCACCGTGCGCGTCTTCGGTACATTCACTTCGATCCCGGACTGCAGCACCGGCTCTGTGATCATGAAGATCACCAGCAGCACCAGCACCACGTCCACCAGCGGCGTGATGTTGATCTCCGCCAAAGAGGATCGTGTTTGTCCGTTGTTGGTTGTGAAAGCCACGCTTGAACTCCACCAGCTCCGTGACCGCTTGTTTTTGTACCAATGTGGGTGCCCCATCCTTGCGGCGTATTTGTTCTAGCCGCAAGGGTGGGAAGGCACAAAATCACGCGGTCACAAACCTAGCTCCGCTCCTACCCTCTCGGCGAGCCTTCGCCGCCCGCCGCGCGTTGCCCGCCCTGCGCGCGCGCCGGCATCTCTTCCAGCGAGTTCAGCAGTTCGCGGCAAAAGTCGTCCGTGGCCGAAGCAAAGATTCTGATGCGCGCCGTGAACTGGTTGTACGCCACCACGGCCGGCACGGCCACAAACAATCCCGCGGCCGTCGTAATCAGCGCCTCTGCGATACCCGGCGCCACGGCGCGCAACGTGGCCGAGCCTGCCTGCCCCAGCCCCTGAAACGCATCCACCACTCCCATAACCGTGCCGAACAGCCCCACAAACGGGCTAGTCGCGCCGATCGTCGCCAGCCAGGTCATGCGGCGCTCCAGCGCCGTAATGGCCTCGCTGGCCGCGGTCTGCGCTGAGCGCTCCAGCGGCGCCAGGTTGCTCGGGGGGCCGATCCCGCCCGTCTGCCGCTTGTAAGTCTCGTATACGTCCTCAAACACCTGCGCCAGCGGGCTCGCGCTGTATTCGCCGGTCAGCGCCGAAATTTCCTGCAGCCGCGACGCCTTGCGGAATGCGCGAATGAACCTCCGGCTCTGCGTCGTCGCCCTGCCGAAGGCTGATATCTTGCCCAGGATCACCATCCACGAGTACAGGCTGGCGAGCAGGAGAAGCACCAGGACGCAAATAGCGATGGGCCCGATGTTGCTCATCATCTGGGCCAGCCCGCTGAACCCCTGCGACGGCGTCGCGGGCGTGCCTGCGCCGCCGTCAGCCTGAAATAAATACACCAATGCCGCAGTAAAAATCGCCAATCACCTCAATATTCAACGGTACCAGACCAGCTTCCTGGCCCCAAGTGACCGTCTGGGTGCCTCCGTTTCGTCCCTGTTGTGACGGCCCGATTGGGCGGCCAAAGCCGCGAGAACAATTCCGCGTCGAACCCGCCGTTCATGCTATGCTGCGCTCGGATTCCTTTTGAACTCTCCGTCTCAGTGGTTTTGATCACGCAGGACCGAGGGTGCCCCAGGTCTCGATTTTGAGACCTGGGAAACCTCAACTCTTAACCGGCCAGTCACGGAACCGGACCATGCTCGTCCAACTGCGCGCTGAAAACTACGCCGTCATCGATCACGCCATCGCTTCGTTCGGCTCCGGCCTCAACCTCCTCACCGGCGAAACCGGCGCCGGCAAATCCATTCTCGTCGACGCGCTGGCCCTGCTGATGGGCGGCAAATCCTCGGCCGACGTCGTGCGCCACGGCGCCGACAAGGCCGTCGTCTCCTGCGTCTTCGAGTCCACTCCCGGCGCGGAATCCATCCTCGAGCAAAACGGCATTGACGCCGAAGGAACCGAAATCATTCTTCGCCGCGAGATTCTGTCCACCGGCAAGGGCCGCGTCTTCGTCAACAACCAGCCTGCCACCAACGCCGTCCTCCGGCAGCTCGCGCCTGAGCTTGCTCTCGTGCACGCGCAAACTGAGAGCCTCGCCAGTTTCGACCAGTCGCAGCAACGTATCCTCCTTGACCGCTTTTCCGCTATTTCCTTAGATGCCGTCGCCGAGGCTTATGCTCAGTGGCACGCCGCCCAGGACAAGCTCAACGATCTCCTCCAGGGCGAGCAGGACCGCCTGCGCATGGTCGATCTGTGGACGTACCAGCGCAACGAAATCGACTCCGCCCGCCTCGAGTCCGCTGAAGACGAAGCCCTCGAAACCGAAAAACGCGTCCTCGCCAACGCCGAAAAGCTCTATGCCGCCGCCATGAGCGCATTCGACCAGCTCTACGAAGGCGGCTCATCGGCCGAGGCCGCCCTGCGCGCCGCCATCCGCAACGTCGAGGAGCTGGCCCGTTACGACGCGCGCTTTGCCGAACCAGCCCAGCAGCTCTCGGGCGCGCGCGCCACCATCTCCGACGTCGCCACCAGCCTCCGCGACTACGCCGAGGGCATCAACGCCTCGCCCGAGCGTCTGGCCGAGATCGAAGACCGTCTCGCTCTCCTCGAACGTCTCAAGCCCAAATACGGAAAGACCGTCGCCGAGGTCATTGCATTTGGCCAGGACGTGGCCCGCAAGCTCTCTGAAGTCGAGGACCGCGACGAAATCTTGAAGACTCTCCGCGCCGAGCTCGACAAGGCCGCGGCGGAATACAAGAAAGCCGCCTCCGCGCTCACCACAGAGCGGCAGGCCGCCGCCCAAAAACTCGCCAAACTCGCCGAAGCCCAGATCAACTCCCTCGCCATGAAGGCGCGCTTCCAGGTCGCCGTCACCTCGAGCGATCAGGAATCCGCATGGACCTCCGCCGGCTGGGACGAGGTGAAGTACTTGATCGCCACCAATCCCGGCGAGCCGCTCAAGCCGCTCGTCGAAATTGCTTCAGGCGGCGAGCTGTCGCGCGTTTTGCTGGCGCTCAAGGTGGCGGTAGAAGAGTCCTCGTCCAAAACCAGGAAAAAGACCACGCCGCGCACGCTCGTCTTCGACGAAATCGACATCGGCATCGGAGGCCGCGCCGCCGACGCCGTCGGCCAGAAACTCAAGACCCTGGGTCGCGCCCAGCAGGTCCTCTGCGTCACCCACCTCCCGCAGATCGCCGCCTTCGCCGATCAGCATCTCGCCGTCGAAAAGCGCGAGAAGGACGGCCGCACGCAAACGCGCATCCGCGTCCTCGACGACCGCGCCCGCACCCACGAAGTCGCGCGCATGCTCAGCGGAGCCAAAGTCACCGACACCAGCCTTCAGCACGCCGCCCAGATGATCGCCGCCAGCCGGTAGCCGCTCGCCAAGCGCGCCCGCGGGTCCGGATCTGATTCATCGGGCCATGCGGTCTGGACTGTTCGGACTCTAGAAAATCGCTACTCCGGCGCCATCGTCTGCCGGAGGACAGCCGCTGTCTCCCGTTGGATTCATCTCCCGCAGGTAGGCCATCGTCGCTTGCTGCGACTCGAGTCCGGCCAGGGACTGGCTTCTGACGTTATAGACGAAGAAGTGATCTCCGTATGGATAGTGACCCTCAGGTTCCCCATACATCGTCGTGTCCACCCCGGCCTCTCCAAAATGCGCATTTGGCGAGATGACATCACCACGAAGCGAGTAATCGCCCAGTGTGATTTCAATTGCTCCAGAGGTGTCCCAATCAGTTTCAAATACGGGGGCCGCCCCGGAGTATCTGCAGAAGCCATCCAGCAACAAAACGCTCCTCTGCGGCAACCCCCGCACATTTGCCTTCACAGATTGCAGAATCAACTTCTGCTTCGCCGCGGCATCGTCCCAGTAGTAGCCAATTCCGCTCACCGCCAGGCTGTTCAGCCCGCATGCCACCCCAATCAAAATACTGAACACACGAACCCGCACAACTGGCCACTTGATTGCCGAGCACAGCAGCCCCGTCAATGCCACAAGGATCAACGCTGCGCCCAGCGCGGCGGCAACGCTAATACGGTCGCCCTCTCCCGGTGCAGCGTAGTCCCACGTCAGGTCACGCACGAACAGCAGGATTCCCAGCAGGAAAACTACGAAGCCCGCCGCAATCAGCAATAGGCAGTTGCGCCAATTCAGCGCGTCGTTCGGCCCCATGTTACGCCAGAGATAGACCGACACGGCAAATGCAATCGCAATTGCGATGGTAATCGCTGTCGCAGTCAACGCCGAATGTTGCCACATGTGCGCAATCACCCATGGCAAGTGCAGCAAGTATGCCCATAAATTGAACTGAACCATCTGCGCGCCGGTGTGCGCAGCCATGCTTCCTAGCCGACCGAGGAATCTCAGTAGATGGTGATGATAAATCACTCGTTGTTGCATCCTGATCTTGATGATGCCTGCAACGAATAGAGCAGCCAGCATCACCCCGATTCCGGCTAGCGTGCGAAGACCGCGTCCTGATAAACGGGCTTCGCGATAACGGCGCCATACAATCGCCGCGATCGACGCTGCAATTAAACCAACCGCTACTTCGTACGAAAGGAAGCTCAGGATGAAGGATACGATCGAGGCAGTGATCCAGCTCATGGAGTGAACCGTGTCGGGCCGAACCGATCGCAGCAACGCGTAAATGCCGGCCAATGCAAAGACAATACTAATGATTGCCTGTTGCGACGAAAACCAGAAGCGGATCACTGAGTCATGAGGCAGCACTCCGTATACTGCCGCGATCGCGAGTGCAGCATGGCGCTCCACATTCAACTCTCTGAGCACCAGGTACAGAAACGCAACAGCTGCACCAAGTACTGCGACTCCCAGTACGCCGTGCGCCGGTTCGTTTCCACCGAAGGCCTTATAGTCCAGGACCATGTAAACCGCCTGAACCGGGCGAACGCGAACATTCGCGTCGTACCTGACCAGATACCGGAACAGCGCGAATGAACTCAAGCCGGCGCGTTGAGCGAAACCGCATTGATAGGCCCAGTCGTCGCTATAAAGTCCCAAACCCGTTACATAGGGGATTGCCGAAAGCAGAACCACTGCGGCGAGAAACGTAGAATCCATGAGCTTCGATCGAACGCCAATCTTGATCACGTCTGCCTCCTGGCGCCCCAAGTGTAGCATCCGGTCTCAGGTGTTCTCGCGTACCGAATGGCATAGTCTTCGGCACTCCAGCACGCTGCGCAGATGATCGCCGCCAGCCGCTAACACCTCACGCGGCGCCGTACACATGAACAAATCGTCATCTCCTCCACCCGCTCACTGCGTCATACTCGATTGCGTCTTAACTGCGAACGCACCTCTCGCTGTTCCATCGCAAGGAGATTCAAGAATGCACCTGCAAGCGGAGAAGCTCGTGCTCCGAGCTGCCGTTCTTTCTTCCATTCTGCTGCTTTGCCATCTGCTTCCGGCGCAGTCTGCCGCCGCGCCGCCCGCGCAACAATCTCCAGTCCAGCCGCAATCCCCGCCTCAGCAACAAGCGCCCTCAACCCAGCAAACTCCGCCGCAGCCCGAACTGCCTAACGCGCCCGCTCCCGCTTCGCCCTCCTCGTCGTCTCAGGAGCCATCTCTCTCCGACCTCGGCTTCACGCCCCAGCAAACCCAGGGCAACCCCAAGCTCCAGGCCGAGCTAAACAAGCGTACTGAGATGCTCAAGATTCACCAGCGCCTCGGCCTCATCACGCTCGCGCCCATGGCCGCGGCGCTCATCACCGGGCCCATGGCCAAGGCCAAAGGCCGCAACGGGCAAACCATCACCGAGCCCACCAACGCCAATCTTGACTTCCACGCTGCGCTCGGCGGCGCCACCACGGTCATGTACTTCACCACGGCATACTTCGCCATCCGCGCGCCCAAGCTGCCCAATACTCCCAAGCACGGCGCTATCCGCCTGCATGAAGCTTTGGCCTTCGTTCACGGCCCCGGCATGATCCTCACGCCCATCCTCGGCGCTATGGCTTTCAACCAGGAACAGAACGGCGAAAAAGTCCACGGCGTCGCATCGGCTCACGGCGCTGTCGCCGTCGCCACCGTCTGCGCCTACGGCGCCTCCATCGTTGCCGTCAGTTGGCCCATTCACCTCAAATTCTGGGAGAAGCGATGAAGCAGAGTTTCGTGCCTGAAACCTCCTTCACAGGCTGCCCCATCCTTTTCGCGTCTTTCGCGAAAAGGGTGGGAATCGTTGCGCCCTTGCTCGGTGTACTTGTTTTTTCCGCTCCGCACTCCGCCTCAGCGCAGCCCGACTCAACTTGGATCGCCGATCAATCCACCCTCAGCTACCACATGTCGCATCCCATGCACGAGGTCGACGGCGTTACCCACGCCGCGCGCGGCAAAGGCATTTGCCACGCCGGCTGGTGCGACTTCCTCATCGCCGTCCCCGTCAAAACCTTCGACTCCGGCGATACCAACCGCGACCTGCACATGATCGAAGCCACGCGCGGCGCGCAGTTTCCCTTGATCCAGGTGCGCGCTCACTTCCCGCAGGCCGAAACCAACCAGCAATGGATTCACGCCGATCTCGAAGTGCAGTTCGCCGGCCAGACGGCGCACTATTCCAAAGTCCCCTTCGAGCGCACGCAGCAGGGCAGTGACGTGCGCATCACCGGAACGATTCCGCTCACCTGTTCCGATTTCAAGATCGAGCGCCCGTCGTTTCTCACCGTCCCCATCAAAAACGAAATCCCCGTCCGCGTCGACATGCTCTGGCACGCCATGTAACCGCTCGGCGCTCATACTCACGAGGTCGCGCGCACTCTGTCCGCGCCAACTTCGGCTCCAGCCCTTACCCCGGCTTCCTGGGCTGATGCACCAGGTTCGCTGAAAGCTGACAACTGAAGGCTGAAAGCTGGTTTTCTGACCCCCCGACCCCCAACCGCTGCCCCCGGGCCCCTGTTCCCTGCTTTTCTGGTCCGTATTCCCTGCTTCTCGATACAACCCGCCGCCCGCCCCTCACCTCAAACTAATGGAGGACAAATCATGTTCAAAATCAAAGCATTTGCCTTCGCAGTACTCGCAATCGGTCTGTTCTGCTGTGCGCCCGCGGCGCCGGCCCAGATCTCCATCACCTTCGGAGCGGAGCCAGTTTGCCCCTATGGCTACTTTGACTATTCCCCGTACAACTGCGCTCCCTACGGCTACTACGGGCCCGACTGGTTTGTGAACGGAGTGTTTATCGGAGCCGGCCACTGGTTCCACGGTCCTGAACACTTCTACGGCCACGTCGACAACCGCTACGATCCCCGTCATGGCTATCGCGGACCGTTGCCGGGGCGCGGCGAAGAGCAGTTCAACCATTTCCACGGCAACGAAGCGCGCGACGGCCGCGGCCACACTGGCCCGGCGGGTCATGACGCCGGAAATGAACGCCAGCTCCCCGGATACAAGGGCGGCGGCCACGGCGACCACGGTCACCACTAAACTCAAGCCGCGAATCTGAAATCGCAGCGGGCCGCGCTTCGCGCAACCCGTGTGCTCATTGGATCGGCAGCTGCCTTTCGAGCACGCTCCAAAAGAATGGCTGCCCCATCCTTCGCCTTTTTTCTGGCGAAGGATGGGAAAGCACGAACCCCAACTTCGCACAAAGGAATTGCCCCCTGATCGCTGGCTTGTGATCCTGCGCCTTTCGGGCCGCGCTTCTCGCGGCCCGAGAACGCGCGATCTGCCCCGAGCGCGGCCGAAGGGACCTTGCGATTGCTCTCGCCGCCAGAGGCATATTACTGAGGGCTGAGAGCCGATCGCTGTAAACTGGCCATCGGATGTCGTTCTCGCTCATCTGCGTGGCTGCTTCCCGTATCAGGCGCACTCGCGCTGTTGCGCCCATCTTCCTGGCTCTCCTGCTCCTGGCAGCGCTCCCTTTGTCGTCCCAGGGTATCCCGTCCGCCGCGGAGAGCAAATCGCCCGATCTCGATTCGATCCTGCAGCCCATGGAGGACGCCCAGCACCAGAACCGCGCTCAATCCCGGCCGTACCAGGTGACGCGAGAATACGAAGTGTTCATGGGTTCTGATAAGCAGCCAACCTCTGAAGTGATGGCGCAGATCGATTTCGTTCCCCCCACGACGGAGACCTACAAAATTACTCAATCGAAAGGGAACTCATGGGGCGAAAAGATCATTCGTCAACTTTTGGCCAGCGAAACGGAGTCGGCGAGGAAAGCACACGGTCCTGAGGTCAGCCGCGCATACTATGACTTCGTTTTTCTCAGGGAACAGGACTTCGATGGCGTTCCAGAGTATGTTCTTGCGATCTTTCCCAAACGCAAAGATAAATACCTCTTGCGCGGCCAGATTTGGGTGAATAAAAACACTTTTCGCATTCGCCAAATCCAGGGAGTGCCAGCCGAAAGTCCCTCCTTTTGGCTGACGGACCTTCACATCACTCTGCAGTACGCTGAGGTGGGCGGCTTGTGGGTTCTCGTCGCTGTCGATGGACTCGCGAAGGTTCGTTTTCTGGGACAGTTCACGCTGACTGGCATCAATATCCCACCGTCCGCGTCCTCGACCCCTGCGGCGAATTAGACATCCGCGATCACCGCCGGTAGTCGTGCGACGGAGACTTCATTCCCGCGCGCTCTGGTTACGCCAGGCCGCCAATGCTTCATTCGAGCAAAGCCATGTTGGCTGCGCGCATTGGGCTGCTCGCATCAACTCAGCGGGCCACCGGCCTTGCTGCTGCAAGACCGGCGCGCACTCAACGTCTTTACATCGAGATGCTGACCGCA
>JBEKKI010000023.1:0-64962 GCA_050010795.1 Occallatibacter sp.
CCCGCCTCCGCTTCACCAACCGGGGCTGAGTCTGAAACACCTCAGCCCGAATGACAACCACAATCCAGCAAACGGCAAGCTGTCAAAACTCAAACTGTCTCACCCGAGGGGGTCACCTCAGCTTTTGTCAAGCTTCCCGCTCCGGCATTTCCGGCCCATCCCTATGATTCAAAAGCGACTATATTCCTCGGCAAGTTTGCATGTTATTTCCGCCAATTCCCTACACTTGTCTTAGTGGCCTGTGCTAGCTCCGCCAACACCGCGAACACCGCTAGCGCCGTTAGCGCCTAACTTCTTTAGAAGGAAATATTTAGAATCTAACCCATTGATTCCAAACGAGTTCCAGTTTAATGGGGACAATTTAAGTAACTGAAAACACGATACTTAACCAAAAAATGGGGGGGAGTACTCAAAGGTAAACATGCAAACGCTCAGCATCCCGTGTGAGAAATAGGTGCTGACACCAGCTCTGCCTTGGGACAGGAAGGCGGTCCCGCGCTTTCGCCCGAGGACCGCCGATCCGCAAATCTCGTCTTCTACATCTTGGCGAAGACGATGACCATGGTGAACAGAGTGAGCGACTCGATGAAGGCCAGGCCGAGCACCAGGAACAGCATGATGCCGCCGCGGGTCCCGGGATTGCGGGCCAGCGCTTCGGTGGCCGACGCCACTGCTCTGCCCTGCCCCATGCCGCAGAGGCCGGCCGCCAGGCCCATACCGATGCCGGCGCCGATTGGAATCAGGCTGGCTGCCGCCGTGCCGCCATCTGCAAACACCGGAACGGCAAAGCACAGAACCGCCAGCGTCATGAACACGAATTGAAGTTTGCGCATAGTTCTCCTGCCTCCTTGAGATTGACCGCCAGTGGGTGGTTGAGGCTCACCGTGCCGGCATAAGAGCAGCTTCTAGCTGCTTTCTGCCTTTGGCCCCCTCACGCTTGCGGCCGTCCGTTGGTGCGGAGCGGAAGCGCTCTCCGCCGGAAACTTCTTTCAGCGGTCAGTTGCTAGTGATCAGCGGTCGGAACGCAAATATTCCGGGAATCAAAAACGGTTCGTGCAGGCTTGGAAAAACTGACCACTGACCACTGTCCACTGTCTAATGTTCCTCTGCCACCGCCATCGAAAGATAAATCATGGCCAGCAGCATGAAAACGAATGCCTGAATGACTGAGACCGCCGCGTGCAGTCCGAGAAAAATGGACGGCACGGCGATGGGAATAAGCGAAAACCACACCAGCGTCAGCAAATCGCTGGCAAACATGTTGGCGTAAAGACGAATGGTGAGCGACATCATACGCGCAAGGTGCGACACAACCTCGATTGGGAACATGAGCGGCGCCAGCCACCAGAGCGGTCCCGCGAAGTGCTTGAGGTAGCCGATCGGGCCCTGCACGCGCACGCCGTGGAAGTTGTAGTAGATGAAGGTGAGCACGGCGATGCCCAGCGGAACCTCAGGCATGCCGGTGGGCGTTTCAACGCCGGGAATGAGGCCGACGGCGAGACCGATCAGATTATTCAAGAGGATGAAGAGGCCGATGCAGGTGACAAACGCTTGGAAGCGCTCGTATCCGTGACCGATCACCTGCTCGCTCAGGCTGCCGACGCCTTCGTGGATCATCTCGGCGACCTGCTGCGCGGGGTTGGGCTTTTCCACCGAGAGCGTGAGCCGCACGATGAGAAAGAAGGCGACCAGCAACGCGGCGACAAGAATCTCCAACCGGAGCATCCCGTTGACCTGCGTGATTTTCTGGGTGGCTTCAGCGGAGCCAATGCCGATTGCCTGGTAGAGCTTGAGCAGGACGCCCCCCACGACAAAGTCCAAAAAGTGAGTCAAGCAAAAGCCTCCAGCGCGAACTTCAGTCTTGCCATTTCAGGGAGTGACGAGAGCGCGACAGTTGCCCGGCTCTCAGTCGCGAAGCAGGCGAACCACCTCCCACAGCATGGCCACAACTGCAAGGCCAAGGCCGCAGAGAAGCGCCCCCACAGAACCCCGGAAACATTTCAGGCTACCATAAATGGCTCCGCCAAAGACGCCCAGGCGCAGCACAAACAGGATGGCCGAGACCGCCGCGCCGCGAGGCGCCTGCTGGTGGTCCAATTTGGAATTGAGGAAGCGGACCAGGCGCCGCCACTCCATGATGCTGGCGGCCGAAATCGCAGCGCCCGTGGCCAGCATGGCGGCGTCGCGCCAGCCCGCGGCCTTCCAAAGCACCAGCGCGGCAAGCGCACCCACAATCACCGTGATGCGGATGGCGCGCTTGAGCAGAGCCTGCAGGCCCGCATCCGACAAATCGGAAAGCGAGGGGGACGTCTCGGTCATGACCCCGTGCCCCCGCTGCCCTTTCCGGTTTCATCGCTGCCCTCGTCTTGCATGGCGGGATCCTTGCTCACTTGAAGCGCGAGCCGGATCACGTAGACCAGCCCCGATGCGCCGCCGAAAACGATCCCGACCAGTGAAATCCAATGCTGATGCAGACGATGATCGAGCCACGCACCACCCAGCCAGCCGATGAAGGTGGCACAGGGAAGCACGAGCGCAATCTGCATCAGATTCTCAGCCTGGATCCAGGCGCTCAGCAGGCCTGGTCCTTTGCCGGGCTGCTTCGACTCAGGAATGGGGCGATGGTAGGGCACCATCGTGGTTATACATGAGGAGTGCGCCTGTGCGCGACGACGCTGGCTTAACTACTTCCACTAGTCTTGCGGCTTTGGTTTTGAGGTGCTGAGCTTTCCGGCCTTGACTCGGTACTTGCCCTCATCGTCATTCAAAGGAGAAAAATCGAATGCCACAGAGTATTTCGATTCCACATTCACCCGGGCCGCGAAGTAATAGACCTTGCCCGGCTCGGCAGTGATAGGCGCCAACCCTAAATTCTTCGTTCCCTGCCAACTCGCGCACAGATGATGCGTCCCCGGCGCAACGTCAATTGTGAAGTACGAGTTGCCCTCGTTCGCGCCCACCCACGCCCTGTCCATGCCGAAGCGGACTGTGGCATTGGTGAATGGCGCGACCCACTGGTTTTCCTCCTCAACGAACACGATCTGCGCCTTGCCCGCCGCCGGCGGCGCAGGCGCGGGCTGGTTCTTCAGCGTTTTCACGTCAAATTGTGTCTTATTGTCGCCACAGGCATCCGGCAACGTAGTGCACCGCGCTTGAAGGCCCAAGGCAAGAGACACACCGACGAACAACAGGCCAAATGCATGTTTCACGTGGGATCTCCTGCAAGAATTTGATTCTTGGTTCTACGGTTTGGTTGGGTTGTCACACACCAGCGTGACTGCGGTCACGCCCTGAAGGTCAAGCCGGCCCGCATTCGCCAGCCGTTATACTGGCGGTTGGACCTACGATCCAATTTGGAAAAGGAAGTATGGAGTTCGAATCGGAATTCGAGCAGAATCTCTTTCACCTGCGCCAGGAAAAGCTGAAGGAGATCGAAAAGCTGGGCCAGGCCGCGTATCCCAACCGGTTCCCGGCCCGCCAGAACCAATCGGCGACGACTTTGGCTGAGGTGCGCACAAGGTGGGACAAGGCGACGGGCGAAGAGCTTGAGGCCAAGCGCGAGACGGTCACCGTCGCGGGGCGGATCATGGCGATTCGCCAGCAGGGGAAGGCGGGATTTGCCACGCTTCAACAGGAGGGCGCGCGGCTGCAGATTTACGTGCGGCTGGATGCGGTGGGCGAGCAGGGATTCGCGCTCTACAAGCTGCTCGACCTCGGCGACCACATTGGAGTGACGGGATATTTGTTCCGCACGCGAACGGGCGAGCTGACGGTGCACGTGGAGACGCTGACCTTTCTCTCGAAGGCCATGCTCACGCTGCCGGAGAAGTACCACGGCCTGGCCGATGTAGAGCTGCGCTACCGCCAGCGCTACGTTGATCTCTTCGCCAACCTCGACAGCCGCGAAGTGTTCGTGAAGCGGGCCAAAGTGCTTCGCGCGCTGCGAACGTTCTTTGACAGCCGCGGATACCTTGAAGTGGAAACGCCGATGATGCAGCCCATCGCCGGCGGCGCGGCGGCGAAGCCGTTCAGGACGCACCACAACGCGCTGGATATGGATTTGTTCCTGCGCATCGCGCCGGAGCTGTATCTGAAGAGGCTGGTTGTGGGCGGCATCGATCGCGTCTACGAGATCAACCGCAACTTCCGCAACGAAGGCGTGAGCACGCAGCACAACCCCGAGTTCACGATGCTCGAGTTCTACCAGGCGTATGCGAATTACCACGACCTGATGGATTTGACCGAGGAGCTGATCAAATTCGTCGCGCTCGAAGTGAACGGGACGACGGTGACCGAGTTCAACGGCAACACGATTGATCTTGGCAAGTGGCAGCGGCTGACGATGCGGGAGGCGATCATCAAGTGGTGGCCCGAAAAGGCAACTCTAACTCCACAGCTCGATGACCTCGCCAATCTAAACAATTTTAAACCTTTTGTAGAAGCGCTCATGACGTATTTTGCTCAAGAACATAAGCGGCTGGGAGCGGAACGGGAGCATATCCATAACACATTTCTTGCCCGCCCAGAAAGGACCGAAATGGATATGCCCGACATAAGAGCACAAATTCAAAAAATCACGGATTTGATGGTGATTGTAGATACAAATAGATGGACTTTGAATAGAGCCTTGAAATATTACGATGGCAAGGTATATGCGACCGTGTTTGAGATGCTTGCTGAGGAACGCCTGATCCAGCCGACCATCATTTACGAATTCCCGACCGCTGTTTCACCGCTCTCAAAGCAGAAGCCCGACGATCCCGACTGGGTCGAGCGATTCGAGGTCTATATCGGCGGCTTCGAGGTCGGCAACGCCTTCAGCGAACTGAACGATCCGGTGGAGCAGCACAAGCGCTTCGAGCAGCAGATCGCGGAGCGCGCCCGCGGCGATGAAGAAGCCCACCAGATGGACGAGGACTACGTGCGCGCGCTGTCCTATGGGCTGCCCCCGACCGGCGGCGAAGGCATCGGCATCGACCGGCTGGTGATGCTGTTGACGGGCTCAAAGTCGATTCGGGACGTCATACTCTTTCCGCTGATGCGGAAAGAGCAGGGATCAGGGGTCAGGGATCAGGGATCAGAAACGACCAACGACGGAGCCGAAGGCTAACTCCGCTAGCTCCGCTAACACCGCTAACTCCGCTTGCACCGCCAGGAGCGACTTTGAATATCTTGTTCATCGGCGACATCTTCGGGAGCGCGGGGCGCAGGATTGTGCGCGAGCACATTGGCCATGTGCGCGAGGCAAACAACGTCGATCTCACGATCATCAACGTGGAGAATGCCGCCGGCGGCTTCGGCGTGACGCCTGGGCTAGCCGAAGAAATCTTCGATCTCGGCGCCGACGTGCTCACCACCGGCAACCACGTGTGGGACAAGAAGGAGCTGTTCGACTATTTGAACTCGGCCGCACCCTATAGCCAGGAGCGGGCGCGCCGTGTGCTGCGGCCCATGAATTTCCCGCCCGGTTCACCGGGCTACGGCTTCTATGAAGGCAAAACCGCCGGCGGCGTTGACTACGCGGTGCTGCAACTGCAGGGGCGCACCTTCATGACGCCGATCGACGATCCGTTCCGCACCGCCGACGGTCTGCTGGCCGCCATCAGGGCCAAGGTCATCGTGGTCGACTTCCACGCCGAGGCGACCAGCGAGAAAGCAGCCATCGGGTGGTATCTCGACGGGCGCGTGACGGCGGTGCTGGGCACGCACACCCATGTTCCCACCGCCGACGAGCGCATTCTTCCCCGTGGAACCGCCTTCCAGACCGACGTCGGCATGAGCGGCCCATATGACAGCATCATCGGCGTCGAGAAGGACCTGGTGCTGCATAAGTTCCTGTCGGGAATGCCGGGTAAGTTCGAGGCTGCCAAGGGAAATCCCAAAATGTGCGCTGCGCTGGTCACCTGCGATCCCTCGACCGGCCGCGCTTCGGCAATCCAGCGCATCATGCTGGGGGAGTAAGCTCGCGGTTGCATCCTTGCCCCACCCAAGCTGTAAAGGCAAAGAAGCGGTGCCTGTCCCAAAAAGTGCCCCGGCGCCCAAAATGGGCACCGGCAACGAGAGAGGGACAACGAGAGCGGTCAGGCGGCTTCGAGAAAGAGCCGCTTGCCTAACGCCCGGAGCGCGGCATCGATGCGATCGATTTTGGTGGGGTGCCTTAGATTCGTGAGGCGATTCACTTCCTGTTTGGTCGTTCCAATGCGCCGGGCCAGTTCAACCGGGCGTACCTTCTGGCGGAGCATTTCGTTCAGCAAGAGAATCTTTGCTGCCACGCTCGGGGGCAACTCAACAACTGTCTGGCCGCGTCTCGGCTTGGAGGGTAAGGGAACGGGACGGTGGTCATCGAAATAGAACTCCATCGCCAGTTCCAGAGCTTCCTTCGCCATTTCGAGAGCATGGGCACGATTGTTCCCCTGAGTGATGGCTTCGGGTATATCGGGGAAGGTTACGAGGATGAACTTTCCGTCTTTCCGGAAATTGACTGGATAGCCGCGCATATTCACTCCTGTTCCTTGAGGCCGAGTTGCTTCTTTATGGCTTCGACCAGACCTTTGCCGAGTTCCCTGCTGTGCACGGGAAGAACGGATTGACGGCCGTTGAAGAAGAGCTTGAGGTGCGAGCCTTTTTGAGCTCCGAATGTTACGCCCTTCCTGGCCAGCCACCGCATGAATTCCGAGCTCTTCACGACTTCATGGTACACATTTTTGTTTACTCGCGCAAGGGAGCAAGGAAATGTCCCGAACTACCATGAACTTGTGGCGACGAAACAAAAAGGGCAGCCGCTGAAGCGAGCTGCCCTTGATGATCCCAGAAGCCACGTTTCGTCTTGCCGCTTACATCCCCGGATGATGCGCGGGCGAAGGCTTCGCCGGATGATGCGCCGGGGCTTTCTTCTGCTCCTGCTGGATGAATCCACCGGAAAGCACGATCTGCGCGGACGCGCCCGTCGATCCGGAGGCCGCCACCTTGGTAAAGGTGTCGTATGTGCCGTCCAACTCAGTGGCGTTCGGCTGGAATCCGAGCGCGGTGCCGGTGTTAGGGGCTTCCTTGCAAGAAACCGGTTCCTTCAGATTCACGATGAAGTCCGCGATGTGATTGTCCTTGGCGTCCTGCGTCACGGCCACGTTAACCGCCGAAATCGAGGGGTCAATGGCAATCTTGTGGAGACGCGCAGACGTATCGGTCAGAATGTCTCCCATGGCGTCCGTATCGGCCTTCACGCCATTGGCCAGGATGTAGGCTTGCGCGTCCTTCACCTTGAGCTCGGTGGGCGGTGCCGGAACAGCGCCGCAAGGCACAGGGTTGGTGAGCTTGACGATATAGTCCTTGGGTTTGACCGCCGCGGTGGTGGTGACGCTGATCTTCAGCACTGAAGCCGGATCGGCGATGACGACGCCCGGAACCGGAGTCTGCTGGCCCTTCAGGAGCGCCCAAAGGCCGCTGGCATCCTGATCGGAGCCGTTGGACAGAATGTACTCCTTGTCTTCGAGGCCCAGCGTTTTCGGGTCGCCGCTGGTATAGGCGTGATGCGCCAGTTCCGCGGGGGTTGGAGCGGGCGCGATGGTGAAGCTGGCGGGCGGAAAGAGCGTTGCCTGGGCCTGGGCCTCGACCGACGCGATTTGCTGCTTGATGGCGGCGTCACCGTCGAGCGTGCCGTGATAGCGCTTGTACCAGTAGTCGAGCTGCGGCTCAATTTGCCCTTTGAAGTTCGCAGGCGCGAAGTCTAATGCGCGGGCGTAGAACCAGATGGCCTTGACTTCGTCCTTCGCGGGGCCCGGCTTGGCGTAGGCCTGAGCCAGTTGCAAAGTATCCGCGAGGCAGGGACCCGGCTTGGTGCACGAATCAGGCGGATAGAGCATCAGCTCGGCGGTGTATTCCTTGATGGCGCCCGCGAAGTCTTTCTTCGACACTGCGTCGTCAAAAGCGATGGCGGAGTGGAAGGCAGGAAATGCGGTGGCAGTCAGATTCTTCCAGTCGGAGTCGGACATCGCGGCCGGCTTCGCAATGGCAAGGCCCTTCTGTGCCTGGGTTCCCGCATCGTCGCAGGCCTGCGGATCGGTGCTCGCGCCGGAGGCGTCGAGGCTTGCGCCGCACTGCTGCTTCTTCACGAAGACAAAGGCAAGGGCGGCCTTGATATTGTTCGGGTCCGCCTGTAGAAGCCGGGTTGCCGCGCTCGACGCTTTATCGGGCTGGTTCATCTGGAAATAGAGATCGATCAACTGATCGAGTACGGCCTTCTTCACCACACTCTGTGGATAGGCCTGGAGAAACCCCTCGAGCGCCGTGGACTTTTGCCCGGGATCGGTTTGGGTGATGGCGTTCTGATACGCGTTGAACTCGGCTGGATCCTGGATGGTGATCTGGCCGGTATCCTGAGCTCTGAGTGCTGGCGTCGAAACAAGGCTCATGCTTGCCAATGCCATCGCAGATGCAAAGACTAACTTCTTCATGCAATGCTCCTGGGAAATACAGAAATGGAAATCGAGAATCGCTCACTCGCCAGCAAAAGGGCAATCATCCTGGATGGAGAATGAGTGTCGCGGCAACGGTTCTACGATACCACGGCTACCAGTGCTGCGTAGGAGGATTATAGAAAGCCAAATCGCCGCTGACAAGCAAAGCGTGCACTATCGCGAAGGCGGGGCCGCACGCTGGTAACAGGCGGTTCGCTGCCCCTACTGTCTGGCCCCGGCGCCGGGCGCAACGATTCCGGGAAAAACCTACTGCAACAGCCGCACCAACTCCGCCTGCTCGGCCAGGAACGCGTCGTGGCCATGGTCGCTTTCCATCTCGCGGTAATCCGCCTGGGCACCGGCAGCGCGAATCGATTCCGCAAATTGGCGCACCTCTCCGGCGGGGAAAAGCCAGTCGGAGCTGATGCCGATAAAGCTGAGCCGGGCTTTGATGCGGCCATATGCCTCCTGTGCCGAGGCGTAGCCGCGCAGCGGATCCCACGTATCCATGGCCCGCAGGATGGCCAGGTAGGCGTTGGCGTCGAATCGCTCGATGAACCGCTGGCCCTGGTAGTCAAGGTAGCCGGCAATGTCGAATCGGCCGCCGGTAAGGCCGCCCAGCTTCCCATTCGCCGCCCAAGGATCCTCACCGCTGCGGTTGGGATTGCGCCCAAAGCGCTCGTCGAACAGAGGCGCGGACTTGTAGCTGATCATGGCAATCTGGCGTGCCAGCGCCAGCCCGCTCCGCGGCGGGCGTTGCGGCAGGTAGCGCCCCGCGGCCCATTCCGGGTCGTGTTGAATGGCTTGCCGCTGCAGATGATTCAGCGCCAGCCCCATGGCTGATAGCGGCGTGACGCCAATGATGAGGGCTCGCTCAACGCGATGGGGATGCTGGATGGTCCAGTCCAGCGCCTGCATGCCGCCGATCGACCCGCCCAAGACGAGCCGCAGCTTCCGGATGCCAAGCGAGTCCAGCAGGCGTGCCTGCGCTTGGACGTTGTCGCGCACGCCTACCAGTGGAAAATCGGGCCCGTAGGTTTGGCCTGTGTCGGGATTCACGGCGCCGGGCCCCGTGGAACCGTAACACGAGCCCAGCATGTTGATGCAGATGACGAAGTCGTGCTCCAGCGAGAGCACCGCGCCGGGAGCGAAGATTTCGGGCCACCACGAGCCCACCAGGGCCGAGCCCGAAAGTGCGTGGCAAACCAAAACGGCATTATCCCGCGCCGCATTCAGCCGGCCGTAGACGGCGTAATGCAGCGTGGGACAGATCAAGTCACGGCCGCACTCGAGCGGCAGCGCGCCGTCCAGCACGAAGTCGCCTTCGTAGGTCGGCTCCACAATCTTCGATCCCGGCGGCGAGGCGCCGCTGCGAATAAACGTATCGGTCATCAGACTTTATTGTGCCTTATCGTGCCGCTGCGGCCTTGGTTGCGCCGGCAAATTTATGACCATTCGCGGCTTCAATCGCCTGGTCCAGGTCGGCCAGAATGTCGCGAATGTCCTCAATGCCGACTGAAAGCCGCACCAGCTCCGGTGTAACGCCCGTGGCCGCCTGCTCCTCAGCCGAAAGCTGCTGATGCGTGGTCGAGGCCGGATGAATCACCAGCGACTTGGCGTCGCCGATGTTTGCCAGCAGCGAGAACAGCTCCAGCGTGTCGATCAGCTTCTTTCCCGCGTCGTAGCCGCCCTTGATGCCGAATGTGACCAGCGACGATTGGCCGGTCGGCATATACTTCTTCGCGCGCGAGTAGTAGCGGCTGGATTCGAGGCCGGGATAGTTGACCCACTCCACCCCGGGATGCAGCTCCAGGTGCTTGGCGACGGCCAACGCATTCTGCGAGTGGCGCTCCATGCGCAGGTGCAGCGTTTCAATGCCCTGCAGCAGCAGGAACGCGTTGAACGGCGAGAGAGCCGCGCCAGTGTCGCGCAGCCCTTGCACGCGCGCTTTCAGGATGAACGCCAGCGGCCCAAACGCCTCAGTGTAGCGGAGGCCGTGATACGAGGGGTCCGGCTCGGTGAATTCTTTGAATCGGCCCGAGGCCGCCCAGTCGAACTTACCCGCATCCACAATCACGCCGCCAATCGCGGTGCCGTGGCCGCCGAGAAACTTGGTGGCCGAGTTCACCACGATGTCCGCGCCCCACTCGATGGGCCGCGTTAGCGCCGGCGATGCGCAGGTGTTGTCGATGATGAATGGCAGCTTGTGCTCGTGCGCGATCGAGGCCAGCTGCTCAATGTCCGCGATGTCGAGCTTGGGATTGCCCAGCGTCTCGGTGTAGACCGCGCGCGTTTTGTCGTTGATCAGCTTGCGCAGGCCGGCGAAATCGTCGGCGTCGACAAACTTTACCTTGATGCCCAGCTTCGGCAGCGTGTAGTGGAACAGGTTGTAGGTGCCGCCGTAGAGCGAAGTCGTGGAGACGATCTCCTCGCCAGCGCTGGCGATCGTGGTGATCGCCAAAGTCTCCGCCGCTTGGCCTGAAGCGGTAGCCAGTGCCGCCGCCCCGCCTTCCAGAGCCGCCACGCGTTTCTCAAAGACGTCGGTGGTCGGGTTCATGATTCGCGTGTAGATGTTGCCAAACTCCTGCAGCGCGAACAGCCGGCCGGCGTGGTCCGCGTTCTGGAAGAGATAGGACGTGGTTTGATAGATGGGCACGGCGCGCGATCCCGTAGTGGGGTCGGGCGATTGGCCGGCGTGTACGGCCTGCGTGGCAAGCTGCTGCTGTTTTGGTTCCGGCATATCGATCTCCTTCAGATTCGTTTGATCTTTGCTTCAGGCGAAAACGGGGAATTGGTTGCGGGCTGAACTCTCGGGGCCCTAGGCGGCAGATTGTTTGCCGCTCGGGCAGGCGTCCCAATGAAAACGGCCCGCATCCTATTCGGGACCGGGCCGCTTGACTTCAGAATCGGTTGCGCTCAGCGCATGTGCCGCTCAAAAGCCACACGGACGGGTCCACAGGCCATACACATGCACATGGTCATCACCGCGATTCCGTAAGCCCATGAAATCGGCATGAAGGCAGTATCAGGGGACAAAGGCGCGTGTGTCAAGCAAATCCGGCGCGGCGCGCTGCCGCCCGAAGCGCATTGCGCCCGGCGGATTCCGTGGGCCATACTATCTGCCTATGCGCCGCAGCCGCGCGACACGATTTCGCCGCCAGCTTCTTGCGGGCTGGAAGTTCATCCTTTCCTGGCGCAAAAAGGATTGGGCGTTCGAAGACTATCCCGTCTCCATCGTCCGGCAGAAGACCGAGGCGGAAGAGACCGCGGAGTTTGCGGCGGTTCCCCGCTTTGGGGCGGAAGTCGTCAACTGGCTCGGACTCTGCGGCACCGGAAACACGACCCATGCAGCGCTCGAAGACCTCCGCCAGAACTTCTCGAATGCCAGCGCGCACCGGGATTCGATGCCGCGTCCGGGCACCAAAGTTCCCATTCAGTTCGCCTCCACCGACCGGATTAACGCAAAACAAAATCTGGCCGATCAGTTCATCTCGAAAGTGCTTGATCTCGAATGGGCATTCATATCCGACAAGTCGTCCCTGTCGGACTTCGGGGCGAATGACACAATCGATCCATACTTCGAGAAGATCAAGGACGTTTTTGGGGTCGACGCTTCCACAATCGAAAGCGGAAACATCGCGGAGATTCTGGAGATGATTGCTGCGGCCAGGAGGGACCGCGAAGCCCAAGCTAGTGAGCCTCGCGCTTGATCTCTGATCCCTGATCTCTGATCCCTAATCTTCCGGCTTCCACACATATGCGCCGGGCTGCGGCAGGCCGATGTGCGCGAGCACTCGATAGGTGAACTGGCGGGCCATCTCTTCCGAGCCTTCAGGGTGGTTGTAGAAGGCCGGAATGCAGGGAAAAATTGTCGCGCCGGCCTCGGCTGCCAGCGTCATGTTGCGCAGGTGGATGCGGTTGAACGGTGTCTCGCGCACGCAGAGAATGAGCGGGCGGCGTTCCTTGAGCGTCACGTCGGCGGCGCGGGCGATGAGGGAGTCTGCGAGGCCAAGCGCAATCGCCGCAAGCGTCCCCATCGAGCACGGCAGGATGATCATTCCGTTCGAGGGATGGCTGCCGCTGGCGATGGGCGCGCCGATGTCTGCGTCGGCGTGCTGGACGATTTTCTTTGGCGCGGCGCCGAGTAGTTTTTTGAGGAGGCCGGTGCGGCCGGAGACGCCAAGCTCTTCCGCCAGCACGCGCAGCGAATTTTCTGAAGCGACAAAGTGGACGCGGGTGACGCGGGAGTCAGCTTCGAGGGCGCGCAGGGCTTCGCGGGCGAGGATCGCGCCGGATGCGCCGGTGATGGCGAGGGTGAGATGCATGTGTCAGCCTTCATGAGCTCGGGTTCTACCCGAGTAATAACCGGAAAGGTCGGTATAGTGCGCTCTCAGGAACTCGTCCAATTCACGGTAACCGTGGATAGACGGAGCCAGTTCCCCTAACTTTGCGGCCTCCGCTACGGAGCATTCCTGAACGAAATGGGATCTGTTCTCAACATCCTTGTTCGAGCTGAAAATGGAGATCTCGTCTGGCTCGTTTCCGCGCAAAACTATTTCAAGACGAAAAGAATCGAAGATAAGTTCGAATGTTCTCCAAAACGAATCGGAGCGCCCCTTGATCCTGGTTACTTCGGGGTGCAATTCCGACATTGTCCACGGCATTTGCCTTTTCAATCGCGCGATTGGGGGTCTCCACGTCACGGGCCTCGCATTTCGGCGGGACCGGCGAATCAGGGATCGGAACAAGGGACCGAAAGCCGTATCAAACAAACTGGCCCCCCAAGATTTCTTCTTCATTGCCCCAATACCCTCTTGAAGATCGCATCCACATTCCCCAACTGCCGCGAATAATCGAAGGTCCGCGCCAGTTTCTTAGGGCTGAGCAGCTTTGCAATTTTGGGGTCGCGCGCCACTTCGTCGCGGAAGCTTAGATCGTCTTTCCAGGCGCGCATGGCGTGGCGCTGGACGAGCTGGTAGGCATCCTCGCGCAACATGCCGGCCTCGGCCAGATCCAGGAGCAGTTGCCCCGAGAAGATGAGGCCTCCTGTCGATTCGAGGTTTTGCTTCATCCGCTTCGGATAAACCAGAAGCCTATCAACGAGATCGGTCGTTTTCGCCAGCAGGTAATCGGCCAGGATCGTCGAATCAGGGAAGATGACGCGCTCGACGGATGAATGAGAAATGTCGCGCTCGTGCCAGAGCGGGATGTTCTCCATGGCCGCCTGGGCGTTGCCACGGAGGACGCGCGCGAGGCCGCTGATCTGTTCGCTCGTGATGGGGTTCTTCTTGTGCGGCATGGCGGAGGAGCCTTTTTGCTTTTCGCTGAAGTACTCCTGAGCCTCGCGGACCTCAGTGCGTTGCAGGTGACGGACTTCGACGGCGATCTTGTCGAGGGTGCTGCCGAGGATGGCAAGCGTGGCGATGTAGGCGGCGTGGCGGTCGCGCTGAATGACCTGAGTGGCAACGAGGGCGGGCTTGAGGCCGAGGCGCGCACAGATGCGCTCTTCGTGCTCGGGCTTGAGATGGCCGAAGGTTCCGACGGCACCCGAAAACTTGCCCACGCGCATGTCTTCGGCAGCATCGTCGAAACGGGTTAGGTTGCGCTCGGTCTCGGCGTACCAGTTCAGCAGCTTGAGGCCGAAGGTCGTCGGCTCCGCGTGAATGCCGTGCGTGCGCCCGATCGTCGGCGTGTGCTTGAATTCCACCGCGCGGCGCTTGAGTACGGCCGCGAGCGCCACGATGCCCTCGCGAATGATCGTGGATGCTTCTTTCACTTGCAGCGCCAGCGCGGTATCGACAATGTCATTCGACGTAAGCCCGTAATGCAGCCACCGCGAGGACTGGCCGTCCAGGCCTTGCTTTTGGATAGACTCCGCTACCGCAGTGGTGAACGCGATGACGTCATGCTTGACTTCGGCCTCAATTTCGGCGATGCGAGCAACGTCGACAGTGGCTCTTGTCGCGATGTCTTCGGCGGCGGCCTTCGGAATCACGCCATCTTCGGCCAGCACAAGGCTTGCCGCCGCCTCCACCTGGAGCCAGCAGCGGTACTTGTTCTCGTCCGTCCAGATGCGGCCCATCGCCGGGCGTGTATACCGTTCGATCAAGGGAGAACTCCTTGCACAGCCTTGAGTTGCGGCTTGAAACCCACCTTCAATTGTACGAGGGATAGCGGCCAGTCAGCGAGGAATTCCCAGGCGGCGTTCGAGTTCGTCGATCAGCAGCCCGCGGCCTGGCTTGTAGGGCTGGAACCACTCGCCATCGATCACCAGTTGCGGAACCGCGCGCTTGCCCACGCGGTTAACGACCTCGGCCGATGCAGCAGGGTTCGTGTCGAGGTTGATCTCCGTGTAGGCCACGCCGTGCGCGTCGAGGAACTGCTTCGCGGCGCGGCAATCGCGGCACCAGGCAGTGGTGTAAACCTGCACGATCATAGAAAAATTCTACTTTGATTGCGATGCTACGATCTGTGATCAGGGGCACTCAGGAGAAGTGATGACTGCGGACGAAATCAAGTTGCTGCTCAGGCTCGAGCCGCACCCCGTCGAGGGCGGATGGTATCGCCGTACCTACACATCCGACGAGAGCGTCGCCCTGCTGCGCGGCGTGCGCCCCTACGGCACGGCCATCTACTACCTGCTCGAAGCCGGAACCTTCTCCGAAATGCACATGGTTGCGTCCGACGAGATCTTTCACTTTTATTTCGGCGACCCTGTGGAGATGTTGCTGCTCCACTCGGATGGGCGCTCCGCGCTTTTAACTCTTGGACGAGATTTGGAGGCTGGTCAGCTTCCGCAGGTCGTGGTTCCGGCAGGAGTGTGGCAGGGCGAGCGGCTGGTGGCCGGCGGAAAGCTGGCGCTCTTCGGCTGCACCGTCACTCCGGGATTCGATTTTGCCGATTACCGCAGCGGCACCTACGCGGAACTCGCCACCGGCTGGCCGCAGGAAGCGGAGCGCATTCGCGCGCTGACGCGGAGCTAGTCTCTAACGCCTTTCGCGAAAAAATCCCCGCAGCAGCTCCGCCGACTCTTCCGCCCCAATTCCCTGCTCCACCTGCATCTGGTGATTCAGCTCGGGATGGTTCAGCACCGAAAGCACCGACCCGCACGCGCCCGCCTTTGGATCGGGCGCCGCAAACACCAGCCGGTCGATCCGCGCATGAATCATCGCCCCGGCGCACATGGCGCAAGGCTCGAGCGTCACGCAAAGCGTGCAACCGGAGAGCCGATAGTTCCCGAGCGCAGCTGCCGCCGCGCGCAGCGCGACAATCTCCGCATGTGCCGTGGGATCCACATCGCGCAATACGCGATTCTGACCACGCGAAACGATGGCGCCTTCGCGGACCACCACGGCGCCGATGGGCACCTCGCCGCCTTCACCGGCCAGCCGCGCCTCGGCCAGAGCCGCCTCCATCGCTTCGCGATCGTCGATCATGCATTCGATGCTAACGCCGCGGGCGTTTCTGCGGGGGTGGCCGCGGGCTGCTGCTGTGTCATGCAGTGCAGCGCGCCCAATCCCCAGATCAAATCAACGCAATGGATGCCGATGACCTCGCGATCAGGGAAAACCTCGGCAAGCGTGTTCAGCGCCACGCGGTCGTTGCGATCGTGAAAGGTTGGAACGAGCACCAGCCCGTTGGCAACATAAAAGTTCGCGTAGCTGGCCGGCAGGCGCTGGCCTCGAAAAATGATCGGCCGCGGCAAGGGTAGTTCCACAACCGTGAACTGCTTTCCGTCGCGCGTCCGCGCAGACTTCAGCAGCTTCAGGTTCTCCTTGAGCGGTTCATGGTTTGGATCGCTTTTGTCCCGCTCAATGGCGGTAACGATCGTCACCGGCCCGGCATATCTGGCAATGTCGTCCACGTGTCCGTGCGTATCGTCGCCGGCGATGCCGCGCCCCAGCCAAATCACTTGATCCGCGCCGAGATAATCCCTGAACACCTGCTCCAGTTGCTCGCGGCTCACGCCAGGATTGCGCTGCTGCACTTCGCTCAGCAGACATTCCTCGGTGGTCAGCAGGCTTCCCATACCGTTCACGTCGATCGATCCGCCTTCCAGCACGACCCTGCGCTTCACGCCCGCGCGATCTTCAACGCACGGTTGCCACTCGGGCAGACCGAGCAGCTTCGTTACGCGTCCCGGAATCTTCTCGTCGAGGCGCCAGTCGTCATACTTCGCCCACCCGTTGAAACGCCAATGGGTGAGGCCTACTCGGCCTTCCACGTTTCGGACCCCGTCTTTCTTGATAAAGATCGGGCCTGAATCGCGCGTCCAACCGCGATCCGTTGGCCAGCGGTGAAAGCTCACCCGATCCAGGTCCGTGCCGCTGCGCTCCAGCATGCTCGCGACGCGCCGCTCCATCGCGGCATTCTCCACGATCAGATGCACGCGCTCGCGCGCTGCCAGAAGCCGCACGATCTCCGCATAGAGCCACGGAATCGACGAAAATTTTCCCGGCCAATCCTCGGGATTGTGCGGCCACGCGAGCCACGTGGCCTCGTGCGGCTCCCACTCGGCGGGCATGCGGTAGCCCAGCTCGCGCGGCGTCTTCTGCCCCTTCGCGTCAGAGGCAGCCTTGCGGGCGCCGGTCTTCTTTTGCGATCGAACCGGCATGGCTATTTGTGCTCTTTGTGGCCGGCGTGGCCGTGCGCAGGCTCGATAAACCGCTGGCTGATCGGCGCATACGCATCCACGCGGCGGTCGCGCAGGAAGGGCCAGTTGCGGCGCGTCTCCTCAATCAGCCCGCGGTCGATCTCGCCCAGCACGATCTCCTCGGCTTCGTGCCCGGCCTTGGCCACGATGCGTCCAAACGGATCGGCGAGAAAGCTGCCTCCCCAGAATTCGAGCCCCGGCCCCGTTGCGCGATTCCCCTGGACGTCGCCGTGCTCCAGGCCCACGCGGTTCACCGCGGCCACATACACACCGTTCGCAATCGCGTGGGCGCGCTGCATGGTGCGCCATGCATCAAACTGCGCGGCGCCGAACTCGTCCTTCTCCGCCGGGTGCCAGCCGATCGCCGTCGGATAGAACAGCATCTCCGCACCCTGCAGCGCCGTCAGCCGCGCGCCCTCGGGATACCACTGATCCCAGCAGATCAGCGTGCCCACGCGCGCACCCGCCGCATCCACAGCGCGAAATCCAAGATCTCCCGGCGCGAAGTAGTACTTCTCGTAGTAAAGAGGATCGTCGGGGATGTGCATCTTACGGTAGATGTCTGCAATTTCGCCCGTGGCGTCAAGCGTGACGGCCGTATTGTGGTAGAGCCCCGGCGCGCGCCGCTCGAACAGCGATGCCACAATGGCCACGCCCGTTTCGCGCGCCACTTCGGCCAGCTTCGCCGTCGACGGCCCGGGAATTGGCTCGGCCAGGTCAAACAATCGCAAATCTTCGCGCTGGCAAAAATACTGCGTGCGGAAAAGCTCCGGCAGGCAAACGATGTTCGCGCCAAGCCGCGCCGCCTCGCGGATGCGCCTGAGCGCCGAGGCAAAGTTTGCCTCGGGATCGGCGCCCATGCGCATTTGCACAAGAGCAACGGTGAATTTGCGCGCCGTGGTCATTTTCCTTCCGTCGGTTCTCCGTCAAAGCCGAACTCGGCCCAGACGACAAGGCCAACCCCGGCAGGCGGAATTGGCCTCAAGTCCTCTAAATCGTCAGCTCGATCGCTCTTCGCCCGCCTCGAATCTTATCCAAAGGCCTGCCGCACGCAGTGCCTACTCGTCCAGTATCAGCACCGCCGCGGCGATGGTGGTGGTCCACTTGCCGCGCTTGTCGCCCACCGCCGACTGGGTAAAGTTGCTAGTGCGGACGATTTTGTTGGAGATGCGGTAGATCTCCTTCTTCTCGTCCCAGCTCTTGTCGGGATCGAACTCCACATCGAGCGTGGTCGCCAGCATTTCTGCAGCCAGCTCTTCGGCATACTCTCCGGCCTGATCGTCGGTCTCGCCGTAGCTGTGGTGCTCGCTCAGGTAGCCGTAGGTGTTGCGGTCGGCCGGAATGGCCACTCCGATGCTCGACGCAAGAAGGCGGTGCGGTTCGCGAGTTGAATTCTCCGCGATCACCGCAAACACCACCTCGCCGTCATTCAGATACTTCAGGCCTTCCTTGCGCGACAGGATCTTGCACTGCGGGGGAAAGATCGAGGACACGCGCACTAGATTCTGTGAGGCGATGCCTGCGTCGCGAAGCGCCAGCTCAAACGAGGTCAGACGCTCCTTATGTTTACCCACGCCCTTGGTGAAGAACATTTTCTTCGGGACCATGCTTTTACCCAATTTCGATGTGCCCTCCGTGGCTCGAAAGATTGTGGCAGTTTTTGGGTGTACCGGCATGAGTCTATCGCATCCCGGCACGCCCTGCACGGCTGCGGAATAATTTATCTTTCTTTCACAGCTTTGCCTGGAAACCTCCTCATTAGCGGCTGTCCCGGGCGGCTCAATTCAATAGATTCGCTTCAAGGAACGCGATGGTCGCATAGAACTGAAAATCCCGATTCGGCTTCTTCACGTATCCGTGACCTTCGTCCTTCGCCATCAGGAACCAGACCGGCGTCTGCTGCGCCTCCAGCTTCTGCTTGAACTGCACACTTTCAGAGTAGGGCACGCGTGGATCGTTGTAACCGACGATCATGAACATCGGTTTGGTCACATTCCGGGTCATATTGGCGGGCGCGGTTTTCTCCATGAACGCGCGCATCTCCGGATCCCGCTCGTCGCCGTACTCCGCGCGGCGAAGGTCTCTGCGGTAACCAGACGTATGCTCCAGGAACGTGCGCAGGTTCGATATGCCCACAATCTCGACCGTACAGCGCAAGCGCGCGTCGTACTGCGTGGCTACGCTCAGGGTCATGAAGCCGCCATAGCTGCCACCGGTGACTACTACGCGATCCTTATCGAGGTCCGGTTGCTCGGTCACCCAGTCCAGCAGAGCGCCAATATCGTGCACCGAATCCTGCCGCTTCATCCCGTTATCCAGCAGAGTGTACTTCTTTCCGTAGCCCGTCGAGCCGCGTACGTTCGGCTCGATGACCGTGATTCCCATCTCCTCAGTGAAGTAGTTCAACATTCCGCGAAAGTACGGCCGCGACTGCCCTTCCGGCCCGCCGTGAATACTGATCATTACCGGCCGCCTGCCAGTGAAGCGCGCATTGGCCGGATACTCGAACCCGGAGATTGTCAACCCGTCCGCGGCCTTCCAGTGGATAAGGCGCGGCTTCTGCATCGTCTTCAGCGGTACGCCGCCCGTCTCACTCTCGGTCCAACGCTCCAGCCTTCCCGTGTCCGCATCCACCGAGTACACATCGCCTGGCATGCTCGGGGTCGACAGGCTGAACCCTACTTCGTGGCCTTCCTGCCGGAAACGCAAGCCGCTTAACACTCCTGCCGGCAGCGCGGGGATCTTGATCTGCTTGCCATCGGCCAGCGCGACCACGTGCAGGCGGCTGATGCCGTCTTCATTCGTCGCAAACGCCGCCAGCTTTCCGTCGTGCGAGAGATCGTAATCCTCCACGTCCCAGGGGATGCTCCCGCTGACGCAGCCGCCGAGCTTGCCCGCGAACGACAGCCGGCACAACTGGTGAAAATCCGAGTCCCTGTCCGTCAACACCAGCAGTCCTTTTCCGTCCTTGGCGAACTTCACGTCGTCCCAGCTCACTTGTCCGCCAGCCGGGGTGATGGCGCGCTTCTCGCCGGTCTTCGCGTCGATCAAATCAATGGTGCTGTCGTTGATCGATCGCTCCTCCATTGCCGCAATCGTCTTCCCATCCGGGGACCAGTCCTGCACGTTCAACCCGCCACCAACAAACTGCGCCAGCATCCGCGCCGACGAGGGATCTCGCGGATCCATCACCCACAAATCCACATCGTTGCCGTTGCGGCGTGTCGAGGTAAAAGCCAGCTCGCCGCCGTCCGGCCGGAAAACCGGAGACAGGTTGCGGCTCTTGCCGTCGGTCAGCAGCTTGATTTCGCCGGTTCCAGGCGTGAACCTGTAGAACTGGAAGAACTCATCGCCGCCTGCGTCTTTTGTCAACAGCATCCAGCCCGCATCGTGCGGAGGATACTTGGCGGTCACGCGATCTGGAAAGAATGTAAGCTGGGTCCGCGCCCCCATAGGCCGCAGCACCTGGTGAACCTGAGGCGTGGTCTCGAACCGCGTGCTGATGAGCACCGATCGCCGGCCCGGTATCCAGTCCAGCAGCGCGGCCGTCCGGCTTTCGGTGTACGGCGCGGCCTTCTCCACAATGCTCATCGGAATCGCCGGAATTTGCTCGGTCACCAGGTTGGCCGCGGGCTGGTATGCGGCGTCTTGCTGCGCCAAGACTGCGGCTGGAATGGCAAAACTCAGGGCAAGAGCTGTAACCAAAAGGATTCGCTTCACGGCCGGCCTCCGGAGGTCTCCAGGATTCTGTCTCAGCATCCTAGCATTCCCTTTTGCTGGATCGAAGATTTCCGCGCAACATTTTTCGCTCCAGGGCGTTCCAACCAATATGAGCATCCGGTTTCTTTTCTGTCTTGCGGCTGCCGCCGCCCTGAGCACCGGCAGCTTGGCGCAGAGTCCTCCGGCGTCTTCTCCCCCGGCAACCGGTGCCGACATCGGCTCGGTAATCCTTGAATTTGTTCCGCCACCCCTCGCGGGACTTGGTTCCCAGGCCGTAGCCAATGAAAGCTTCACACTGGACCGGACGATGCTGGCTGCCGCCTCAGGCATGCTGCCCGACTCCGACGCCGATCTGAGGCAGACCGTTGCCCGGCTCGACGGCGTCAGCGTCCACATGCTGCGCTTTGCGGCAGACGGCGTGGCCGACCCGGCGCAGGTTCAGGCCATCCGCGAGGCCTACCACCTGCGCGGCTGGAAGCATGTTCTGGACTCGACGAGCTTGAGAGGACAGGCTCGCAACGACACTACCGATGTATGGTTGGTGATGGACGGCGCCAACGTTCGCGGCGGCGTAGTGATGGTGGAGACTCCCAAAAGCCTGACGCTGGCGACCGTGGCCGGCAATCTGAGTCCGCTTGACCTCCTCCATCTACGCGGCCACTTCGGCATCCCGCGGTTCGATGCAGACAGATTCCCCGGCGAGGATCGCCGCTAACTTGCGGGCCGTGCCGCACGGCTGCGGCAAGTGAGCTACACGTGCAAGCGCGCCGGTCCCGCCCGCCGTTGCCACCCCCGAATTGCGGGTGTTAGCCTCAACTCTGGACCATCCACCGAAGGGAATTCCCTCACCATCATGCAGAGCGCCTACAACGGGCTTGAATTGCCCCAAAATGGTCAGCCGATCGAATACAACAACGGGCAGTTTGCCGTGCCCGATCATCCCATTATCCCCTTCATTGAAGGCGACGGCACCGGCCGCGACATCTGGAAGGCCTCGCGGCGCGTATTCGACGCCGCGGTCGAAAAGGCATACGGCGGCAGGCGCGCCATTCGCTGGTTTGAGATATTCGCCGGCGAAAAAGCCTTCCGGCAGTTCAGCAATTGGCTGCCGGATGACTCCGTTGCCGCGGCGCGCGACCTTCGCGTTTCCATCAAGGGGCCTCTCACAACTCCCGTCGGCGGCGGCATTCGCTCGCTCAACGTTGCCCTGCGCCAGATTCTCGATCTTTACGCCTGCGTGCGGCCCGTGAAGTATTACCAGGGTGTGCCCAGCCCCGTAAAGCACCCGGAGAAGCTCGACGTCGTCATCTTTCGCGAGAATACCGAGGATGTCTACGCGGGCATCGAGTTCAAGCAGGGCACGGACGACGCGGCGCGCCTCATCGCGTTCCTCAACGACGATCTGCTGAAGGGCGGCAAGAAGAAAGTGCGCGCCGATTCGGGCGTGGGCATCAAGCCCATCTCCATCTTCGGCACCAAGCGCCTCGTCCGCTACGCCATTCGCCGTGCGCTCGAGACGGGCCGCAGGACCGTGACCCTCGTGCACAAAGGCAACATCCAGAAGTTCACTGAGGGCGCTTTTCGCGAGTGGGGCTACGAGGTGGCCACCCAGGAGTTCCGCTCGCAGGTCGTCACCGAGCGCGAAAGCTGGATTCTTGGCAACGTGGAATCGAGGCCCGGGCTTTCGATTGAAGAGAATGCGGCGCTCATCGAGCCCGGAATGGAATTCGGCTCTCCGAGCTTCAAGGCTTCGGTTTGCGATGAGGTGAAGTCGGTTCTCGACTCGATCGGCAAGTCGCACGGCAACGGCGCGTGGAAGTCGAAGGTGCTGGTGAACGACCGCATCGCCGACTCCATCTTCCAGCAGATCATCATTCGCCCCGAGGACTACAGCGTGCTCGCAACCCCGAATCTCAACGGCGACTACATCTCCGACGCCGCCGCGGCGCAGGTGGGCGGGCTGGGCATCGCGCCCGGCGCCAACATCGGCGACGGCTTCGCGGTCTTTGAGGCCACGCACGGCACCGCGCCAAAGTATGCCGACAAAGACGTCATCAATCCCGGCTCGGTGATCCTTTCGGGCGTCATGATGCTCGAGTTCATCGGCTGGAAAGAAGCAGCAACGATGATCGAGACGGCGATGGAAAAGACGATTCAGCAAAAGTTCGTCACGTACGACTTCGAGCGGCAGCTCACCGGCGCCACCAAGGTGGGCACCAGCGAGTTTGCCACGCGCATCATTGGCAACATGTAAGACAGGGGTTAGGTTTCAGGGGTCAGGGATCAGATTTTGAAGCAGCACCGGGTTGGCGAAGATTGAATCCCAGGACAGTCGGTTAATTGAAATGCAGTGCGTGAATCCTCAAATTGATTGCGCAGGTTGAAAGACAGTCGGGTTTTTCTGATCCCTGACCCCTGAAACCTGAACCCTTTTCGAGACTTTCTAAGGAGAATAGAAATGCGGAAAAAGGTAAGCATCGTCGGCGCGGGCAACGTGGGCGCCACTTGCGCGCACTGGATTGCGGCCAAGGAACTGGCCGATGTGGCCCTGATTGATGTGGTGGAAGGCGTGCCGCAGGGCAAGGCGCTTGACCTGCTTGAAGCCATGCCCATCGAGAAGCGCGACGTGGCCATTGCCGGCGCCAACGACTACGCGGCTACGGCGCACTCTGACATCGTGGTCATCACCGCCGGCATCCCACGCAAGCCCGGCATGAGCCGCGACGACCTGCTCAACACCAACTTCAAGATCATGTCCGACGTGGTGCAGAAAGTCGTTGCTCAATCGCCCGAGTCGATCCTCATCGTCGTCTCCAATCCGCTCGACGCCATGGCCCAGGCCGCCTATCGCCAGGCTGGATTTAATCGCGAGAGGGTGATCGGCATGGCCGGAGTGCTGGACTCGGCGCGCTTCCGCAGCTTCATCGCCGCCGAACTGGACGTAAGCGTCGAAAATGTCACGGCCTTCGTGCTGGGCGGCCATGGAGACACCATGGTCCCGCTGGCGCGCTACTCCACCGTTGCGGGCATCCCGATCACCGAGCTCATCGCGCCCGATCGCCTGGAGCAGCTTGTGCAGCGCACGCGCGACGGCGGCGCCGAGATTGTGAAATACCTCAAGACCGGCAGCGCCTACTATGCGCCCTCGGCAGCCGCCACGGAGATGGTCGAGGCAATCCTCAAGGACAAAAAGAAGATTCTTCCCTGCGCGGCATATCTCGAGGGCGAGTACGGCATCAATGGCTACTTCATCGGCGTGCCGTGCAAGCTGGGCGCCGCGGGAATCGAACAGATCGTTGAGATCAAGCTCACCGCGGAAGAAGACGCGGCACTCAAAAGGAGCGCCGCTGCCGTCAAGGAACTCTGCGCCGTGATAGGGGTTTAGCTTCAGCTTGCTCGCATCATTGAAAAAGCCCCGGCTGAGCCGGGGCTTTTTCATTTCTACTGCGATGGCGCGGCGATCAGTCCATCGCCATGCTCAACTGGTGGCGCACGTCGGCGCCGCGAATCCAGAAGATCACGTCGGTGGCGATGTTCGACGAGTGGTCGGCGATCCGCTCAAGATTCTTGGCCACCAGGATTCCGTTCATCGCCTGCTGCGTGAACTGCGGCTTCTCTTCGATGAGCTTGAGCAAATCGTTGTGGGCCCGGCGGTTCATGCGGTCGATCTCGTCGTCCATTTCGCGCACGGAATCGGCAAGCCGCGCATCACCGTCAAGCAGAGCCTGCAGCGCATTGCGGATCATGTGCCCGGCAAACTCGCCCATCGCAACAAAATCAACCGGCAGCTCCACATTGTCGAGCGGCAGAATTTCCTTTGTCCGGCGGGAAATGCTCATCGACTGGTCGCCGATCCGTTCCAGGTCGCCGTTGATCTTGATCACCGCGAGAATGAAGCGCAGATCGACGGCCATGGGCTGTTCCTTAGCCAGCAGCTCGTACGCCATCTCGTCCAGCTCGCGCTGCGCGGTGTCGATCGCCCGTTCGTTCTGCTTGACGAATTTGCACAGCCCCTTGTCGCGCCGCAGGTACGCCTCCACTGAAGACTCTACGGCCAGCTGCGCCAGCGCAGCCATGGCCAGGAGCTTGTCTTTAAGTTCGGCGAGTTGCTGCTGAAAGTGAATCCGCGGCACTAAGGTCGTTCCTCCATCTCCCCATTGTGCATCAAGCTACATTACAGGAAAACAAATTTCCGTGTACGCACCAGAACTGTCACATTCGAAAGTACCGTCTACGCGCCGGCTGTCTGGGGCGGCGGCAGCTCGATCCTGCCCAGCAAAAAGACGTAGGCCGCAATGCCGATGGCCAGAAAGACGGCCGCGACGCCGAAGGCCCAGGCATACGAGTGGCGGATCGAGACCACATACCCGGTGATAATCGGTGCCGCGATGCCCGCGATTTGACTGGCGAGGTTCAGAATGCCGCCCACCTTCCCCACATCTCTGCGCAGCGCGATGAGCGATGGCGCCGACCACCCCACCGGCGCCGCGGCTGCCAATCCGCCAATCGACAAGCTGATCCAGAAGAGCGCCTGCGCGGGCTCGTGTGCGTGCGCCGCGCCCAGTATGCCCAGGCCGCACGCCGTGCCGCCAATCAGCACCGTTTGCCGCACCCTGCTCGCGTTCCAGCCGCGCCGGATCAGCGTGTCCACCAGCCAGCCGCCGGCCACCACGTCGGTAAAGGTGGCGATGATCCAGGGCACGCTGGTATAGCGGAACGAGTGCGATAGATCGACGCGCAATGCGAACGAAAGATAGCTCGGCAACCAGTAAAGCAGCAAATAGAACACGTAGTTGTACGAAGCGAAGCCGATGGCGAGCCCCAGCACCTTGCGCTGGCCTAGCAAATGAACGAGCGACGCCGGCGGCTCGCTCGGCCGCACTTCGCTGGCAAGCGATTCCTCGATGTAGGCTCGCTCAACCTCAGTCAACTCCGGATCGTCTTCCGGATCGCGATAGACACGCCGGAAGAGAGCAAAATAGCCGAGGCTCAATAAGCCGGTCAGCGCGAAGCTCCAGCGCCACCCCGCGGCCAGCAACACTCCGCCAAGCAGTGGAACACCGATGGCCGGTGCGAATTTGGCGGCGGCATCGAATATCGCAGTCGCAAGCCCGCGCTGCTTGGCCGGGAACCACAGGCCGATCGCCTTGGCGTTGGCGGGAAAGATCGGAGCTTCACCCACACCCAGCAAAAAGCGCGCGCCAAACAGTCCGCTCAGGTTCGGCGTAACCGAAGACGCGAACGACGCCACGCTCCACAGGAATGTGCCGATAAGTCCGACGCGCCGCACGCCGAATTTGTCCAGGATGACGCCGACCGGCAACTGGCAGAGTCCGTACGTCCAGTTGAACGCGCCGGAGAGATAGCCGAACACGACGTCGGAGACACCGAACGCCACGAACAGTGCGTCGTGCGACACCGACACGTTCACGCGGTCAATGTAGTTGATCAGGACCCCAAGACCGAGCAGCCATGCGATGCGCCATCGCCGCCGCGGCAGGCGCGCCAATTCCCCGCTCTCCGGTTTCGCCGCCACAGTCCCTCCACGTACGATTGGAACGATTGCCTCAGTGTGCCGCGAGCGCCCCACCCTGCACCACCACATTTTCAAGCGTGCCGATGGGGTCGATAGTGATCGAAACCTTGTCGCCCGGCAGGAGCGTGAAATCGTCCGGCGGCACAATGCCGGTTCCGGTCATTAGCAATGCGCCGGCCGGGAACGCGTTCTCGCGAAATAGATATGAGACTAGTTGAGCCGGCGCGCGCTTCAGCTCGGCAAGCGTCGTCGCGCTGCGGAACGCGGCCTGACCGCCGCGCAGGATCTCCAGCCGGATGGGAGTCGTCGCCGGCAGAGCCTCGCCCGTCACCAGGACGCACGGACCCAGCGCGCAACTGCCGTCGTAGACCTTGGCTTGCGGAAGATAGAGCGGGTTCTCGCCCTCAATGTCGCGCGAGCTCATGTCGTTGCCCACCGTGTAGCCGATAATCTGGCCGCGCGGATTGATGACGAGCGTCAGCTCCGGCTCCGGCACCGACCATTTGGCATCGCTGCGAATGCGGACGTTGCCGCCGTGGCCCACCACCCGGCTCGCAGTCGCCTTGAAAAAAAGTTCCGGCCGCTCCGCCGTGTAGACGCGGTCGTAAAAGTCGCCTCCGCCCGCGTCCTTCGCTTCTGCCATGCGCGCGCTGCGGCTCCGGTAATAAGTCACGCCGGCCGCCCACACTTCCTGGCTCACGATCGGCGCTTCAATCCGCGCTGCCGCAAAATCCGTCGCCGGCTTCCCGCCCGCGACCACGGAACGCAAATAACCGCTCAGGTCTTCGTGCGCCACAAGCGCGTCCCAGTTCGATTCAGGCATGCGAAAGTAAACGCCGCCTTCTTCCACATAGTTGCCGTTGCTGGTTCGGTAGAGCTTCACGCATTCTTCTCCAATCGCGAGACAATTTGATCCACATCGTAGACGCAGCCGCCCCAAACGCCCCCGCTGGCCTGAATCAGCGCGGCCCAAAGCCGCGTGTCCTCAGGCAAATCGGGATGCGGCGCGAGATCTCCGCGCGGACTTCGCTCAGCCAATCGCCGCGCGCCCTCTTCTGCGTCAAAGCTCTCTCCGGCCTCGCCGACAAAATGCACTTGTCCGGCCAGCTTCACCCGGTCGATCACGATCTCGATCCGGTCGCCGTCTCTGACTTTGCCGATCGGCCCGCCGGCCAGCGCCTCCGGCGAAATGTGCCCAATGCACGCGCCCGTCGAAACACCGCTGAAGCGCGAGTCCGTCAACACGGCCACGTGCTTGCAGTGCGGCAACTCCTTTAGCGCCGCCGTAATCTGGTAGATCTCCTGCATGCCAGAGCCTTTGGGCCCGCCGCAGATCAGGACAATCACATCGCCCTCTAGAATATCGCCGTTCTTGATGGCTCGGATCGCCGCGGTTTCGGTCACGAAGACCCGCGCCGGCCCCGCATGGCGAAACACCTGGTCCTCGCCGACCAGCGATGGGTCGATCGCGGTGCTTTTAACCACCGATCCCTCCGGCGTCAAATTGCCGATCGGGAAACAAACCGCCGACGTCAGGCCCCGCGACCGCGCGCGATCGGGCGACATGATCACATCTTCGGGATCGATGCCGTCCAGCTCCTGCAGCCTGCGCCGCAACTCGGCCCGGCGCGGGCTTTCGCGCCACCAGTTCAGGCACGTGTCCAGCGTTTCACCGCTCACCGTTTTCACCTTCACATCCAAAAGCCCATGGGCGCGCAGTTCCAGCATCACCTCGGGCACGCCGCCGGCCAGAAACACCTGCACCGTGGCAAAATTGCGCGGCCCGTTCGGCAGCGCGTCCACCAGGCGCGGAATCAGCCGATTGACCTCGACCCAATCGGTAACCGTAGGCCGCGACAATCCCGAGGCATGCGCAATGGCCGGAAGATGAATGAGGAGATTCGTCGAACCGCCGAAGGCAGCCTTCACGATCATGGCGTTGTAAATCGATGCGGGCGTGAGGATGTCGCATGTGCCCAGACCAAGCTGATGCATCCTCAAAATCGCGCGGGCTGAGCGGCGCGCGGCATCGAGCCAGATCGGCTGTCCCGAGGGCGCCAGCGCCGTATGCGGCAGTGACAGTCCCAGCGCTTCGCCCACCACCTGCGACGTCGCGGCGGTCCCCAGAAACTGGCACCCTCCCCCCGGCGAAGCGCATGCCCGGCAGCCCATCTCCGCGGCGTGTTCCAGCGTGATGTGTTTCTGCGCGAATCGCGCGCCAATAGTCTGCACCTTCGCCGCATCCTCACCGGATTCCGGCAATAACGTCACGCCCCCCGGCACCAGGACCGCCGGCATCTTTCCCGACGACGCCAGCGCCATCATCATCGCCGGCAGACCCTTGTCGCACGTCGCAACGCCGATCACCCCTTTCCGGGTCGGCAGCGAGCGCATCAGGCGCCGCAGCACGATCGCGGCATCGTTCCGGAAGGGCAGCGAGTCCATCATGCCGGGCGTGCCCTGCGTGCGGCCGTCGCACGGATCGGTGACCGCACCTGCGAACGGCTTGGCGTGCAGAGATTTCAGCTCCCGCGCCGCCTCGGCCACCAGCAGTCCCACTTCCCAGTGACCGGTGTGGAATCCCAGCGCGATGGCCTCGCCATTTTCCGCGCGCAGCCCGCCGTGCGTGCTCAGGATCAGGAATTCGGGATCGAGCAGGCGATTCGGCGCCCAGCCCATCCCGGCGTTCTGCGTCAGGCCGAATAGATTCCCTGAGGGCTCGGTGAGCAGCATCTCCGGCGTGAGGGGCAGCGCTCCTTGAGGGCCGGGCGCATGCGTGGCCACGGCGGGCAGGTTCGCGTCCGCCGACTCCAGAACCGATCTTAGTGGAATGTCGTTGATGGGGAAGACCTTTCCGCGTTCAGTATAGTGGACGCGGACAGGCCTTTAGAACGCTGTCGCCGGCGGGCGGATCGCGGCAAGACCCGCCTGTGCAGCAGCAACAAGCACGCAGCAAACTCAGTACGCCGTCAGGCCTCCGTCGATCGCCAGCGCAACCCCGTTGATGAACGATGCTTCGTCGCTCGTGAGATAAACCAGCGCGTTCGCAACGTCGGCCGTGGTCGCCAGCCTTCCCAGCGGAATCTCGCCCAGTCGTTCTGCTTTGCGCTCCGGATCCCTGAACAACGTCTGCACAAGAGGCGTGTCCACCGTGCTGGGGTGGATCGAGTTGCAGCGGATGTTGTCCTTTGCGTAACGCACAGCCACCGACTTGGTCAGCATGGTCAGCGCGCCCTTGGTCGTCGTGTAAGTTTCATTCGTAAACTTGTGGCCCACCAGCCCGCATATCGACGACATGTTGAGAATCACCCCTCCGCCCCCGGCCCTCATCAACGGGAGCGCGTGCTTGATCCCTATGAACGGTCCCTTCACGTTCACCGCGATCATGGCGTCGAAGGATTCCATGGGCATCTCTTCAATGTTTTTCCTCACGTTGATGCCCGCATTGTTCACCAGGATGTCGAGCCGTCCGGCCCGCTCCATCACCGTTGCGAGCGCCGCCTTCCAGCTCTCCTCTGAAGTCACGTCGAGCAGGATGAAGATCGCGCCGATTGCCGCGGCCGTTTTTTCGCCCTCCTCGCGATTGACGTCGCAAACGAACACAGAGGCGCCTTCCTCACAAAACCTCTTTGCCACTTCCGCACCGATCCCGCCCGCAGCTCCCGTAATCAAGGCGGTCTTGCCCGAAAGATGCTTGGCGCTCACTTGGCGCCTCCCTTGCGGACTTTGACCGCAGCCAGCTTCTCGTAGAACTGGATGACGCCGCCATGGTCGTCGCCCTGCTTTCCGTCGACCTTGAGGGCCTGCATGATCTCCATGATCTGGCTCGTAAGCGGGATCGGAGTTCCGATTTCGTGGGCGGTGTCAAGAGCGTTCTGCAGGTCCTTGATATGCAGCTCAATTCTGAATCCTGGCTTGTAGTTTCCTTCGAGGACCATGGGAGCTTTCGCATTCAGGACGGTGCTTCCAGCCAGGCCGCCCTTGATCGCGTTAAACACCCGCTCGGGATCCACCCCAGCCTTCGTCGCGAGAACGAAAGCCTCCGACATCGCGGCGATGTTCAAAGCAACAATGATCTGATTTGCAAGCTTGGTCACGTTGCCCGCGCCGATGTCTCCGCAGAGAACGGCACTCGCGCCCATCTTCAGCAATATGTCCTTCACCTTCTCGAAGACTGCTTCCTTGCCGCCCACCATGATGGCAAGCGTTCCGTCGATGGCCTTGGGTTCGCCGCCGGATACCGGGGCGTCAAGCATCTCGATTCCCTTCTTGGCAAGCTCGGCGGCCACCTCGCGGCTCGCAAGGGGAGCAATTGAGCTCATGTCAACAAGCACGCTTCCCGGCTTGGCCCCCTCGATCACGCCGCCTTCGCCCAGCACCGCCTTCTTCACGTGCGGCGAATTGGGCAGCATCGTAATGATGAGCCCTGTTTGCGACGCCACGTCCTTCGGAGACGAGCCTGCTGTTGCGCCTGCTGCAACCAGCTCTTTCACCGGCGCATCAACGATGTCATAAACAACCAGCGTGTGGCCTGCCTTGAGCAGGTTCTTCGCCATGGGCTTGCCCATGATGCCCAGTCCTATAAAGCCGATATGCATTTCTCTTCTCCCTTCAAAAGCGTTCTCACGGTCCTGGCAACTTCGTCCGATGTCAGCTTAAAATGTCTGAGCAGTTCTTCGTAGCCCTCTGCCGAAATGCCAAAGGTGTCGGGCACGCCCACAAACTCCACCCGCGCGTGACTCACCCCGCGCAGCGCCTCCACAACCGCCGAACCGATTCCGCCAATGATCGAATGCTCTTCGGCTGTGACAATGGCATCCACTCCGCTCGCGTAGCGGATCACCGCCTCGCGATCCAGCGGCTTGATGGTGCTGATGTTGATCACCCTCGCGGAAATCCCTTCCGTCTCCAGGGCCTTCGCGGCCTCAAGCGCCTTCGAGACCATGATTCCCGAGCCGAAGATCGCCACGTCGTTCCCGTCCCGCAGCTTCGTCACTTTGCCGATCGAGTACGGCTCGCCCGCCGGAGACACAAAAGGCAAATCGTTCCTGTTGATCCTGAAGTACACGGGCCCCGGCCAATCCAGCATGCAGTCCATCATCTGTTCCACTTCGATGGAGTCGGCCGGGCAAAGCACCGTCATGTTGGGCAGCGACCGCATCAGGGCGGCGTCCTCCACGCCCTGGTGTGTCTTTCCGTCCCCAAAGTCCGAAAGCCCCGCGCTTGACCCGCAAATCCGCACCGGCAGGTTCGGAATGCAGATGGAATTGCGCAGCTGGTCGTACGTTCTTCCCGAGGCGAACACCGCGAAGGAATGAATAAACGGAATCATCCCGGAAAGCGCGAATCCCGCCGCCGTCGACGCCATGTTCTGTTCCGCGATTCCCATTTGGAAGTACCGGTCGGGAAACTCCGCCTGAAACATGACAGACTGCGTGGACTTGCCCAAATCTGCTTCAAGGGCCACCACTCGCTCGTCCTTCTTTCCAAGCCGGACAAGGCTGGCGCCATACGCACTTCTCAGGTTCGGCGATGTCATTCGACCATCCTCCGCGATTCTTCGATTTCAGCCAGCGCCTGGTTGTACTGTTCCCTGGTCATCGCGCCGTTGTGGAAGGCCGCCGTGTTCTCGGCGAAGGACACGCCCTTTCCTTTGATCGTGTCCGCCACGATCACCGTTGGACCGCCTTTGATCGCAGCCGCCTCGTCCAGAACATCCAGGATCGCGCCCACATCGTGGCCGTCCACATTCAGCACGTTCCACCCGAACGCTCGCCACTTGTCTTCCAGGTTCGGAATGTCGAAAATCTCCTTCGTCGGGCCGGTGGCCTGGATCCTGTTCCTGTCCACGATGGCCGTCAACGAGTCCACCTTGTAGCGCGCGGCGGCCATGGCCGCTTCCCAAAGCTGGCCTTCAGCGAGTTCGCCGTCGCCGATCACCACATACACCCGCGCCGGGCTTTTCCTGAGCCGCAGCGCCAGCGCCATCCCGTTCGCGATTGAAAGTCCCTGCCCCAGCGAGCCTGTCACCGCTTCCATTCCGGGAGTCATCATGTCCGGGTGCCCTTGCAATTTGCCGCCCAAGGTCTTCAGCTTCCCCATCTCCGCCCGCGGAATCACGCCCAGCTCCACCAGCGCCGCATATTGCACCAGAACGGAATGTCCCTTGCTCACCAGAAAGCGATCCCGGTTCGGATCATTGATAGCCTTGGGATCGAAGTGCATCTTCCCGAAGTACAAAGCCGCCGCAATCTCAGCCAGCGAGCACGAACCGCCCAAGTGTCCTGCCTTGCCGACACCGATCATCGTCACAATGTCAGCTCTCAGGTCCCATGCGATCTTTCTGATTCTCTGAACCTCTTCAGGCTTTCCCATCCATCTTCCTCCGGCGAGGGAGTTCGGCTCCCAGCCGTTCTTTTTCTTCAACTTCTGGCCCCACAATCGATGCCATCGACGCCCTCTATCCAGGTATCGATTGCCCCTGAGCAACTGACAAGTGTAGTTCTGCGATTCAACGCTTAGGCGTGACTTGGATCACAGGCGAATCGATTTTTCTACTGAGCTGCCAGAAGCCTGCGCGCAACACGGCATTGCTTTTTGAGCCAGACGCACAGAATGGAATCGCACGACCGCCGACTCGGAATGCTATAAAGTGATGTGCCCGCAGACGAAGTGAACAACATTCCCCCACAACCGGCTGGCCTGCGCCGGCGCTGGCTGTTCCTTATGCCGGTGGTTTTCGTCACCTACAGCCTGGCTTACCTTGGGCGCTCCAACTTCGGATTTGGCGCGGCCGCCGGGCTGGCAAAATCCCTCAACATCACCGAATCCCGCGCGGCCTTTCTCGGCTCCGTCTTCTTCCTCGGCTATTTTCTCTTCCAGGTTCCGGCGGCGACGTACGCCATACGCCGCAGCGCCACGCGCCTCGTATTCTTCGCGCTCATCAGTTGGGGCATCCTCTCTGCCTTGACCGGCGTCATCCGCAACTACTGGCTGCTGGTGGTTGACCGCACGGTGCTGGGCGTCGCGGAAAGCCTCATCATGCCGTCGATGCTCATCCTGCTTGCCAATTGGTTCACCAAACAGGAGCGCTCACGAGCCAACGCCATTCTCATCCTTGGCAATCCGGTCACAGTCACGTGGATGTCCGCTGCGACCGGCTACCTGATTCGCGCCGTCGGCTGGCAATGGACATTCATCCTCGAGGGCATTCCTTCTGTGCTCTGGGCGTTCGTCTGGTTCGCCGTGGCTCGCGACCACCCTCCGCAGGTTCCCTGGCTCTCGCGAGAATGCAGCACACACATTACCGACATGCTAGCTCAGGAGCAGACTTCGCTGCCGGAGTACAAGAACCTGGGCGCGGCGCTCCGCGTGCCGGGCGTAGTCGTCCTCTGCCTCCAGTACTTCTCCTGGAGCTTCGGCGTCTACGGCCTTACTCTCTGGATTCCCGAGATGATTCGTTCCGGCTCGTCCCGCGGCATCGAGCAGGTCGGCATGCTCAGCGCGGCGCCCTTTCTCCTTGGCGTGATACTGATGCTCACCGTCTCAGCCATCTCCGACCGGACGCTCAAACGCAAGCCGTTCGTGTGGCCGTTTCTCATGATCTCGGGTGTGGGCTTGTTCTGCAGCTTCGCCGCAGCCGGCAACGACTTCTGGCTCTCTTATTCTTCTTTGATCATCGCCGGCGGATGCATGTACGCTCCCTACGGCCCCTTTTTCGCCATCATGCCGGAGATGCTGCCGCGCAATGTAGCCGGCGAGGTCATTGCGCTCGTCAACAGCTTCGGCGCACTGGGCGGCTTTGCCGGAACGTGGCTGGTGGGCTGGCTGCAGGCGCTCACCGGCAGCGCGCGCGCCGGATTCCTCTCCATGTCCGTGGCGCTCATCGTTTCCGGGGTGATTACTCTTTTCCTGCCTTCGCAGCGGAGCCAACCGCGTCCCGCGTGAACTGCCCGTCAACCAGCCGCCAGATGCGCAGCGGATTCCCGTCTATCAGCTCATCCGGCAGCGCGGCCTGTGGAAAATCCTGGTAGCAAACCGGGCGCACGAACCTGTAGATCGAGTACGTACCCACTGAAGTCGCCCGGCTGTCGCTCGTCGCTGGGTACGGCCCGCCGTGCACCATCGCGTGGCACACTTCAACGCCCGTCGGAAAACCGTTCACGATCAGCCGTCCCGCTTTGCGCTCGAGGACTGCAATCAGGTCTGCGTACGCCTCCAAGTCGGCATCCGAGCCGTGCAGTGTTGAGGTCAGTTGCCCTTCGAGCGATTCCGCCAGCGTCATCAGCTCTTCGCGGCTGTCGTAGCGGATCACAAGCGTCGTCGGCCCGAACACTTCCGTAGCCAGCTCGGGATCGCCGAGCAGCTCGCCTGCGCTCACCTGCATCACCACCGGCGCGGCGTACGTGTCGCCCGCGCCGTCTTTTCCGGCCTGCGCCACCGTCTCCACACCGCCCTGCGCTTGCCGTCCAGCAATGCCCGAGTGGTAACTCTTTGCGATACCGCCCGTCAGCATGGGCGATGCGGCGCCTCTCTCCGTTTGTGCCTTCAACTCCGCGATCAGCCCATCGGCGTCCGCGTTGCGCGGCAGATACACCAGTCCCGGCTTGGTGCAGAATTGGCCCACGCCCAGCGTGAACGACCCGAAAAGGCCTCCGGCGATTTGCCCACCGCGCTTGTGCAGCGCCTCCGGCAAAACAAACACGGGATTCACGCTGCTCATCTCCATAAAGCACGGAATCGGTTCAGGCCGCGCCGCGGCGCGCTGCATCAGCGCCCTCCCAGCCCCGAGCGACCCCGTAAACCCGACGGCCTTCACCTTGGGGTGGTCTACGAGCGCCGCGCCAATCTCCGATCCCGCGCCGAACAGCAGCGCAAAAACGCCCGCCGGCAGGCCGCACTCCTTCACGCTGCGCGCAATCACCTGGCCGACCATCTCGCTCGTCCCCGGATGCGCATGGTGCGCCTTCACGATCACCGGACACCCTGCGGCAAATGCAGCGGCGGTGTCGCCGCCGGCCACGGAGAACGCCAGCGGAAAATTGCTCGCGCCAAACACGGCAACCGGCCCCAGCGGCTTCATCATCGAGCGGATGTCGGAGCGCGGCAGCGGCTTGCGATCGGGCTGCGCGGGATCGATGCGCGCATTCACCCACGAGCCATCCTCAACCACTTGTGCAAACAGCCGCAGTTGGTTGATGGTCCGCGCTGACTCGCCCTTCAGGCGCGCCTCGGGCAGCGCCGTCTCGCGGTGCGCGCGCTCCACCAGCTCAGGCACAATGGCCTCAATCCCATCCGCTACGTGCCGCAGAAAGCGCGCCCGCTCCTTGCCGGCAAGCTTGCGGTAGACGGCGAATGCCTCGTCGGCCAGATCGGCCGCAACGTTCAGGTCCTCGATCGATGCGCAACGATACACGGGCTCGAGCCGCGCGCCCGTCGCCGGATCGACACCGTGGAAATTCGCCCCACCCTCAATCCGCGATTCACCGTTAATAATCGAAGATCCCTGCAGCTCAATCGTCGTTTTCTGCTCCAGCATCACTGACCTCCAGATCCCTAATCCCTATTCCGTACGTCCCCGTTCCCTGTCTTCTCCAATGTCTTCGTTCCAGATCTCCGGATGCCTCGCGATGAACGTCTCCATCAACCCGCGGCACACTTGATTGTCGAGGTCGATCACTTCCACGCCGTTCTCGCGCAGCCAGTCCAGGCCTCCCTTGAACGTGCGGCTTTCGCCCACCACCAGCGTGCCAATGCGGAACTGGCGAATGAGCCCGCTGCAATACCAGCAGGGCGCGAGCGTAGTCACCATCACCAGGTTCCTGTAACTTCGCTGGCGTCCCGCACGGCGAAAAGCATCGGTCTCGCCGTGAATGCTGGGATCGCCCTGCTGCACGCGCCGGTTGCGCCCGCGGCTCAATAGTTCACCCGAGTGCGTAAACATCGCCGCTCCCACGGGCACGCCGCCCTCATCGAGGCCCAGGTGCGCCTCCTCGATGGCCACGGCAAGCATCTCGTCGTACGACTTCACAAATCCAATCTATCGCAGCCGGTCGAAGAAGTTAGCCGACTAAGCGGTGCAGGTGGAGCTAGCGGGGCCGGCGACGCAAAGTTGAGCGCCCGAATGCTACGCCGCAACAGCCGGCACCATTCCGGAATCATCGCGCTGCCTGAGTGGTTTTAGCACCAGCCATTGCAAGCCCGAGACAAAGCGCGATCAGCGCCTCAAACACAACCGGCAGCGCAAAGAAGTACACAAGCGAATCCACCGCGAACACGAGATATCCCAGCATGAACACTGCCAGGACCGGCCGGAGGCCAGCCGCATCACGTTCGGCCAGCGATCCCAACAGCCAGAAGACCAGCCCCTCGGCCGTAAGGAAGATGGTCAGGGCCAAACCCATCCCGCGATGGAATTCCCAGAACGTTCGCGTGACTCCCATAAATTGAAACTGGTTTGCCTTCATGGCCGCCTCGGCCACGCTCGCAGGACCCGGCGGCGCCGCGCCGAATACGCCGCCAATGGTGTGGCATTGCCGAATGCACCAGCGTGAGCACAGAAGCAATTCGCAAATAAGTCCGCGGCTTCATTTCTCCTCCTTGCGTTCAGAATCCTCCCGGCATATTCCTGGTCCAACAACGCAAGACCAGGAAGTGGTCGAATTTCAAAAAACCCTGGCTGGCGGCGCAGCTCAATTCACCGTCAGCACCAGCTTGGCGAAGTGGCTGCCCTCTTCCATGCGTTCCAGCACCTCGCGCACCTGTCTCCAGTCGAACGCCTCGCCCACCGGCCGCATTTCCGCCAATGTAATCGCGCGGTTCATCTCCACAAAATCCCTGCGCGAGCCTACGTAGATGCCATGGATGCGCGCCCTCTTGTGCAGAATGAGCGGAATCGGAAATGGCTCCGCGGAAGGCGCCAGCACGCCTACCTGCGCCACGATTCCGCCGTAGCGGACGGACCTTAGCGAGCGCGGCAGGGTGCCCGCGCCGCCCACCTCCACTACCAGATCCACGCCCTCGCCGCCGGTCTGGTCCAGCGCCCAGCGATCCCACTCCGGATTGTCGCGGTAGTTCAGCCCTGCGTCCAGGCCCATGGCGCTTGCCCGGTCCAGCTTGTCGTAGCTTGAGCTGATGCCGATCACGCGCGCGCCCTTCAACCGCGCGAACTGCAGCGCAAAGATCGACACGCCTCCCGTCCCCTGGATCAGAACCGTCGCGCCCGGCTTGATGTCTCCGGTCGCCAGAGCATTCCAGGCGGTCACCGCGGCGCACGGCAGCGTCGCGCCTTCCTGGTAGCTCAAATGGTCCGGAAGCGCGATCAGTCCCGCTTCCTTCAGCACGATAAAGTCCGTCAGCATGCCGTCGATGTCTCCGCCCAGCGCGCCGCGAGCCTTGGCGGCGGTGAGCGGCCCATCCAGCCAGTTCTGCATGAAGATGCCGGCCACGCGGTCGCCGGGCTTCCACGCCTTCACGTCCGAGCCCGCGGCCACCACTTCGCCCGCGCCGTCTGAAAAAGGGATGCGCGGCAAAGCCATCCTCGGGTTGTAGAGTCCCTTCACAACCATCAGGTCGCGGTAATTCAGCGAAACCGCCCGTACCCCCACCAGAACTTCTCCGGGCCCCGGTGCGGGTGTGGGCCGCTCTACAAACTCCAAAGAATCAATGCCAAACGCCGAAACTTGCCAGGCACGCATGGGAAGCCTCTCTCTCTTCTGGTTCCACGCTCTCCACTCTGCGGGACGCAATCACTCAAACCGCCCGTAGAATGAAGATATGGCCCGTGGATGGGAAAGTAAATCGGTGGAGGAGCAGATGGCAAACGCCTTGGAGCATCCCGGCAGCGGCCTGATGACCGAGGAAGGCAGGCGCGCGGCAGAGCAGCATCGCGCCGCGCAGGCTCGGCAACGCGAGTCGCTCAACCTGCAACGAGAGAACATCCTGTCGCAAAGAACGTCGAACCCCGCTCGCCGCACCGCGCTTGAAGCTGCGCTGGCGCAGATCGAGGCCCAGCTTCATTCCCTCGGGTAGGCGGCCCGCATTTCGGATCGTCGACCTGGAGTGCTTGCTCCGCTCACTGCTCGCGATGGATGAGCAGCGTGTTCGCCTGGTTCACTGATGTGAGCGAGACGCGCGCAATGTTCACATGTTCGGGCCGCGTCACCACCCACAAAATCACATCGGCAATATCGTTTCCCGTCAGCGGAGTAATGCCCTTATACACTTTCTCAGCGCGGCCGGCGTCGCCGTGGAAGCGCACCAGGCTGAAATCGGTCTCAACCAGCCCGGGATCGACGCTTGTCACGCGCACCGGCGTGCCCAGCAGGTCCTCGCGCAGTCCGTCGCTGATAGTGCGTGCGGCAGCCTTGGTGCCGCAGTAAACCGCGCCATTGGGATAAACCAGTTCTCCGGCCATCGAACCAAGGTTCACCACGTGCCCTCGGCCGCGCACCACCATTCCAGGAACCACGGCGCGCGCCACGTAAAGCATCCCCTTGATGTTGGTGTCGATCATCTCTTCCCAGTCTTCGATTTTGCCGGTGTAAAGCTTCTCCATGCCGCGGCTCAGCCCCGCGTTATTTACCAGGACGTCGATCTCCGCCCACTCCGGCGGCAGCTCGTCGATCGCGCGCTGCACCCCGTGGCGGCTGCGCACGTCCAGGTCGATGGAGTGCACGGCCTCGGCACCGCGCTCCAGCGCCTTCGATGCCACTTCGGCCATCTTGCCGGCGCGGCGTGCGGCCAGCAGCAGCCGCGCGCCCTCGGCGGCAAAGGCCATCGCGGTGGCCGCGCCGATTCCCGCGCTGGCCCCGGTGATGAAAACAATCTTCCCCTTCAGTTTCATAACTCGGCTCCGAAGAAACTGATTTTGACTGCTTATGCTACCGGCCCAACGAACCGTGTCGCTGTGACACGCGGTACATGCCCACCGCCCAGTCCTGGTCGCCCAGCCCGGCGGCTTTTGCCTGCGCGAAATTCTCTGCGAGCGTATCGGCCAGCCTCACGCGCGTTCCGCGGCTCGCCGCGGCTTCGCGCAACAGCCTCGTGTCCTTCTCGCCCAAACCGACTGAAGCTCCCGCCTCTGCCGGCGGATTGAGCATCACCTTGCTGTAAGCCGCGTAGAACGGCGACTGAAAAAGCGCGCTGTTGACGGTCTCGATAAAGACCCCGGGGTCGATTCCCTGCCCTTCGGCATACACAAACGCCTCGCTCAACGAATACAGCATGGCGCTGATCAGGAAGTTGCCGCCCAGCTTCACGGCGTGCGCCTGCTGCGGTTCCTTCCCAACCACAGAAATTCCGCGCGAAAGCGGCTCCATCAGCGGCCGCGCCTTCGCAACCGCCTTGTCTTCGCCCGCCATCACCACCCACAGCCGGCCCTCCTCGGCCACGTTCGGCCGCCCAAACACCGGCGCCGCCACAAACTCGTGGCCACGCCGCGCGTGCTCACGCGCCAGCCGCTCGCTCAGAGCCACGCTGATGGTGCTGCATGAAATGTGCAGAGCGCCCGGGCTCAGCGCGTCCATCAGACCGTTCGCGCCAAAAATCACTTCTTCATTGGCGGCATCATCAAAAAGCATGGTGATCACAGCCTCGGCTCCCAGTTCGGCCTCCGCCGGAGTGCCCGCGGCAATCGCCCCTTCGCGCAGCAGCGGTTCCATCTTTCCCTCGCTCCGGTTCCACACGCGCAATTCGTGCCCGGCAGCAATTAGATGCCGTGCCATCGGCGTCCCCATCTTCCCCAAACCCAGAAATCCAATCTTCATGCCGAGATTGTAAAAGACAGGGGATACGGATTAGTGAATAGAGATCAGGGATGATCAGCGGCCGGCTCTTCGCAGGCCCCCAGGAATGCACTACGTGTCAGAGCACGATCCCAAAGCTTGCTGAAAAAGTTGTTGCGCGCCGACTACGACGCTGTCATCTCAAGCTGCTTCGCATCGTCCAGAGCCGCAAGGAGAGCCGTCTCCTGCGGAAGCGCGCTGGCGTGAATCGCATCGATGTCGGCGTGGAGTCGAGGTACAGAATATGCCAGGGAAATTGCCAGAAGGAGGATGCTCGTCTTGCGCATCGGAGCCTCGCAATCGGGAACGTGCCACCCAGTGTATCCGAATTCTCTGCGCTGAATCGCGCGACGCATGCGGCAGTCTATGTGTAGCGCCGGCCTCGACGTCCGCAGCTTCCCGTGTAGCGCCGGTCTCCTGACCGGCTGTCGTGCGGGCGTCCACGCCCGCACCTGTTCGCAGGCGAAAAACCGAGTCGCCGCGCCGGATTTCTAGTTCGGCGTCCCCTTCGTCTCCGCCGCTGCGAACATGCACTCCTGGCACTGGCACACGCGCCGCAGATACTCCCACGAATAGATCCCGCCCGAGTGTCCGTCGGCCCAGTTGAACTGGATCGCGTACCGTCCCACTGCGTGCGCGCTCGCCGGCTTCGGCGGCGGCGTGTACATGGGCAGCACGGCCGTGGGCTTCGCCTTCGGCTGGCCCGGCTTGCGGCCCTCCTGGTTGCGCTCCTCCACGCAGGTCGCGCAGGGGCACGCTTCGCGCAGCCATGCAAAGCTCCATGCGCTCTTGTGCCCATCGGCCCAATCGATCTCCAGGCCCTTTCCCTCGGTCAACAGCGCGCGCACCTTCTCCGGCGTGATGGCAATGCGCGGCAACGGCCGATTAGCCTGATTCTCCCGCTCCTGCTCCTCTTTTGAGGCGAAGCGAATGCCCTCGTGGCTCATAAGAACAGTTTACAGGGGTCAGGTTTCAGGTTTCAGGTTTCAGGGGTCAGTGGTTAGTCGGTCCCGAAGTCCCGCAGCCCCTGATCACTGACCACTGTTCACTATTCACTGTCTGGAGAAGAACCACGCCGCCATCCCCAGCCCGATCACCACCACCAGCCCGCGCAGCACCGGCTGCGGCACGCGCCGCGCCAGGCTCGCGGACATATACCCGCCGATTGCCGCCGCCACCATCGCCGCCAGGCAATAGCGCCACACCACCTGCCCATCGACGATAAAGATTACAAACGCGATCCCATTGGCCAGCAGATTGGCAACAACTTTAAGCGCGTTGATCGCGTGAATGTCCTCGTACCCGGCCAGCGCCAGCAGCGTCATGAACACGAACCCCGCGCCGGCGCCAAAGTAGCCGACATAGAAACTCACTGCCACGGCGCCCACGAACAGCGGCCAGCGGCGAGGCGCGTGGGTCTGCCCGGCAATTGCATGTTCGTGCCGGCTCCGCTTCAGCCGCTCCAGTTGCCGCGCCACCGGCCCGCTCATCGCGAAGATCGTCGCCGCGCCCAGCAGCAGCCACGGAACCAAATGCAGAAACGTCATCTGCGGCGTGTTCAGCAGCACTACCGCTCCAGCCGTGCCGCCAATCAATCCAGCCAGACCCATCAGCACCGCAGCGCGCCGGTTCTTGCGCACGTCCGGCCAGTACGCGGCAACCGACGTCAGCTGTCCCGGCCAAATCGCCACCGTATTCGTCGCATTCGCTTGAACCGGCAGAATCCGCATGCTCAGGATGGCGGGAAACGACAGAAACGATCCCCCTCCCGCCACAGCGTTCAGCACGCCGGCAATGAATGTAGCCGCCACCAGCCACACCCACCGCCAATTGATCCCCGCCGCCAAGCTCCAAAGGTGCATGAAGCGGATTGTATTTGAGCAGGCCGGCCGCTCTGCATCCCGCGCAGCGCGAATCGCCGGGCCTAGGCCGCGCCGCGCGAATCCTCCGGCCTCGCTCCCTCACCTGGAACCAAAGAATTCTCTTTCCCACTCAAATGCGCCATCGTATCCTCTCGTCATGCCCGCGCTTCCCTTTCGCCAGACTCTGGCAGCGGGTTTGCACGTTGCCGCGCCCCTGGTTCTCTTCGTTGCGCTTCCCGGCGTGCTTCCCGCGCAGACCGTCCTCACCGTCTCACCGCAGCAGTGTGTCTGGCGCGCCGGCGACAACCCTGCTTGGGCCGTCACAGACCTCGACGAATCCGCCTGGCAGCTCTACGCGCAATGGAAGCCGCAACCCGCTCAAACGCATATCTGGATTCGCTGCCATCCTGACCTTGACTCCTTGCGCACCCTCGATCAGCCTGCCCTGCAAGTGAGCTTATATGCCGCCTATCAGGTCTATCTCAACGGGCAATTGCTTGGCGGCGCAGGCAACCTGAATAGCGGCGCCTTCAGCGTCAATGCCATCCGCTCCTTCCCTGTTGCCGTCGGCATGTTCTCCTCGCGCCCGGCCACTCTCGTCTTGCGCATCACGTACCGCAGCCTCACCTCCAATAGCAGCCCGACTCTCGGTTTATTGGCGCCCCGGTTGCAGCTGCGCGCCGGTGACAGGTCTTTGCTCGACGCGCTGCGCGCCCGTACGGTCCTCGCCCAAGCGTCGAAATATTCCGAAATCGCGCTCTGCAACGTGGTCATCGCCATCATGGCCGTGATGCTTCTTGGGCTCTTCTTTTACGACCGCAGCCGCCGGGAACTGCTGTTGCTGAGCCTTTCCTGCCTCAGCGTGGCAACACTCCGTGTGAACGAGTTTTGCGTTGCATCCCTGTTGGACTACTCCTTCACTCTTTGCCTCGCGCTCGTGCTGGTGGGAAACATCTGTCTCACCTTCACACAGGTCCCGTTCTTCTTCGCGTCGGCCCGCCGCCGCCTGCCCCTGTTCTATCGCATCGTGATTGCCATTACCCTGTTGCCTTACCTGCCCAGTGTCGCCGACATCCTGCTTGCCTCCCGCCAGCCGGCGTGGCTCGGTGCACTGAATACTCTCTATGGCCGCCCCAGCGCGCTCATTTGCCACATGACGCTCTCGGTCGCGCCGTTCGTTGCCTTCTGGCCCTATGGCGGAATCGCGCGGCGCATGCGCCCGCTTGCAGCTTTGTGCATGCTCTGGGGACTCGCCGACCTGGTTTGGTTCGCTGTGGAAACCACCGAGTATCCGATTGCCGCAGTGCCAAACGTCTTCGCGCACTGGGGCCCGATGCTCCTTGAAACGCGGGCGTTTATTTCCGCCGGCGTTCTCGCCGCCCTCCTCGGCCTGCTCTTTCGCGAGCAACGCCAGATCACGCGGGAGCGAGCGATGTTGGAAGGCGAGATGCAGGCTGCTCGGTCCGTGCAACAGGTCATCGTCCCCGAGGCCATTCCCTCCGTACCGAACTTCGCCATCGAAAGCGTCTATAAGCCCGCCGGCGAGGTCGGCGGCGATTTCTTCCAGATCCTTCCCACTTCCTCAGGAGGCGTTCTCATCGTCATTGGCGACGTCAGCGGCAAAGGCATGCCCGCCGCGATGACCGTTTCTCTCCTCGTTGGCACCGTCCGCACCCTTGCCCACTACACGCAAGATCCTGGCGAGATTCTCGCCGCCATGAACCAGCGCATGCTCGGCCGGCAGCAAGGCGGGTTCACCACCTGCCTCGTTCTGCGCGCCGATTGCGATGGCGCGCTCACTGTAGCCAACGCCGGCCACCTCGCTCCCTACCTCGATGGCTCTGAACTCCAAATCGAAAACGGCCTGCCGCTCGGACTCGATGCGGACGCCGCCTATCCCGAATCTGCATGTATGTTCTCGCCCGGCGCCCGGCTCACACTGCTCTCCGACGGCGTCGCCGAAGCCCGTAACGCCACCGGCCAGCTCTTCGGCTTCGACCGGCTACGCCAAATCTCTACCGAGCCCGCCGAATCCATTGCCCAGGAAGCCCAGTCCTTCGGCCAGCAGGACGACATCACCGTCCTCACCCTGACCCTTCTGGCAGCCAGCCTCGAAACCGCTTCGGAGGCCCAGCCAGCCCCGATTCCAGCCCCCGCCTGAGCCACGCCACACGCCGCGAAGCTCGACTTTTCCATTGAAATATAAAGACTTACATTGTTTTTCGAAATATTAGTGTAAAACGCTCATATTTCCTGAATCAAACGTGCTATAGTTTCATCAGATAGGTTGAGTAGCTGGGCATCAACCCCCGGCCCCACCCACAAATCTTGGATTCAACAGGAGGAATTCGTTATGGCAATCGTTCGTTGGGACCCATTCCGTGAAGTCGCAACTCTGCAGAACCGTATGAACTCGCTCTTTGGCAACCTCGCCGAAGCCGAGGGCCCGCTGACCACCGCCAGCTTCATTCCGGCGGTCGACATCTATGAAGACGACAAAAAGGTCGTCCTCAAGATCGAAGTGCCGGGCATCGAAGAGAAGGACCTCGACGTGAGCGTGGAAAACAACACCCTCACCGTCAAGGGCGAGCGCAAGTTCGATAAGGAAGAGAAGGAAGAGAACTTCCATCGCATCGAGCGGCGCTACGGCAGCTTCTATCGTTCTTTCTCCCTGCCCACCACGGTCGACACCGAGGGCGTGGCCGCCAGCTACAATGCGGGCGTGCTCAAACTGGAGCTCAAAAAGAAGCCCGAAGCCCAGCCCAAGCAGATCAAGGTCAACGTGGGCAAAGCGCTGGCCGCATAACAACCAAGGATCAGGGATTAGGTTTCAGGGATCAGTCGCCTTGCTAGCGCGCCGAGGAATATCCTTGCGAGAGAGCACTCTCGCGAGGTGCGCGGCACGGGGTTTGGCTGGTCCCATTTTTCTGCTCCCTGGCACCTGATCCTCGACCGCTGACCCCTGACAACTAATCACTGACCACTGGAGTTCTTATGGCCATTCGTTGGGACAAATTCACCGTCAAGTCGCAGCAGGCGATCCAGGAGGCGCAGGCGCGCGCTGCCGAGTTCGGCAACCCCGAGGTCCAGCCCGTCCACCTCTTGCTCGCGCTCATTGAGGACCGCGAAGGCGTCATCCCCGCCGTGCTCGAAAAGATCGGCGTGCCCACCGAACAGTTGGAGAGCGACCTGCACTCGATCGAGCAGAAGCTGCCGCGAGTAGCTGGCGTGGCCGCGCAGCCCAATTTAAGCCAGGCGGCGAACCGGATCCTCGAGCAGGCCTTCAAAGAGGCCGACAACTTCAAGGACGAGTATGTTTCGACCGAACACCTCTTGCTTGGCATCGCCCGCCTCAAGAGCGACCCCGCGCGCGATGCCCTCGTAGCCCACGGCGCCACACATGAAGCCATTTTGCAGGCCCTCACCGCCGTCCGCGGTTCGCAACGCGTTACCGACCAGAATCCCGAGGGCAAATTCCAGGCGCTCGAAAAGTACGCCAGGGATCTAACCGATCTTGCGCGCAGCGGCAAGCTCGACCCCGTCATCGGGCGCGACGAAGAGATTCGCCGCGTCATCCAGGTGCTCAGCCGCCGCACCAAAAACAATCCGGTCCTCATCGGCGAGCCCGGCGTAGGCAAAACTGCCATCGTCGAGGGCCTCGCCCGCCGCATCGTCTCCGGCGACGTGCCCGAAAGCCTGCGCGACAAGCGCGTCATCGCGCTCGACCTCGGCTCCATGCTGGCCGGCGCCAAGTATCGCGGCGAGTTCGAGGACCGTCTCAAGGCCGTCCTCAAGGAAATCGAGGAAGCGCAGGGCCAGATCGTGCTTTTCATCGATGAGCTGCACACCCTCGTTGGCGCGGGCGCGGCCGAGGGCGCCATCGACGCCAGCAACATGCTCAAGCCGGCCCTCGCGCGGGGCGAATTGCGGGCCATCGGCGCAACCACGCTGAACGAGTACCGCAAATACATCGAAAAGGACAAGGCCCTCGAGCGCCGCTTCCAGATCGTGTACGTTGGCGAGCCCAACGTTGAAGACACGATCGCCATCCTGCGCGGCCTCAAAGACCGTTACGAGCAGCACCACAACGTGCGCATCAAGGATTCGGCCATCGTCGCCGCGGCTACGCTCTCGCACCGCTACATCTCTGACCGCTTCCTGCCCGACAAGGCCATCGACCTCGTCGACGAGGCCGCCGCTTCGCTCGCCATCCAGATCGGCTCCGTGCCCACCGAAATTGACCAGTTGGAGCGCCAGGCAACGTCGCTCGAAATCGAGCGTGCCGCACTCAAGCGCGAAACCGACCAGCACAGCAAGGAACGGCTCCAGGAAGTCGAGCGCGAAGTCGCGCAGTTGCGCGAGCAAACTACAGCTCTGCGCGCCCGCTGGACCAAAGAGCGCGAAGCCATCAACCGCATCGGCGATCTGAAAAAGAAAATCGAGGCCCTGCGCTTCGAGGCCGAGGAGCAGACCCGCAAGGGCCAGCTTGACCGCGCCGCGCAAATCCAATACGGCGAACTGCCAAAGCTCGATGCCGAGCTCAAAAAGCTCGACGCCGCGCAGGGCGGCAAAGCCGGCGCGCTGCGCATGTTGAAAGAAGAGGTCGACGAGGAAGACATCGCCAAAATCGTCAGCAAGTGGACCGGCATTCCCGTTTCTCGGATGTTGGAAGGCGAGATCAAAAAGCTCGTCACCATGGAAGATCGCCTGCGCGAGCGCGTGGTCGGCCAGGACGCTGCGCTCGCAACCGTGGCCAACGCCATTCGCCGTTCGCGTGCCGGCCTCAGCGACCCCAAGCGCCCCATTGGCTCGTTCATCTTTCTCGGGCCCACCGGTGTTGGCAAAACAGAAACCGCCCGCGCTCTCGCCCAGTTCCTATTCGACGACGAGCAGTCCATGGTGCGCATCGATATGAGCGAGTACATGGAAAAACACGCCGTGGCTCGTCTAATCGGCGCGCCTCCGGGCTACGTGGGCTACGACGAGGGCGGCCAGCTCACCGAGGCCATCCATCGCCGGCCCTACGCGGTCATCCTCTTCGACGAAATCGAAAAGGCGCACCCCGACGTCTTCAATGTCCTGCTTCAAGTCATGGACGACGGCCGCCTCACCGACTCGAAGGGCCGCACCGTCGACTTCAAGAACACCGTGCTCATCATGACCTCGAACCTGGGGTCGGCGATGCTCACCGCGGACGTTTTGAAGACCGAGCACGACTACGACATCGCGCGCGAAAGCGTGATGAGGGTCCTGCGCGAGCACTTCCGGCCGGAGTTCCTCAACCGCGTCGACGACATCGTCATCTACCGTCCGCTCACCAACACGCAGTTGGGCGAAATTCTCGAGATGCGGTTGAACGATCTGCGCAAGCTGCTCGAGGACCGGGCCATCTCGCTCGAGCTGAGTGAATCGGCGCGGCAGTTGATCCTCAAAGCCGGCTCCGATGCCGCCTACGGTGCGCGTCCGCTCAAGCGCGCGCTGCAGCGCATGGTCCAGGACCCGCTGGCGATGAAGATCCTCGACGGCGAAGTGCTCCACGGCGCCCACGTCCGCATCGACGTCGACCGCAAATCCAACCAGTTGGTCTTCGAACCGATGGGCCGCGAAGCCATGGCGTAAAAACCGCAGATCCGCAATTAGGCTCCGCCACCGCGGAGCCTGATTTGTCTTTGGGAACGCCTACTGCCTTAGCTCCACTAGCGTCGCTCCCTGCCCGCCCTCGTTCTGCGGAGCCTCTTCAATCCCCGCCACATGCGGATGGTTCTTCAGGAACTCCCGCACGCCGCGCCGCAGAATGCCCGCGCCGTGCCCGTGAATCACCCGCACGCGTTCCAGACCCGCGAGAAACGCGCGGTCCAAATATTTCTCAAGCTCATCGGTTGCCTCATCCACCGTGCGCCCGATCAAATTGATCTCCATGCGCATCTCGTCCGTGTTCGCGCTCGTCACCGAAACGTGCACGCCCTTCTGTTGGCGCGCAGCGGCCAGCGGCGTCCCCCTCCCTTGCCCCTGCTCGCCTCCAAAACCTGGCGGTGCGGAGCACTCATCGCGTTTAACCCGCATCTTGATCGGCCCCAGCGCCACCTCGAACAGATCCTTCTCCACCTCGCGCTGCACCACGCCGACCTTGCCCATCGACTTGATCAGGACTTGGTCGCCCGCCGCGATGTGCCGCAGCACATGCGGCTGCGCGTTCGCATCGCCCTGATCGGCTCCGGTGCGGTGCGCCACCACCGCCTGGTTGAAACTCTCCTGGAACTCGCGCCGCAGCCGCTGGATCCGCCGCTCCGCCTCCTTCGATAGCTTCTGCTGCGCGGCACGGTCCTCAACCGCGCGCACATTCTCGCGCATCTGGTATTCGAAGTCCTTCAGCAGCGATGCCAGCTTCGCCTCCAACTCGCGCACGCGGGCCCGCACCTCCACGTCGCCTTCGCGCTCCAGCTTCTTTCGCTCCTGGTTCAGCGCGTACTGTTGCTCGCGCGCCGCTTTGCGCTCCACTTCGAGCTCCGCCAGGTCGCTGTGCAGTTTGTCGAGGAACCGCGCGATGTCGGCCTGCTGCGAGCCCATCCGCTCGCGCGCAGCCGTAATAATTGCCGCGTTCAGACCCAGCCGCTCCGCCGTGTGAATCCCCGCCGACGCGCCCGGCACGCCGAGATGGAAGTGGTAGTCCGGCGCCAGCGTCCTCTCGTCCACCCCCGCTGCAACATTACGCACGCCCGGCGTATTCGCCGCGTACACCTTGAGCGACGTGTGATGCGTCGAGATCAGCGTCCACGCGCCGGCCTTGAGAAAATGCGCCGCCACCGCGACAGCCAGCGCCGCGCCTTCCTCGGGGTCAGTCGAGGAGCCCAGTTCATCGACCAGCACCATCGAGCGCGCATCCGCGAGCCGCGACAACCGGTCCAGATTCATGATGTGCGCCGAGAACGTCGATAGCGCCGCCTCGATCGACTGCGCATCGCCAATGTCCGCCAGGAACGCCGTGAACACAGGAAAGCTCGCTCGCATGGCCGGCACTGGAATGCCCGCCTGCGCCATCATTGCGAGCAGCGCCACCGTCTTCAGGGCCACAGTCTTGCCGCCGGTATTCGGACCGCTCACAATGAGCTGCCGCTCTTCTGCCGTCAACTCCAGATCCAGCGGAACAATTTCGCCACCGCTCGCGCGCATCCGCTTTTCAAGCAGCGGATGCCGTCCGCCTTCCACCAGCAACAAATCTCCCCCAAGATCTGGAGAAACGGAGTGGTACTGCTGCGCGAACCGCGCCCGCGCCAGCAAGCTGTCCACCAAGGCCAGCACCCGCGCGCCCTCAACCAGCGAGTGCGCGTACCCCGCCACCTGCCGCGTGAGCGCCACAAAGATGCGGTGAATCTCCTCCTGCTCTTCCTCGATCAGCCGCACCAGTTCGTTGTTCTGCTCGATGGTTTCGAGCGGTTCCAAGTACACCGTCTGCCCCGACGAACTCGCCCCATGAATCACGCCGGTCACGCGCCGCTTCAGCTCCGCGCGCACGGGAATAACAAACCGCTCGCCGCGAATGGTGATCACGTCGTCCTGCGTAGCGCCTTCGCCGGAGAGTTTCCGCAGTGCAGTCCGCAAGCTGTCCTCGATCAGTCTTCGCTGCCGCTCCTGCTCGCGGCGAATGCGATTCAGCTCCGGCGAAGCATCGTCGGCCAGCGTGCCATCCGGCTGAATCTTGCGCTCGATCGATTCGGCCAGCGGCCGCAGGCTGCTCGTGAGCGCTGCAGACAACTCCTCGAGCCCCGGCAATTTCCCCGCCAGCCTCGCCGGAGGCTCGTGCAGCAATGCCTGCCACGCGGCCACGTCGTTAGCCAGCCTCGCCACGCTCTGCAGCTCCGCCGCCTCCAGTGCCGCGCCCGCAATCAGCGCCTTCGCCGCTAACTGCGTCGGGTCGAACAAACCGCCCAGCGGAATCGATATCTGCTCTTCGATCAGCAGCCGGACCTCGGCCACAAGCCGATGTTGGCGCGCGATCCACTCCTCGTCGGACGAGGGCCGCAGCGCAAGAATCGCCTCGCGCCCCACAGGCGATGCGGCAAACCCGGCCACCAGCTCGAGCAGCGGCTCCCACTCAAGCGTAGCCAGGTCGGCGTGCTTCACCGGCAACGGAATGGGATCGACGAGCGGCATAGCCAACCAATATGGTAGCGTTCCGCAGGCGCCGCGATCCCATAGTGGCTCTTTTTGAAACTGTTTTGAAGGGGCACGACTTCAGTCGTGCCGGCGGAGGGAGCAGGGACCTTTGGCCCGGACGTCTTGAATGGGCGCGTTCAGTCCTTTGTTGTGCTCGGCTTGACTGCAGGCGTAGATGTTGCAGAGCTTGCCGCACCGCCCGTCGCGCCGGCTGAAGATTCCGTCTTCGATCCCGCCGCCGGCTTCTTTTCCGCTGAACCCGCGGCTGGAGCCGCATCCTTCGGCGACGACTCCGCCGACGATCCGCTCTTCGCCGCGTAGTCGTTCACATACCAGCCCGAGCCCTTGAACTTGAGGCCCGGCGCCGTCAGCAGGCGCTCCAGTACGCCGCCGCATTGCGGGCACACCTTCTCCGGCTCGGCGTTGAAGTGTTGGATCTTCTCGAATCGATGGCCGCACTGCGTGCAGCGATACGGGTACAGCGGCAAGGTCCCTTATCCCCTCGGCAAAGAAAGCTTCACAGCCTCTATTGTATCGGGAGGGCAGCGAACACAAGAAAAGTTCGCCGCCCTCGCTGCATGCCGCGGGGTTCAGGCCAAACGGCCCTCAATGCGCTTGGATCGGCACTGACGCGCTTACGTTCTCCCACGCCAGCGTCAGCGTGCCTTTGCCGCCGCCATTGTCGGTGATCGTGTAGGTCAGGTCTTCCACCAGCGACGGGGGTGCTGCCATCGTCATCGCCGTCTTGCCCAGGTCCTGCGTCGCGTCGTAGGCAAGTCCCCACTCGCCGGTCTTCTTACTCACGATCAAAACCCAGTTCGCCGGATCGGAGATATCGACAAACAGCGTGTATGTGCCCGCCGGAACGCTCACGTCGCCGATGGTCAGGTCGCCATCCGTCTTCAGCGTCGTCGCCGCATTCGCGCCCGCGCGCCACACCGGATAATGCGGATCGTGGCTGATCAGTCCGTCCTTGGTAAAGATCTTGCCTGTGCGGCCATTCACGCGGGGCGAACTGTAAGTGATGGTGATGCTTTTGCCGCCGATGGTCGCCGAAGCCGTCGCCGGCGGGCTCTTCGGTGGCGCCTTCTCCTGGGCCAGAAGAGTAGTAGCGGCAATCAGCAGACCGGTACAAATCAAAACTCGTTTCATGGTGATGCTTTCCTCCGGACGGGGCTGTGTAGGTTCAGGGGCCGCCCCGACGCGTTGATTGTCGCACCGCACACGCAGGTTCCGAAAGCCGCCCATGTGAAAACCCTGTTATCATCCGCCTCAGGAAGATGACCAACGGCAGCACTGTCAATTCGCCGGGAGCGCGCTTTCGCGCTGCACTGGCGGCAGAAAAGCCCCTGCAGATCGCCGGCGCCATCAACGCCTACGCGGCCAAACTCGCCGAGGCCGCGGGCTTCCACGTCATTTATCTCTCCGGCGGTGGAGTGGCGGCCAATTCGCTCGGTATTCCCGACCTCGGCATCAGCACCATGGAAGACGTGCTCACCGACGTTCGCCGCATCACCGATGCCTGCCCTCTTCCGCTTCTCGTCGATATCGACACTGGCTGGGGCGGCGCATTCTCGATCGCGCGCACCATCCGCCAGATGATCAAGGCCGGCGCGGCCGCCGTACACATTGAGGATCAGGTCGGCGCCAAGCGCTGCGGTCACCGCCCCGGCAAGGAGCTCGTTCCGCCCGAAGAAATGGCCGACCGCATCAAGGCTGCCGCCGACGCGAAGATTGCCGCTCGAACCGATCCCGACTTCGTCATCATGGCGCGCACCGACGCACTCGCAATCGAGGGCCTCGACCGCGCCATCCAGCGCGCGCAAGCCTACGTCGCCGCCGGCGCCGACATGATCTTCGCCGAGGCCGTCACCGAACTCTCCATGTACACCGCTTTTCGCGAGGCCGTCGGCGTGCCCATCCTCGCCAACATCACGGAGTTCGGCAAAACTCCGCTCTTCACGCGCGACGAACTCGCCCAGGCCGGCGTCGATATCATTCTTTATTGTTGTGCCGCTTATCGCGCCATGAATGCCGCCGCGCTCAAGGTCTACGAGGCCATCCGCGCCGAGGGCACGCAGAAAAGCGTTCTCCCGCTCATGCAGACGCGCGACGATCTCTACCGCTATCTTGGCTATCACGCCTACGAGCAAAAGCTCGACGAGCTGTTTGCCCGCGACAAAAAAGCAAAGTAGACATTCCCTGCATTGATTCGTTAGCTTAAAGCTCTCCGGGGGTCGATCCATGAACGTTCAAGAGGCGAGCCACGCGCCCGCCGCTTTCAAACCCAAAAAATCCGTCGCTCTTTCCGGCACGCCTGCCGGCGAAACCGCCGTCTGCACTGTCGGCCAGAGCGGCAACGACCTGCACTATCGCGGATACGACATCGCCGACCTCGCCGCAAATTGCGAATTCGAGGAAGTCGCCTACCTGCTCGTGCACGGCCACTTGCCCAACGCAGCCGAGCTGGCGGCCTACAAGATGCGCCTTCTCCGCCTGCGCGGCCTGCCGGCGCAGGTCGAACAGGCATTGGAACTTCTGCCAGCGCACACGCATCCCATGGACGTGCTGCGCACCGGCGTTTCGGTGCTCGGCTGCATGCGCCCCGAGGCCGAAGACCACAATTTTGCCGGCGCCCGCGCCATCGCCGACACGCTTCTCGCCTCGCTGCCGTCAATCCTCCTCTACTGGCACCACTTCGCGCGCACCGGCAGGCGCATCGCAGTCGATGCCGACAGCGAATCCATCGGCGCGCATTTTCTGCACCTGCTTCACGGCCGCCCGCCCAGCGCCGAGTGGATCCGCGCCATGCAGGTTTCGCTCATCCTCTACGCCGAGCACGAATTCAATGCGTCCACCTTCACCGCCCGCGTCATCGCCGGCACCGGCTCCGATCTTTACTCCTGCGTCACAGGCGCCATCGGCGCACTCAAAGGCCCCAAGCATGGCGGAGCCAACGAAGTTGCGCTCGAGATCCAGCAGCGCTACAAATCCGCCGACGAAGCCGAGGCCGACATCCGCCGCCGCATCGACCAGCACGAAGTCATCATCGGCTTCGGCCACCCCGTCTACACCGTCAGCGACCCGCGCAGCCACTTCATTAAGGAGCAAGCGCGCGCTCTTGCCGCCGACGCCGGAGGCCGCCGCCTCTTCTCCGTCGCCGAGCGCATCGAGACCACCATGCACGACGCCAAGCGCATGTTTCCCAATCTCGATTGGTTTTCCGCCGTCGCCTACCATCTCATGGGCATTCCCATCGACCTCTTCACGCCCATCTTCGTCATGGCGCGAACTGCCGGCTGGTGCGCGCATGTCATCGAGCAGCGCCAGGATGGCAAGATCATCCGCCCCTCGGCCATCTATACTGGCCCCGAGAATCTGCAATTTGTGCCGATCGGTGATCGCCAGTAGCGCCGGTCTCCCGACCGGCTGTCGTGCGGGCGTCCACGCCCGCACCTTGGATTCTGGGTCGGCTGCATGTTCTCCAAGGAGCCTCCGTGTCGTCTCACCTCAGCAACGAACGCCCCGCGCCCGATCAAGTCCTCACCGACATCGCCGACTACGCGCTGAGCTACCAGATCACGAGCGATCTCGCTTACTCGACCGCGCGAGCCTGCCTCGTCGACACGCTCGGTTGCGGCCTCGAAGCGCTCGAATACTCCGCTTGCACCAAACTCCTCGGCCCCATCGTCCCCGGCACTGTCGTCCCCAACGGCGCGCGCGTTCCCGGCACCAGCTTTCAACTCGATCCCGTGCAGGCCGCCTTCAACATCGGCGCCATGATCCGCTGGCTCGACTTCAACGACACCTGGCTCGCCGCCGAGTGGGGCCATCCCTCCGACAATCTCGGCGGCATCCTCGCCACAGCCGACTGGCTCTCCCGCTCTGCGATGGCCCAAGGCCGCCCGCCGCTCACCATGCGCGACGTCCTCACCGCCATGATCAAGGCCCACGAGATTCAGGGCTGCATCGCGCTCGAAAATTCCTTCAACAAGGTCGGCCTCGATCACGTCGTGCTGGTCAAAGTCGCTTCAACCGCCGTCGTATGCCAACTCCTCGGCCTCACTCGCGAACAGACCATCAACGCGCTCTCACTAGCCTGGGTCGACGGCCAAAGCCTGCGCACGTATCGGCACGCGCCCAATACCGGCTCGCGCAAAAGCTGGGCTGCGGGCGACGCCACCAGCCGCGCGGTGCGCCTCGCGCTCATGGCCCGCGCCGGCGAAATGGGCTACCCCTCCGCTCTCACCGCCAAAACCTGGGGCTTCTACGACGTCTCCTTCCGCAGCCAGCCCTTCAAGTTCCAACGCCCCTACGGCTCCTACGTCATGGAGAACGTGCTCTTCAAGATCAGCTATCCCGCCGAGTTCCACGCGCAAACCGCCGTCGAAGCCGCCATGAAGTTGCACGGGCAGCTTTCTCAGCGCGGGATTTCCTCCGAGGCCATCCGAAAAATAACGATCCGCACGCACGAGGCCTGCCTGCGCATCATCGACAAGAAAGGCCCGCTCGCGAACCCCGCCGACCGCGACCATTGCATCCAATATATGGTTGCTATTCCTCTGCTCTTCGGCCGCCTCACCGCCGCCGACTACGAAGACGCCGTCGCATCCGATTCCCGCATCGACGCCCTCCGCGCCAAGATCACCTGCGTCGAAGAGCCCCGCTTCACCGCCGATTATCACGACCCCGACAAGCGCTCCATCGCCAACAGCCTGCGCGTGGAACTCGACGACGGAACCATCCTCGAAGAAACCGTCGAATACCCCATCGGCCATCGCCGTCGCCGCGACGAAGGCATGCCTCTGCTCATCGAAAAATTCAAAACCAACCTGCGCCGCCGTTTCTCCGAGCCGCAGCAGCAGCGAATCCTCGACGTTTCTCTCGACCCCACCCGCCTCGACCCCATGCCCGTCAACGAATATGTCGATCTTTACGTCCCGTAATCATCCCGCCGCATTTGTCCCTGCGCAAAATCAAATTCTGCACTATAGTGGTGCCACACTGATATTCCATTCTTGGGGCTTCCTATGCGGGTTCGGTATCGTCCTTCCTACCTCATTGTTCCCATCGTTCTCATTTCTTGCCTTGGCTCTCTTCCTGCACAGCACGCAGCCAATGCCAACGCAGCCTACCGGCAGTTGCGTGGATTGCTGCCCGGCGGCGAAGTCATCACCGTCAACAATCTCGAGCTCAGGCGCGATGCGGCCACGTTCACATTCCGCAGCGGCAGCTTCGCCTTCTACGGCCAGGTCGACGGAAAAGTGACGGGCGCCGCCTTCAGGGGCCAGGGTCATCTGCACATTACTCCGCCCACGCCCGAGGAGCGCCACAACCTCTCGCTCACCATGCACACCAAGGAGTTCGACGAGGATTTCGACCGGGCCGTCCTGCGCTTTACCGATTCCACCGCCGGCGAGCTGCACCTGGCTTCAGCGGGATCGGGCCAGCCCGACGAAAACTTCGTGCGCGACGCAGAAGAGCTCCAGGCTTTTCTCCGCCGTCATGCTGAAGGGTCTTATGTCGAGCCATCTGGCACGCTCTACTTCAAGAGATTCTACGAAAACCTCGATTTGCGTCTCCTTGAGGACGTTCTCAGCCCTTCTCCTGGCGGCTACTTCATGGCCGCAATCCACGGGATCAAGCATTCTCGCCTTTTCTTTGTCCTCGATCCAAATGGCGTCGATCAGGTCGCGCCTGAAGAAGTCGCCCTGCTCGCCTGGGATTCCGCGGATGAGGCGGAGGCGATCCCTCTTGCCTTTCATCGCGCGGCGGAGTACGCCGCTGGCACGGCGAGCGGCAACGAACACAACGCTGCCTACAAAATCTTGAGTGAGAACCTCGACGTCACCATCGACAAGGGCGGCCAGCTCTCGAGCGAGGCCTCCATTCAGGTGCGCGCGCAGCAGGACGGCCTCGCCGTCGTTCCGCTCGACCTTTATCCCACGCTGCGCGTCAGCCAGGTAACCGCCGCCAACGACACCCCGCTCGACTGGGTGCAGGAAAAGAAGGACGAAGACCCCGACTTCGGCGTGGTGCTCGCCGCGCCGCTCGGCAAAGGCGAATCCACCACCATCAAAATTGCCTACAGCGGCCGCGATGTCGTCATGAACGAGGGCAACGGCAATTACTATCCCGTAGCGCGCGAAGATTGGTACCCCAACTCCAGCCAGGGCCTTGGCGACTACGCCACCTACCACATGCTCTTTCACGTTCCTAAAGGATTGCAGCTGATTGCCACGGGAACCAAGGTTGACGAGAGCACCGAAGGCAAAATCACCACGACGGATTGGAAGACCGAGACGCCGCTCCCTGTGGTCGGGTTCAGCCTGGGCGAATTTGAAATGAAGGAGGCGAAGGTCGGCACTCCATTGATAGGGCAACTGACCGTCGACGCCTATGCAAACATGGAGAAGCCGGACTTTCTTAGAGGGTTAGAGGGCGGACCATTGGGCACGCTCGATACGACGCCCATGCTGGGCAATGAGCTGAGCCAGGGCGAAGTTGCCGCACAAATTTATACGGATTATTTTGGCCAGCTTCCCTTCCCGCACATCGCGCTCACCCAGCAATCGGCATGCAACTACGGCCAGAGCTGGCCTATGCTCGTCTACCTGCCCATCTGCGGCTTCTTCGACCAGACACAGCAGCATTTCCTCGGTCTCAGCGAATTCAGCGCGGGCACGTACTGGAAGGTGGTTACGCCGCATGAAGTGGCGCATCAATGGTGGGGCCAAACCGTGGGATTCCGCGGCTATCGCGACCAGTGGATGAGCGAAGGCTTCGCCGATGCGTCAGCGTCAATTTTCTTGCAGGTCACGCGGCCCAAACCCGACGACTTTATCGAATTCTGGCGGTTGCAGCATCGCCTGCTCACTGAGAAAAACCAGTTCGGCTTCCGCCCTATCGACGTCGGCCCGGTCACCATGGGCATCCGCCTCAGTTCGCCCAAAACCGGCTGGAACGTCTACGAAGATCTCGTTTATCCCAAGGGCGCTTACATCCTCCACATGATCCGCCAGATGATGTGGTCGCCTAAAGACGGCGATGCGCGCTTCAAGGCCACGATGCAGGACTTTGTGAACACTTACCGGCTGCGCGCCGCCACCACCGAGGACTTCAAGGCCATCGTCGATAAACACATGAGCCCCGGTATGGACCTCGAGGGCAATCACCGCATGGATTGGTTCTTTCGCGAATATGTCTACGGCACCGATCTGCCCAACTATCACTTTCAGGGCGAAGCCGTGCCCAATGGCGACGGCTGGAGCGTGCACGTCATGCTCACGCAGTCCGGCGTGCCGGCCGATTTCTGGATGCTGGTTCCCGTTTACCTCGAGTTGACCGACGGCCACGTCCTGCGCGTGGGCAGCATCAACATCCACGGCGAGCACACTGTAGACCAGACCGTGCAGTTGCCCAAACTCCCCGCAGCCATCAAGAAAGTCTCAATCAACCATTACTACGATGTGCTCTGCACAGAGAACTAGCGCAGGCACGATCACTGATTTGTAGCACAATACAAAAAGCGCGGACCCTCAGGTCCGCGCTTCGCGCTTTTAGTTTGGATTGCGTCTCTACACCTTCGCCAGCACCAGCTTCCCCAGCTTCTCCGCCATCATCTCGTGCGCGTGCGCGAAGAACTCATCCTTCGCGATCTTCCCCGCCTCGAGATCGGCAAGCAGCGCCTTCTGCGCCTGGTATTCGCGGTTCACGACGCCCGCCTTCGACTGCAGCATGCGCCATGCCTTGCGCCGCTCCACGCAGAACATCACCAGTTGCCGCGATATCGCGCGATACCCGGTCTTGCCGCCCTCGTCGAACTGGATGTACACGCCGAAATCCGGAATGTAGCCGCGGTGTTCGGGCAGCAGGTAGTAGCGGTACACCACATCCTGCTGCGTGATGCGCACCAGCATGTTGTCCAGCGGAATCATCTTCTCCGCCTGCTCCGCCTTGATCTTCTTCAGGTGATTGCGGAACCGCGCCTCCGTCGTGCACCAGTGCGCCACGGTGTAGCGGTACGCCTCGCCCGTCACCTTCGACTTGGTCTCGTACCAGTCGAGATCGATCGACGGATTGCCCTTGATGTCCAGCGCCTCCTGGTAGCTCTCGCCCTTGCGCGGATCGAAGACGAACTCCGGCGCGCCGCGTGAGTCGCGCACGCGCTGCGCCTGGAAGAGCGCCATGTCGTCGGGCACGCCGTGCTCTGGCTGGCAGGTGGTGAAGCACTGCAGGAACATCGTCCCGCGATACTCCAGTCCATCCAGAATCGCCCGGTAGAGTTTCGGCGCGTTGGCCATCGAAACCTGCGCCACGAACGGCGATCCATGCCCGGCAAGGAACGTCTCCGCCACCGTCTTCTTCTCGGTGTTCTTGCCCTGCGTAGCCGAGCCGAAGGCGTTCATGTCGTTGCCACCCAGCATTGGTGTCGAATCGGAGTTCTGGCCGCCGGTGTTCGAGTAGACCTGCGTATCAAGCATCAGCGCCTTCACATTGGGCCGGTTCTGCAGCACCACCTTCGACACGTTCTGGTAGCCGATGTCGCCCATGCCGCCGTCGCCGCCCACCACCCACACCTTCGGCAACTCCTTGATCTCGTCGTCGGTCATCAAGGCATCGGTAAAGTGCGTCAGGCGGTAATACTCTTCTTCGCTCAGCCAATTCGCGTCGCGCGTCAGCAGAATGTCCGCCAGCCGCTCCGGAATCACCGACCGCCGCCCATGATCGACGATGAAGCTCTCGCCCATCAGCCAGCCCACCGTAATGCCGTCCTGGAAGAGCGAGTTCATCCAAGGATACGGATGCGGATTGTTCGGCGCAGTCGAGCCGTACACCGTGTTGCAGCCCGTATGCGCAGCCATGGCCATCACGCTCATGCCGTTGGCCAGCCGCCCGTCAATGGGCTGCAGATTCTTGTGGTTGAAGGCCTCGGTCAGCAGCACCGCGGCGATCGCCTCCACAAGCTGTGCGTCGGTAATCGTGCCATGCTCCGCCTCGTAAGCCGCGATGCGCGCATTCGTATCCTTCTGGTCCTCGCCGCCCAGGCCCATCACCAGATGCAGGATGGCCTGCCGAACCCGCGCGTACTCCTCGGGGCTGCTCGCCTTGATGGCCTCGAGCTTTGCTACGCCTGTCTTCTCAAGTTCGCCGGCCTTGGCCACGAAGCGATCGCTCTTGGCGTGGAAGATCGGCCGCATGTACGCTTCGGTCACCGCGGCAATCGAGCGCAGCACGCTCTTTTCGCCGCACCCCGCGCATGCGCCGTCGCCCGCAACCAGCGCGTCGTAGTTTGTCCGCACCATCAGCATGTTGCGCAGCGTCGCCGTCTTTGAGTCCGCCGGGTTCGCGCCGTTATACAAACCGAGATACTTCTGCGACGTATCGGGCAGCAGGTTCAGGAAGGCCGTGCCGGTCTCGTGCTCGGCGTTCACATCCTCGGTCTCCTGCACCATCTTCAACGCCATGTGATCGCCGCAGGCCGTCACGCACGCCGCGCAGCCTTTGCACAGGTCGCTCACAAAAATCGAAAAGATGCCGCCTGACCCCGGCGTCTTGCGCTCCGGCGACGAGAAGATGGCGTTCACCTTCTGGTAGGCCATCGGCACCTTCTCCATGATTGAGAAGAACTGCGTCTTGGCCTCCGCCGAGAATCCGTCCACCGACTCCGTCACCTCGCGAATAATCGTCGGCAGCGGAGTTCCCTGCTTGATCTCGGCCATCATGCGCTGACGTGTCAGCTTCTCGATCTCCGGCAGCTTTTCAATCATCTTCTTGCGCTCGGCCGGATCGGCAATGTAGCGCGTCACCGCCGTGCCCAGAATCGTGCTCAAATCCTGCGAGCAGTTAGGCAGCGCCGTATCCGGACACGCGCTGATGCACTCCATGCACTGCGTGCAATTCTCGGGAATGTAGAGCGGCGTCTCGCGGCGGGCGACGTACTTGGAGGCCGTGTCGCCAGTAGCGGCGGCGATGACACCCATGGCGGAGAGCGGCGTGGCCGGCTGGTTGTAGCCGAAGTGCGAACGGAACTCGGCGTCGAAAACATTGATCGAAGAAATTGGCGTGCGGGGCGCCTGGCCAGCGGGAGGCGGCGTGCTGCGACGCATTGCAGACACGGTGCTTGCCGCCATTTCCACAAAAGCCGGTGCCTGCGCCAGAATCGGCAGCAGCGCCTGCCCGCGCAGGCTGGAGTGATCGGCAGCCGCCACTTCTCCGATCGCAATCTCCTTCACGCGCTCGAAGCCCTGGATCATGACTTCCATGTTCGACTGCACAACCGCATCGCCCAGCTTGCCGAATTTCTTCACGTATTGGTTGTGCACCACCTCGCGGAACTGCTCCTGCGTGATGCCGAATTCCTTCAGCATCGGGCTCACCGCGAAGAACGCGCCCAGAAATGCGTTGCCCTGCATGCGCAGTTGCAGATCGCCGCGATCCGTCGCCTTGCGCGCAATGTCGAAGCCGGGCAGCGTGAACACACGAATTTTCTTCTGGATGATCTGCTGCCGCGCCCAGATCGGCAGGTTCTGCCACGCGCGCTCGCCGTCTACATCCGACTCCCACACCAGGCTGCCGCCTTCCTGCATGCCGTCCAGCGGATTGGTGTGCGTGAACGCCTTCGGATCGCAGCACAGCACGACCGTCACATGGCGCAGGTCGCAGTTCACGCGGATGCGGTCCTTGGCCGCGACCATGAAGTAGCTCGTCGGCGCGCCCTTCTTCTCCGATCCGTACTTCGGATTGGCGCTGACGTGAATCACTTCCTTTGGATTGCCCATCGCGTCGACCTGGTGGTCGCGCTCGAAGAGCAGGTCGTTCAGGTCGCCCAGAATCGCGCCCAGGTTCTTGCCCGTCGTGATCGCGCCCCATCCGCCAACCGAGTGGAAGCGCACAGCCACCGCACCCTCAGGCAGCAGTGACGGCATTTCGTCGGCGATCACGCTATAGGGATGGTCGATGCCCAACACAAAGAAGTTCACGTCGTCGGCCGCCGTCTTGCCGTCCTTGCGCGCGCGGCCCGCGGTCGCGTACTCGAAAGCTCCGATGATGTGTTCCGGCCTGAAGTCGCGCGAACCCAGCCCGTAGCTGCCGCCAAAGAAACGCGGCACCTGAGCCAGCTCAATCTTCGGCAGTCCTTCGGTTCCCTGCACCGCCTTCGAGAACGCCGTGCGAATGTCGCGTCCCAGCGGGTTGTCGCCTGAAAGCGCTTCGTCGGTCCGCTCCAGGATGATGACGTTCTTCTTGCCCTTCAGCGCGTTCACCAGCGCCGCCTCGGGGAACGGCCGGATCACGTTCACGTGGATCGAGCCGACGCTCGACTTCCGCGTTTGCCGCAGGTAATCGACCGCCGCCTCGATGTTCTCCGCCGCCGATCCCAGCGAAACAAACACCGTCTCTGCATCGTCCGTCTTGTACTCGCTGATCAGTCCATAGCGCCGCCCGGTCAGCGCGGCAAAGTCCTCGTACGCATCTTCGAGGAATTTGAGAATCGGCTCGGCGAAGTTGTTTCTCCGTGCGATCACGCCCTGCATGTAGTGTTCCTGGTTCTGCACCGGCCCCAGCAGAATCGGATTCGTCAGGTCCATCATCTTGGGTACGCGCCGCCGCGTGGCCCCGAACAAAACCCGCTGCGCCTCCGTCGGGCAATCAATCACATCGTCGGGCGCTCCCAGGTACTCGCGGATCAGCTCCGATTCGTGTTTGTAGAACGTGCGCTCCAGGTGTGTCGTCAAAAAGCCGTCCATGATGTTCATGCCCGGCGTCAGCGAGAGCTCCGTCACCCGCCGCAAAATCAGCGCCTGGTCGGCTGCCTGCTGCGCGTCCTTGCCGAAGAGCATGATCCAGCCCGTGTCGAGCGCTCCATAGATATCGTCGTGGCCGCAGTGCACATTCAACGCGTGCTTGGTCAGAGCGCGCGCGCCCACCTCCAGCACCATCGTCGAGCCTTTGCCCGGCGCGTGATAGTACTGCTCCACGCCGTACACCACGCCCTGCCCCGACGTGAAATTCACCACGCGCTTGCCGCACACCGAGTGCGCAATGGCTCCGCCCTGCGCCGCGTGCTCGCCCTCGGCCTCAATGGCGATCGTGTTGCCGCCAAAAACATTCAGGTTACCCTCGGCAAACGCCTGCTGGAAAAGCTCGCCGCCTTCTGTCGACGGTGTAATGGGATAGAACACGCCGGCGTCGGCGATGCGCGTCTCGGTGTGGTAGCTCACGAGCTGGTTGCCGTTGGCGGTTACGCGGATGCCTGGATAGCGAGCCTTCATAGATCCCTCACTTCATTTGATACTTCGTTGGTCTTAGATTACGGTGACAGTACCGGAGCGATCGGTCTGCTGCCCCGTTTCCTCCACACCCGAACTTGTTCTCGTCTGCTTCGCACACGGAGTGTGCGCGCCTTGCCTTGTGGCAGGCTGCCTTATCGGTTTCCCGCGTTCAATTCGACTCGCAAGTCGATCAGCCGGGGCGGCAATCAGGAGACCTCAGGGGAAGGTTACTCCTTCGAGGAACGGCCCATCTTAAGTATGCGCCCCCAAAAGAGACGTCGTCCTGGAATATGGTACGCATCCGCCCCCCCCGGGCATCAGCCCACCCTCTGGCCACCGCACGCGCCTCCGTCCCCTGCGCTACCATAAACACAGAATTGGGGTTCTCATGTTTGTCGTCATCTGGCAGTTTGAGATTGCCGAAGATAAGATCGCCGGCTTTGAAGCCGCCTACGGGCCCGAGGGCGCCTGGGCGCAGCTTTTCCGTACCTCGCCCGATTACAAGGGCACCGAACTCCTCCGCGACGCCTACGTCCCCGGCGCTTACCTCACCATCGACCGCTGGACCAGCGAAGACGCCTTTCGCGCCTTCCGCAAAGCGCACGACGGCGAGTACGAAGTCCTCGACCGCCAATGTGACGTCCTCACCAGCCGCGAAACCCGCGTCGGCGCCTACACCGTTTGACCTCCTCGTCGTGGCGATTCGCACGTCGATTGTGCGCTCCGGCACATCCCTTGGTCCTCGGCAAACATTTCCCCCTTTCTTCGCCATTTTCTCCTATCTATATATGTCTCATCCTGCTACAATCCCTTCGAAATCCAATTCATGTCCCTTGCCGTTTCTTGCCGGGAAAGCATGAGATGCGCAGGGCGCATTTTTTTGAGGAGCCCTCCCACATGCCTGTAGCCGATGACCGCGCCAAAGCCGTAGAACTTGCCCTTGCACAGATAGAAAAACAGTTCGGAAAGGGGTCGATCGTACGGCTCGGGTCCCGCGAAGCTCTGCTGCCCATTGCGGTCATCTCCACCGGATCCATCAGCTTCGACGCCGCCCTCGGCGTCGGCGGCATCCCGCGTGGCCGCGTCTCGGAAGTTTTCGGCCCAGAGTCTTCGGGCAAGACCACAATCTGCCTCCAGGTAATCGCTGAGGCGCAGAAGAATGGCGGCTTGGCAGCCTTCGTCGATGCGGAACACGCGCTCGACCCCGGCTACGCCAAAAAGCTCGGTGTCGATGTCGACAACCTCCTCGTCTCGCAGCCCGACTCGGGCGAGCAGGCGCTGGAAATCACTGAAGCCCTCGTCCGCTCCGGCGCCATCGACGTTCTCGTCATCGACTCCGTCGCCGCCCTCGTTCCCAAGGCCGAGCTCGACGGCGAAATGGGCGACTCGCACATGGGACTGCAGGCGCGCCTCATGTCGCAGGCGCTCCGCAAGCTCACCGGCACGGTCTCCAAGTCCCGCACCGCCCTCATCTTTATTAACCAGATCCGCGAAAAGATCGGCGTCATGTTCGGCAACCCTGAAACCACCACCGGCGGCCGCGCGCTGAAATTCTATTCTTCTGTCCGCATCGACATCCGCCGCATCGCCGCCGTCAAGGAAGGCGACACCGTGGTCGGCTCGCGCACCAAGGTCAAGATCGTCAAGAACAAGGTCGCCGCGCCCTTCCGGGAAGCGGAGTTCGACATTCTTTACGGCGAGGGCATCAGCAAGGAAGGCGACGTGCTCGACCTGGCCGTCACGCACAACATCGTCGAGAAATCCGGCGCATGGTACAGCTTTGGCGGCGAGCGCATCGGCCAGGGCCGCGAAAACACCCGCACCTTCCTCAAGGAGAACAAGGACGTCTACTCGAGGATCGACGCCGAACTGCGCAAGCGGCTGGGCATTGGCGCTGCGAAGGCCGATGTACCCGAGGCCCCCGCCGGTGGCGCCGCCGAAGCCAAGGAAGTCGTCCGCGGCCGCAAAGGCTGACGCGTTCTTTCCGGTGTTTCTATCAAGCGGCTGCTCGAGGGCAGCCGCTTTGCTTTGCGGCGTCATCTTCGATGAGGGGCTCCGCTCGGCGTGCGAAAGGCGCGCTGATTTCGAGCGCGGTTTCCGCGACATCGCTTTGCAATCGGGGTCGAACCTCTCATAAGGTTCATCCGAGGACGCCCATGCACGTTTCCGCATGTTGCTTCATCTTCCTGTTGCTTCCGGCCACTCCATGGGCGCTGAAACTGTCATGTTCGAAGCCGGAGCGAGGGTGAGCCGAGCAGGCAGAGATATCGTGCAGGCGCCGTCCGGGGCCGGCTGGGGCGGAAGGGGCCTAAAAAAAGCACGAAATTTGTCGACGATTTTGAGACTGTTTTGTTGATTCCAAATTGGTTAACAGCAAATTTTCGGCTCAAAAATTTTTAGGGGCTCTCCTAGATAACGAGCGAAGAACTAGGGTTTCTAGGATGGCGCAGATGCACAAGAGCCGTCTGCTCTGGAGCCAACAGCAACGGCTGATGGAGCACTTTGTTGCGGGTACGACAGCGCGCACG
>JBEKKI010000024.1:0-64653 GCA_050010795.1 Occallatibacter sp.
GATGTTGCGTGATTCGCAAAAGCTCTGGTCCTCAAACCCTCTGGCGAGACACGCGGTGCTTGCGCACCGCCCAGACGAAGTTTGCTCTTGACAAAGCTTTCGTCCTTATCGAGGGGCACCCAGGTTGGTACAACATCAAGCGGTCAGAGACCCAGCAAGGCGTAGCAGCGGGATTTGTAGTATCCCACCCTCGCGCAATGAGGCTGCGCGAAGGGTGGGGCAACCGCCTTTCATTGCAAGGTGACCGTGACGACGGTGTTCTGACTGATCGTGCTTGCACCGGAGCCAGATGTGCCGGTCACAGTGAACTTATAAGTCCCAGTGGTGGTGCCTGAATTTCCGCCGCCTCCGCCGCCGCCTCCGCCGCCACCGCCGCCACCGCCGTTGCCACTACCGCCGCAACCGGACATGACGCCGAGGGCGACGAAAACAACGACGATGCCGAGCATGGATCGCCAACTACGGCGGCGTGAGGGGACTCCGAAGAAAACGAGCAGGGCGAGGGCCGCACCGGAGCCTGCGCCGAGCCAGCCCCTGCCGTTCCCGATTCTTGGATAGACAAGATCGGCAGTGGCCGCAGTGGTGTTGACCGTCAACGTGGCCGTTTGCGCTCCGCTGCCTATTGAGACCGAGCCGGGGATGCTGCACGTCGCAGGGTCGTTTGCACCCGATGGGCTGCTACTGAGCGTGCAACTCAGGCTGACTGCTCCTGTGAATCCGTTCGCGGGTGTCAGAGTAATCGTTGCCGTATTGCCGCTGGTCGATCCCGGAGTAGAGATTGTGATCGGGCTATTGTTGGTCATCGTGAATGTCGGCGATGGAGCGGGGTTCACAATCACGTTGACTGTTGTTGTGTGCGTGATCGCGCCCGAGGCGCCGGCGATCGTGATGGTGTAGGCTCCCGTCACCGTGGAGGAGGTTGTGGTTACGGTCAGGGTCGAGAGTTGCGACGCGGAGTTCGTGATGTCGACTGAGGCCGGATTCAGATTCGAGTTGCCGCATGTCAGGTTCCCGCCCGTCGGCTGGGAGGTGACAGAGCAGCTCAGAGTCACGACTCCCGTAAAGCCGCCAGAAGGTGTGACAGTGATCGCGGAGGTGTTGCCGGCGGTTGCGCCCTGGTTGATTGTGATGGGAGGCGGAGAAGGTTTATTGACCGCGAAGTCCTGCGGCAGGTCTACCGTCACGAACAGGGTCGTTGAGGAGGTGATGCTCCCCGAGGTTCCGGTGACCGTGATCTGATAATCGCCGATGGTCGTGGATGAGCTGGTGTTGACGGTGAGGACGGATGTTTGGGCTGCAGCGCCGGTGATGTTGACCGACGCTGGATTGAGGTTCGCGGCGCCGCAGGTGACGGGGCTGGATGCGCCTGCCGGAGCTGACGTAACAGCGCAGGAGAGATTCACTGCGCCAGTGAATCCGCTCGCGGGAGTGACCGCGATGGTGGAGGTGTTACCCGTGGTTGCGCCCTGGACGACGACAATATTGCCACCGTTTGTCAGCACGAAGGCGTTCACGCTCGCCGTTATCGACAGGGTATGGACAAACTCGCCCGTGGCCGCGTCGGCGCCCACAACGGAAACGTCGTAGTTGCCGGTAGGCGTATTGGCCGGCGCGTTAATGGTAAGCGTTGAGTTGCCGCTGCCACCGCCGCTCAGCGCCACTGGTGAGGTGATAGAGCAGGTAACTGGGCTCGCGGCCTTGCAGGTCAAGTTCACATTGCCGCTAAAGCTGTTGACCGAGGCGACGTTGATGGTGTCTGTGCCGCTCGAGGCTCCCGCGCTGATGTTGACCGGCACGAGAGTGGTATTGGGCACCAGCGTGAAGTCGGCGAGCGGATTTTGTATGGGGCTGCTCAACGTGAATTCAGAGGGCGCGTAGCGCGTGTCGCCGAGGTACTGAACGGTGATGAAGTTCGCACCCTGCAGAATGTCCTGGCTGGTAATGGTCGCAGAGAACGTGGAGACGTCGCCCGAGGCGGGTGTGAGCGGGACCACGCCGAGGTCATAGCCGGAGGAGAAGAAGAGAACGTAGCCCGTTGGCGCCGTGGTTCCGCTGCCCGTAACGGTTCCGCTCACGGTGAGGGTGGAATTGGGCGAGATAGCACCGCTGAGACTGGCAGTGGTGACAGTCGGAGTAAGACTGGAGCCGGCGACGACCACGAACGGGTATTGACCGGTAGTCAACGTCTCACTTGCGTAGTTGTTATCTCCGTTATAGGTGAATGTCACGTTATAGGTGCCCGGGCTCAGGTTGCCGAGGGTGATGGCGCCGATGCCGGCCTGCGCGCCGTCAGAGGGATCGACGCCGGCGCTGAGGGTCGCGGACCCGTTGAAGCCGCTGGAGCCACCGCTGCTGGAAATTGTGACCGTGCCGGTGGGCGGCAAAACAGGAACGGGAGCAATCGAGTTGGTGCACTGGCCGGTGGTTGGGCTGGGATTGCAGGCTGTGACCTGTGCGTTGTTCTCGACGATGACGTTGAAGACAGTCGGTTGGCCGGCGACGAAATCGCCGGATGAGTTCAGGTTCGAGGCGCCGTAGTAAACGTCGGGAGTATCTTTCACGACCGTGAAGGTGATGGGTGTGGGCGCGGTGAACTTGTTGTAGCTCTGGTCGCCGTTGTAGGTGGCGCCGACGGAGTGGGCGCCGATGGAGAAGGCGGCGTTGTACTCGGCATCGCCCTCAGCGTTCACGATCACTGTATTGATGGCGTTTCCATTGTCATTAAACGTGACGGTGCCGGTGGGCTGCGTGTACGTACCGAGCGAACTGCAGTTGGTGCCGAGAACGACGCAGCTCTGGAGGAACCCGGTTTGAGAGGTAGGCGCCACCATGGCGCTGGCCATGAGCTGCATGCCGTAATCGACCTGAGTTCCGGGACCAGAACTGGGCGTATAGTCCTGGCCGAGCGACGCATTGAAGAGGTTGAGATCCATGCCCGGAGTTTCCGGTGTAACAGTGATCTGAATGGGCGGCGTAGAGGTGCTCATGGCATTCTTGGCGTCGCCGCCGTATTGGCCCCAGATGTGGTAGGTGCCCCCGGGCAGATAGTTGACGGAGCTACTGGAATAGGCGCCGCTGGTGAGCGAAAAGATGCCCTGGCTCGGCTGGAGCGGCTCGGTGGTGTCGGTTACGAGCGCCACATTGCCGGTGGGCGACGTGCCGGTGACCGTGCCGTTGACGGTGATGGTGGTTCCATGGGCAAACGTGCCGCCGGGGCCGCAGGGGCTGGTGCAGTTGAACGTGGTGGAAGTGGGCGCTAGGGTGACCTTATTCCAATCGGCGATGAGGGTGTTGGCGTCGACGGTGCCGAGGCCGGTGGCAAGGTTGTAACCGGCGGCAGCGTTGTAGTCGGGCGTGGTGCCGGTGCCGATCTCTCCTTCGGTAACGCCGCTTACGATCGCAGCGCCTGTGCTCACGGAGATGCAGTTGGGGCTGGACGGCGAATATGCGCAGGGCACGGAGTTAGTGCCGTGGGTGACATCGTGGAAGGCGGCGGGGTATTGAGACTTCAACGCGTAGAGAATGTTGTCGGCCTGGCCCTGGCGGCCGTATTTCTGAACCACGAGCGCCATGATGCCGGCGAAGGCAGGCGAAGAGGCGGACGTTCCGCCGACGCCAAAGATCTGCACGACGCCGCCGGCGCCGAGGCCCGCGGTCTGGCAGTCGCCGTCGGTGGCGCAGATGGGATAAAAGCTGTTGTTGGCGCCGTTGGCGGCGAAGAGCGAAACGTCGGGCAGGTCGCGCACGCCGTCGCCGGGCACGCCGGTTCCCGATTGCCATGAAGGCTTGGAATAGCCTGAGAGCGATCCGGTGCATGCGCCAGTGGTGGTGCTATAGGAGCTGGAACAGACTGCCGCGTTGCTGGCGCCGCCACTTCCGGCGGCGAGCGTCGTCGATCCGTTGGCCGTGTACTGGTTGAAGATGTTCAGGCCGTACTGGCTGTTGTTCCAGGGCTGCTCGGGGATGTAACCCTTGATGGACACCGCGGGCAACTGGCTGATGACGGTGTTCCAGAAATTGCTGATGCTGGCGCCGCCGGTCGAGTAGTCGCTGTAATAGAAATCGGTTCCGCCAACGGCGACGTTCCAGGGAGTGGAGGCGAAGCCGTTCACGGCCTGGCCGCCGGTGGCATACTCCTGGGTGTTGTCGTTGTCGCATCCGGCCGATCCGTTGTCGCCGGTTGAGACCATGACGGTCTGGCCCTGCGCCGCGGCCTGCTCCCACAAGCCGTTGAGGAATGCGTTGGAGGAACCGAGCGAGGATTCGCACTGACCGAAGCTGATGCTGATGACGGGAGCGACATTGCCGTAAACGGCGTGCTCCATGGCGAGGACGAGGCCGCTCTCGATCGAGGTGTCAGCGGCGATAACGAGATCGATGGTGGCGTTCTGGGCCGCCGCGCCGGCCCACTCGACGTCGAGATAGGCTTCAACGGAGTCATAGTTGGGACCGTCAGGATTGTTGACGCCGTCAACGCCGGGATCGTTGCCATCGATGATGACCTGGGGCGGGTTGGCGGGCAGGCCGAAGAGCGTGCGGAACTGATTGACGAGATCGACGTTGACGTTTGAGTCGTTGATGATGGCGACGGATTGGCCTGTGCCGGTATTGCCGGAGGAGGCGGCGGGGAGATCGTATTGAACGGCAAAGTCGCCGGGCGCGAAAACATAATACTTGCTGTTGGTGCTGCCCCAGGTCCAACTGGGGGTCACCTGGTGAGTGCCGGGACTGTAGGAGGCGGCGCCGAGCTTGTGAAGATAACTGCGGGGATGGAAGTTGTTGAGCGAGGCGAAGCCGCCAACAACGGGAGCGAGCGCCGCGGGAATCTGAGGATCGTTGGCGTTGGCGTAGTGGGTCTCGCCGTCGACCGCGTACCTGCGAATCTGGGTGCGAAAGGCGTCGCGGAGTTGAGCTACGCTGCCCGTGAACTCGAGGGAGCCCTTGCCGGGATTGAGGCGTGTGACTGTGAAGCCGTGATTGCCGAGCCAGGATTCGATGGTGGAGATGTCCTGGTCGGAGGGTCCGAACTGCGCGCCGAACTGATCGGGGGTGAGCCACTGGTGGTAGCTGGGCGAGCCCGGCGTATTCGTCTGCTGGATGAGGTCGCGGAGCGCAGTCTCCTGGGCGGGAGTGCGCTTGAAGTAGAGTTGCAGACGGTTGAGTTCCATTCCGTCGGGCGCGGCGCCGCGGTCATTGGCGGCGTTGGCGAGGGGATTGACGGTATGAGTGAGCGTGACGCGCTGGCTGTCGTCGACGGGGCTGACGATGCGAACGGCAGGTGCGGCGTGCTGTGCGAGGGACGCTGCGGAACAGAGGCATAGACTGGCCAGCACACACAGGGGGAGCGAGTGCGAATTTTTCATAAGGAGCGGTCCTGGACCCTTTCTTTTGAGAGACCCTCGAATTTGAGAAGAGTTGCGGTCGTGGGCAACAGAATGACTGCTATTGGAAAGAAAAAAGCCAAATGGAAGAGTGGGCCGCGCGGCTTGAGCGAATCGAACGGAATGAGCGATAACACCATCATAAGACGACTGGCCAAAGATACAGCACACGAAGATGTATGGCCGCGGCTACAGCAAGCGGGGCCAGGCGCGCGCCGATGGGCGAGCAATGATGCAAAAAGGGAGAGGACAGCAATGAACGGCGAGTTTCGCAATGAGGCATGCACTACGAAACAGCTAAATTGATGCCGAATGAAACAATGAATGAAACGCCGAGTCGAAGAGGCCGTTCCGAAGAAGTAAGACCGCAGGGCTCGGAAAGTTAGACGCTGGCGGACGGGGAAGGTTGATAAAAGCAGGGAACTGAAAGGCAGGGACCGAGAGACCAAGGGACCGAGGGACCGAGGGACCGAGGGAATAGGGAATAGGAAATAGGGAACAGGGAATAGGGAATAGGGGACAGGGAATAGGGACTGAGCGACTCGTGGGTTAGGTGTGGGCTCGTCGCGTCGAGGCATCGAGGGCGAGAATGGAGACGGGAAAGGGGTGCGGTGGGGCTGGTGGGACGGCTGGTGGGACGGCTGGAAGCAGCGCGGTATTGCAATAGACAACTGATTTCGTAGGGTATATCATTCGGGTTCTTAGCTGCAGCCCTAACTGGCGAGTGGACTTATGCGGGCTTCGCTTTTCATTACCTGCTATAACGACACGCTATTTCCTGAGACCGGGAGGGCGGTGGTGCGCCTGCTGGAACGGCTGGGCGTGGAGGTGGAGTTCCGGGCAGGGCAGACGTGCTGCGGCCAGATGCACGCAAATACGGGGTTCAGACGCGAGGCGTTTTGCCAGGCAAAGAGGCTGGTGCGGCTGTACGCGGATGCGGAGGCGGTGGTGATTCCTTCGTCATCGTGCGTGGCGATGATCCGCGATCAGTATCCGGGGCTGTTCGAGGAACTGGGCGACGAAGGGCTGCGCAAGGATTTTGCGGCGCTCGTGCCGAGGGTGAATGAACTGAGCGAGTTTCTGGTCGACAAGCTAAGCGTGGAGGACGTGGGCGCGTACTTTCCGCATCGAGTGACGTACCACGCGAGCTGCCATGGGCTGCGGGGACTGCACCTGGGCGAACGGCCGTTCCGGCTGCTAAGGAAGGTGCGCGGGCTGGAGCTGGCGCCGCTCGCGAATCTGGAACGGTGCTGCGGGTTTGGCGGCACGTTCAGCGTGAAGAACGGCGAAGTGTCGTCGGCAATGCTGACGGTGAAGCTGGAGGATGTGCTGGCGACGAAGGCGGAGTTCTGCACGGCGCTCGACAACAGCTGCCTGATGCACCTGGGCGGCGGGATGCACCGTCAGTACGCGGGCATGAAGACGATTCACATGGCGCAGATTCTGGCGAGCACGGTGAAAGAGCCGGCGGAGGTAGCGGGATGAGTGCGGCGGCCGAGCAGACGGTGCTGGACCGCGCGGAATTGGATCCGGCGAAGGCGCCGCCGTTTCCCGTGGCGGCGTTGCCGGTGCTGCGCAACGTGCAATTGCGGAAGAATGTTGCGCACGCGATTGACGTGATCCAGGCGAAGCGGGCGCGGCTGGTGGCGGAGAAGACAGATTGGCAGGCGCTGCGCGCGGCGGCGGCGGCAATCAAGGATCACGTGCTTGAGAATCTCGGCGCGTACCTCGAGCAATTTGAAGAGCGATGCACGGCGGCCGGGGGCACGGTGCACTGGGCAGCAGATGCCGCCGATGCGCGGAGGATCATCCTGGAGATTCTGCGCGAGGAGAAGGCGGACGAAGTCATCAAGATCAAGACCATGACCTCGGCGGAGATTCAGTTGAATCCGTTTCTCGAGGCGGCGGGAGTTCGGACGTACGAGACGGACCTTGCGGAGATCATTCTGCAGCTTGGCGAGGGAGAGCCTAGTCATATTGTTGTTCCGGCGCTGCACGTGAACCGCAGCCAGGTGCGGGAGATCTTTGCGCGGCGGATGGGGATCGAGAACCTGTCGGATGAGCCGAAGGCGTTGACGGCCGCGGCGCGGAATTATCTGCGGCAGAAGTTTTTGTTGGTGCCGACGGCGATCAGCGGGGCGAATTTTCTGATCGCGGAGACGGGCGGGGTGGTGGTGGTGGAATCGGAAGGCAACGGGCGCATGTGCCTGACGCTGCCGCGGACGATGATCACGCTGGCCGGGATCGAGAAGGTGCTGCCGCGGTTCCAGGACCTCGAGGTGATGCTGCAACTGCTGGCGCGCTCGGCGACGGGCGAGCGGATGAATCCGTACACGTCGCTGTGGACGGGAGTGACCAGGGGCGACGGGCCGCAAAAGTTTCACGTGGTGCTGCTGGACAACGGGCGCTCGTCGATCCTCGCCCGCAAGAAGGAGCGGCAGACGCTGCGGTGCATTCGATGCGCGGCGTGCATGAACACCTGCCCGGTGTACCGGCAGACCGGCGGGCACGCGTATGGATCGGTCTATCCGGGGCCGATCGGCGCGATCCTGACGCCGCAGCTCGAACAGTTGCGGCACGCGCAATCGCTCCCTTTTGCCTCGTCGCTGTGCGGCGCGTGCTACGAGGTGTGCCCGGTGAAGATCAATATCCCGGAGATCCTGATCGATTTGCGCGCGCAGGTGACGGACCAGGAGCGGAAGACGGCAGGGAAGTTTTTCGATCCCATGTACGTGGCGATGCGCTCGGCGAACCTGATCTTCTCGCGGGCGTGGCTCTTTCACGCGGCACAGAAGATGGGACGGATCGGGTCGCGCCTGTTCACGCGCAAGGATGGATGGATGCACTCGTTGCCGAGCGTGGGCGCAAAGTGGACGCTGACGCGCGACCTGCGTGGGCTGCCACGGCAGACGTTCCACGAATGGTGGGCTGCGCGCGAAAGGGGGGCCAAATGAACGCCGTGGCCAGTTCGCGCGAGCAGGTTCTGGGCCGCATTCGGGCCGCCCTCCGTGGCCGGCAGAATTCCGCGGCGACCGCGGGACAGGCCGCAGAAGCGTATGCGGGACTGGCGCGCGACTACACGATGCGAGGCGAATTGACCGTCAGGGCCTGTCAGGAGCGGTTCGTGGAGCGGCTGCGCGAATATGATGCCGAGGTGACGGAATGCGCGCCCGAGGAGCTTGGTTCGACGATCGCGGCACTGCTGGCGGCGAGCGGCAGGAGGATTTTTGTTGCGCCGCACGGCCTTCCCGCTGAGTGGCTGGCCGCGGGGTTCGAGTGGAAGATCGACCAAGATCTGCCGGCCGAAGAAATTGAAAAGGCCGATGGCGTGGTAACGGCCTGCTTTTGTGGAGTGGCCGACTCAGGCACGATTGTTCTGCACCATTCCGCAAAGGAAGGGCGGCGCGTCATTACCCTGCTGCCGGACTGGCACCTGTGCATTGTTCGCGCCAGCGAGGTGGTGGAGACGCTGCCGGAGTATTTCGACAGGTGTCAGGTGTCAGGGATCAGGGGTCAGAAGATAGGGAACGAGGGAACAAGGGAACAAGGGAATGAGCAAACCGGTAGGCCGCCCGGATTGGTAACGTGGATTTCCGGTCCGAGCGCGACGGCGGATATTGAAATGACGCGCATCAAAGGCGTGCACGGGCCGAGGTTCTTGAATGTGGTGCTGGTGAAGGACGGAGAACAGGGACCAGGGAATAGGGAATAGGGAATAGGGAATAGACATCAGAGATCAAAGGGGAAAATCAGCTAGTTTGGGAAGGGATGTTATTACGATGCAGGATTCTCGAGTTCAAGATCGCGCATTTAAGGCGCTGGATTCTTTTCGCATTGAGATTCCTTCGTGGGGATTTGCGAACACGGGGACGCGCTTCGGCAAGTTTGTGCAGGCTGCGGCCGCAACCACTATCGAGGAGAAGTTTGCCGATGCCAGCGAAGTGAACCGGCTGACAGGCGTGACGCCCACGGTGGCGCTGCACGTGCTGTGGGATTTGCCGGGCGGAGTAAAAGAAGTGCCGGAAGTGAAGGCGCTGGAGCAGCGCTTCGGCGTGCGCTCGGGATCGATCAATCCCAACCTCTTCCAGGACCAGGAGTACAAGTTTGGATCGCTGTGCAATCCGTCGGCGGAGATCCGGCAGCGGGCCCTGGACCACATGCTGGACTCGATCGCGATCGGCAAGCAGCTCGAATCGCGCGACATTTCGCTGTGGATGGCGGACGGCTCGAATTATCCCGGCACGCAGAGCATGCGCAAGCGGATCGCGTGGCTCGAGGAGGCGCTGCGCGTCTCACACAGCCACCTGGCGCCGTATCAGCGCCTGCTGGTGGAGTACAAACCGTTTGAGCCTGCGTTCTATCACACCGATATTGCGGATTGGGGCATGTCGAGCCACCTGGCGCGGACGGCCGGCCCGCAGGCGCGCGTGCTGGTGGATACAGGCCACCACTACAACGCACAGAACATAGAGCAGATTGTGGCTTGGCTGCTGCACACCGGGATGCTGGGCGGGTTCCACTTCAACGACCGGCGCTATGCCGACGACGATCTGACGCTGGGCTCGATCGATCCCTACCAGATCTTCAGAATCTTCCACGAGATTCATGCAGCTGCCGATGATGGATTGAAGATCGACATCGCCTACATGATCGACCAGAGCCACAACCTGAAGGGCAAGATGGAGGCGATGGTGCAGACCGTGGTGACGGCGCAAGAGCTGTATCTTAAGGCCGCACTTGTGGATCGCGAGCAGCTTGCCGAGCTGCAGCGGAAGTGCGAACTGGTGGCGGCCGAGGAGCTTTATCGCGGGGCGTTCTGGAACGATGTGCGTCCGTTAACGCGGGCGTGGCGCGAGGCGCGCGGATTGCCGGCCGACCCGCTGGAGGCGCTCAACAAGAGCGGCTACGTGGAGCGCGCGGCGCGCGAACGCGGAAGCAGAAGCTCAGCGGTGAGCAGCTACGCGTAAGAGGCTCGGCAAGTCAGCGAGTTAGCAAGCCAGCGAGTCAGCGGGTGCGGCGGCGGGATTCGGTTCGAGGTATCCCAGGTCCCAAAAGCGGGACCCGGGCACCGGCGACCAGGAAATAGATAAGCGGCTCTCCGGGAAGCAGTTCCGCAATCCGGGAAAGGCTGGCCGCAAAATAGTAAATCGGTCTACCCAAAGGTGATTTACTTTGTTTGATGGCCCGTGTTTCAATAGGGGCATTGCGGCATTTCTTGTTCACTTGCAGCCCTTGGGGTCTCGATGCAGGGCGGCGAGTCCTAAAAGGAAACGCCACTTGAGAGTTTTTGCTCCGGCAAACAGCAGAATGAGAAATGCGATCGGGGGTGGGACAGGTGGCGAAGGCAAAGATCAAGCGGCTTTATCTGATTCCAATTCTTTCCAAGGCGCTCGACGTGATCGAGCTGCTGGAGCAGGATAACGCGCCGCTGACGCTCGAGGACGTTTATCAGAAGACGAACATCTCAAAGACCAGCGTCTACCGCATCCTGAAGACACTGGTGCATCGCGGCTACCTGGCGCAGACGCCGAGCGGGCAGTACCGGCTGGTGTCGCGGCCGCGGCGGTTGCGTTTTGGATTTGCGGTGCAGAGCGCGGAGATGCCGTTCAGCGAGGCGGTGGCGCAGAGCGTGACGGCGGCTGCCGCGGCGTCGGGCGTGGAGCTGATCATCCTGGACAATCGCTACGATCCTGACGTGGCGGTTCGCAACGCCGAGGAGTTTGTAGAGAAGCGCGTGGACCTGGTGCTCGAGTTTCAGGTAGAGGAGGCGGCGGCGCCGCGCGTGGCGCACATCTTCAAAAAGGCGGAGATTCCGCTGGTGGCCATCGACGTGCCGCACCCCAACGCGACATATTTCGGAGTGGACAACTTCGAGGTCGGTTACGAGGCGGCGTTGATTCTGGGGCAGTACGCGCAAAGAAAATGGAAGAACAAAGTGGACCAGGTCGTGGGTCTAGGGTTCCGGGAGGCAGGCAGCTTTGTGCAGAATCGCATTACCGGCGCGTTCGACGGAATCAGGGAGCGGTTCAAGGAGCTGACGCCGGACCGCTTCGTGCAGATTGAAGGAAGAGGCATGCGCGAGGCGAGCCATCGAGCGATGAGCGAGTATCTCCGCGATCGCGTGCCGGGCGAGTACACGCTGGTGGCCGCAGCGACCGATACGAGCGCGCTGGGTGTTCTGGACGCGGTGCGCGAGTCGGGACGAGAGGCGTACTTCGCCATCGTAGGCCAGGATTGCATTCCCGAGGTGCTGGAGGAGATGCGCAAGGGATCGAGCGCGATTGTCGGCTCCATCTCGCATGAGCCGGAGACGTACGGGCCGCGGCTGATCCAGCTTGGGATTTCGATTTTGCGCGGATACACGGTGCCTCCTTATAACTACGTGCACCATCGGGCCGTGACGCCCGAGACGTTGGGCGCCGAAGAGAAGGCGCACAACGCGAAACACAAAGTTGCGGCGGCGGTGGTTGAGACGGCGTGAAGACAGGGACTAAGGACCTAGGGAATAGGGAATAGGGAATAGGGAATAGGGAACAAGGGCGCCTCGAGGTCAAGGGTGTTTTCGTTTCATTTTTCAGGTTATTTGCGGAGGGTTTTTGAGTTTCGCCTACCGCGAATCCCCGTATAAAACGATTTCCCGATGAGTCAGGCTGTATCATGGAATGGAGCTCGATCCATTCCCCGATTTGAGTGATCCCTATGACATTGGCCACAACTGCTTCCCCTGCATTGCAATTTCTCGAGGACCGCTGGGATCCCAGTGTGGCGGCCACTCTCGATGAGCCGGAACTGTTGCGCTACCGGTCGAACCTTTTGGGTTCGGACCTGCGCATCACGAACTTTGCCGGCGGCAACACCAGCTCGAAGGTTGTCGAGCTCGATCCGCTGACGGGCAATCCCGTGGAAGTGCTGTGGGTGAAGGGTTCGGGCGGCGATCTGGGCAGCATCAAGCGCGCCGGATTCGCCACGCTCTACCAGGAGAAGCTGCTGGCGCTGGAGCGCATTTACAAAGGCGCGGAGCATGAAGACGACATGGTGGCGCTGTTTGCGCTGTGCGCCTTCCGCAACAATCCTGTTGCCGCATCGATCGACACTCCGCTGCATGGGTTCCTGCCTTTTCCGCACGTAGATCATCTGCATCCCGATTGGGGCATCGCGCTGGCGGCGAGCGCCAACGGCAAAGCCAAAATGGAGGAATTCAACCGCGAGTTCGGGCACAGGCTGATTTGGCTGCCGTGGCAGCGGCCGGGCTTTGAGCTGGCGATGATGATGAAGCGCGCGGTCGAGGAGAATCCCGGCTGCGACGGCATCGTGCTGGGCGGGCACGGGCTGTTTACGTGGGGCCAGACGCAGCGCGAGTGCTACCTGAGCACGCTGAACGTGATCGACGGCATTGGGCAGTTCATTGCGCGGCACGGACTCAAGAAGGGAACCGAGCGCTTTGGCGGCGAGGCCTTGCCGGCGCGCGAGAACCGCAGAGAACTGGCCACGCAGATTGCGCCGTTCCTGCGCGGGCGAATCAGCGCGAAGCAGCGGTTCATCAGCAGTTTTTCCGACGCGCCCGACGTAATGCAATTTGCGGACTCGGCGAACGCGAAGGGGCTGGCATTCCTGGGAACGAGCTGCCCCGATCACTTTATCCGCACCAAGATCAGGCCGATGTTTGTGCCGTGGAAGGCGAACGAGGACGTGGAAGCGCTGAAGCGGCAGATCGACTGCACGCTGGCCGAGTATCGCGACCAGTACCGTGCGTACTACAAAACGTTTGCCACGCCGGAGTCGCCGGCGCTGCGCGACGCCAGCCCGACGGTGGTGCTGATTCCCGGCATGGGGATGTTCAGCTTCGGCAAGAACAAGACAGAGGCGCGGATCACGGGCGAGTTCTACACGAATGCGATTCACGTGATGGAAGGCGCGAGCCTGCTGGGCGAAGGGGAAGTGAAAGGGACCGTGCCCCAATGCCCACCGGGGATGGATCCGGCGAGCTTCAGGGTCTTTGACAATTACGTTGCGCTGCCGGCGGTGGAGGCATTCCGCATCGAGTACTGGGTGCTGGAGGAGGCGAAGATTCGCCGCCCGCCGGCGGAGAAGGAACTGAGCCGGCGCGTGGCGGTGATTGTGGGCGGCGCCAGCGGGATCGGGCGCGAGGTGGCGCGGCTGGCCGCAGCGCGCGGAGCGCATGTGTTTGTAGCCGACCGCAACGAGGAGGGCGCGGCGAGCGTGGCGGCTGAAGCTGCGACGATCAGCTCGCCGGAGTTCACCGGGCACGCGGGCGTCGATATTCGCAGCCGCGAGTCGATTCGGAAGGTCCTGGGCGAGGCAGCGCTGGCATTTGGCGGCATCGACATCCTGATCAACACCGCGGCGATCTTCCCGTCCACTCTGGAGGGCGATATTCCCGACAACATGTGGGCCGATACGATGGCCGTAAACGTGACCGCAAACTTTCTGATCGCGGACGAGTCAGCACAGATGTTTGAGGAACAAGGGCTGCACGGGAATATCGTGTTTACGAGCTCGGCGAACGCGGTGGTGGCCAAGCGCGGCAGCGAGGCGTACGACGTGAGCAAGGCGGCGCTGAGCCACCTGATCCGCGAGCTGGCGGTGAGCTTGGCGCCCAATGTGCGCGTGAACGGCATCGGGCCGGCCACGGTGGTGAAGGGATCGACGATGTTTCCGCGCGACCGCGTGCGCGCGTCGTTGAGGAAGTACAATATTCCTTTCCAGGAATCGTTCAGCGACGAGGAACTTCGCAGCCGGCTGGCGTCGTTTTATGCCGAGCGTACGCTGACGCACAAGGCGATCGACCCGGTCGACTGCGCTGAGGCCATTCTTTTCCTGGCCAGTCCGCGGGCGCGCTGCACCACGGGGCACGTGATTCCCGTGGACGGCGGGCTGACCGAGGCCTTTGTGCGCTGAAGAAAACGGGAGTTTCACTGCCGTCATGCAAGAAGCTGCGCGTGTCGCCATCGATTTGGGCGCAGAAAGCTGCCGCGTTTCACTGCTGCGCTGGATCGGCGGGCGATCGGGGTCCCCGCGGACGGGTCCTGGTCCGTGGGGTGCAGCGCCAAACGTCGCAGTCATCCATCGCATTCCGAACGGGCCGGTGCATCGCGGCGAGTTTCTGTGCTGGCCGCTGACGCAGATTCTTGCCGGGCTTGAAGAAGGTCTACGCAAGGCTGCCGCGGCCGCGCCTGAGGGCATTGCATCCATCGGCGTGGATAGCTGGTCAGTGGACTACGTGCGGCTTCGGCCCGACGGAAAGATGCTGCGCGAGCCGTTCTGCTATCGCGACGAGCGCACCGTGGCGAGCAAAGACGCCGCCGACAAAATCATCGCTCCATTCGATTTGTATCAACGCACGGGCGCGTTCCCGATGCGGATCAATTCTGTGTATCAACTGATGGCCGATCCTGCGGCGGGCACCGAAGGGAAAAACCAGAGAATTGACAAGCGCGCGCCGTGGGTGATGTTGCCGGAGTTTGTTCTCTACTGGCTGAGCGGGAAAATAGTCGCCGAGTATACCAATGCCACGCACACGGGGCTCGTGAACCTGAAGACCGGCACGTGGGACGCGGAGCTGTTCGGATTGCTTGGGCTGGCGGTGGAGGCTGCGCCGCCGATCGTGCAAGCCGGAACAATTCTCGGGCCTTTGCAGGGGCCACTCGCAGCGCTCGATGCATTCCGAATGACGCAGATCGTCGCGCCAGCCACGCACGACACGGCGAGCGCGATCGCGGGCATTCCGGCGGACCTGAGTTCGGCGGCGTACATCAGCTCGGGTACTTGGTCGCTGGTGGGGACCGTGACGCAAGTGCCAGTTACCACGCAGCACGCGTTCGATGCGGGATATACGAATATTGGCGCGGCGTGCGAGGGGCTGCTGTTCCACTCGCTCATCAACAGCATGTGGGTGCTGAAGCAGTGCATGGACTCGTGGGCGGCGCAGGGGCGGCCCTGGTCCATTGAGAAGCTTGTCCAAGAGGCTGCCGAATGCAATTCGGCTACGGGCGTGCTCGATATGGACGCCGAAGCGCTGCTGCTCGATACGGAGATGCCGCAACGCATCAACAACGAGCTCACACGGCGAGGATTCGACGCGATCGCCGATGTGGCGGGCAACGAGCCGGTGTTTGCGCGGACGATTTTTGAGAGTCTCGCGCTGCGCTATGCCTCGGCGACGGCGAATCTCGAGAAGATGCTGGGGCGGAAGCTCGAGCGCATCCACATGATTGGCGGCGCCACGCGCAACAAGCTGCTGGTCGGGCTGACGGAGCAGAGGACGGGGCTGCCGGTCGAAATCGGCGAGACGGAAAGCTCGACAGTGGGCAGCCTGGCGGTACAACTGGCGGCGAGCGAGGCGGGCGGCGGGGCCGTGACACCGGCGGCGGTGCGCGAGTGGGCGAAGCGGCTCTGCCGGAAATCGACATAACAATCGCAATCAAGAAAGTTGGCGTTGCGATGGCTTTATCAACAAACAAGAAGGTCGCGGAGTTTCATCGCGCGGTGCGGGCGGCACTGAGGCCGCTGAAGAATGTGGAGCGGGCCGCGGCCATGCGCGCGTATATGCGGAATCAGTTTGAGTATCTGGGGGTCTCGACGCCGGATCATCGCGCCGCTGTCGCGCCCTTGCTCAAGGGTTTTTCGCCGGCAGGCCCGGAGGAATTGCGCATTGCCGCGGAAGGCTTGTGGCAAATGCCCGAGCGGGAATACCAATACGTCGCGACAGGTCTGCTTGGGCGCTACCACAAGATTCTGAGCCTTGACGATTTGCCGTGGCTTCTCGAACTCGTGCAAACGAAGTCGTGGTGGGATACGGTCGATGCCCTGTTGAAGCCGATCGGCCCAGTCGTGCGGCGTGCAGGAGCGAAGGGCAAGCGCGCCATGGACGCGGCAGTGAAGCACGACAACTTCTGGGTGCGGCGGATCGCCATGCTGCACCAGCTTGGGCTGCGCGACGAGGTCGACACAAAACGGCTCTTTCGTTACGCCGAACTGCTGGCGGCGGAGAAGGAGTTCTTCATCCGCAAGGCGATCGGCTGGGCGCTGCGCGATTACGCTTGGCACGACTGGCGCGCGGTGGACAAGTTCCTGAAATCCACACGCGCCCAACTTTCCGGCCTGACGGTTCGCGAGGCCTCAAAGAACTTCGCCGCGCTCGAGGAGCGCGATCGGGCGAGGCGGCCCCGAAAGTAGCGGAACAAAATTATAGAGTGCAGCGTATTCGTATCTGAGCCTCGGGCGAAGTGTGCCCGGGGCTCGGAGGACGTATGAAGCGGATTACGATTGCTACTCTGTTCGGCGTGGTAGCTGGCGCGCTGTGCGCAACCATTTCATTCTCTGCCGGTATTCTGAGCTTTACCGCGGTCAATCTGGTCTGGATTTTATTGAACCGGACGGTGATGGGCTTTGCCATCGGCATCAGCGGGCTGAAGCTGCACTGGGCCTGGCACGGCATCCTGATGGGTGTGATAGTGGGTTCGATCTTTTCTTATTTCCTTTACATGCATGGGATCGGGATTGCGCCGTTTACGCTGATCGGCAACGCGATCTTCGGGCTGATGATTGAGTTCTTTACGACGCTGGTGTTCCGAGCGCCGGCGCCTGGTTCGGCGCGCGCATTGGCGCGGGCCGCAGCTGCGTAATTTCCGGGACAAACTGGTTGAATCGGGCGGCGCTCTTGACTTCGCGGCGGCATTGGCCGTAGTTTGTCTTTACACGGGAAAGGAGGTTGATCCAGCCTATGAGCAAAGATTCTTCGAGTAGCAACTTACGTGAGGTGACTGAGGCCTAGGGCATCGCGCCCATGACTCAGGTAAGACCGGACGGAGGCTTTCCGTCCCGGCCCTGGCACTCGCGGGATCGCGATGGCCTTAGTCCAATCCCAACAGATCACCGGCAGCGGCCTGGGAACCAGGGGTTCTCAGGCCGTTGTTGCATAAGAACAGGGATCAGGGGTCAGTGGTCAGGGATCAGTTCACTGTTCGTCGTTCAAAGTTCATCGTCCGTCGCCGACGGTGGCCTGCGACGCGAGAGCCCCGCTTGATGCCGTAAAATCAGCCTAAAGATGAAGTGTCCTTATTGCGGATTCGGGCAGGATCGTGTGGTGGACTCGCGCGAAAGCAAAGAGGCCGACTCGATCCGGCGGCGGCGGGAGTGCGAGAAGTGCGGGCGGCGCTTTACGACGTACGAGCGCATCGACGAGATTCCCTACATGGTGGTGAAGAAGGACGGGCGGCGCGAGCGCTTCGACCGGCAGAAGGTGCTGAGCGGACTGCTGCGCGCATGCGAAAAGCGGCCGGTGTCGTCGAGTCAACTGGAGAAGATCGTGGATGCGGCGGAGAGCTTTCTGATCGATGCGCCGGAGCGCGAGAGAACGACATCTGAGGTCGGCGAGCTGATCATGCAGCATCTGAAGGGGCTCGACACCGTCGCGTACATCCGCTTTGCGTCGGTGTATCGCGACTTCAAAGACGTGAACGAGTTCAAGCAGGAGCTGGAGGGGCTGCTGGACGCGCACCGGAGCAGCAAGGGGAAGAGGTAAGGGACACCGATGGCGGAGAAGAAGACTCACAAAGTTACCCTGATTCCCGGCGACGGCATCGGGCCCGAAGTCACGCAGGCGGTGGTGCGCATTCTGGAGGCGACCGGCGCGAAGTTCGAGTGGGAGCGCTTTGCCGCCGGCGCCGAGGCCTTCGAGATTCACGGCGAGTACATTCCGGTGGCGCTTTACGAGTCGATCGAGCGTAACCGCGTGGCGCTCAAAGGGCCGGTGACTACGCCGATCGGCGGCGGATTCAAGAGCATCAACGTTACGCTGCGCAAGAAGTTCGATCTGTATGCGAATTTGCGGCCGATTCGGAATTTGCCTGGGCTGGACACGAAGTACCCCGGCGTGGACCTGGTGATCGTGCGGGAAAACACTGAGGGCGAGTACGTGGGGCTGGAGCACGAGGTAGTTCCGGGGGTCGTCGAGAGCATCAAGGTGATCACGGAGAAGGGATCGACGCGCATTGCGCGGTTCGCGTTCGACTACGCGCGCAAGCATGGGCGCAAAAAGGTCCACTCGATTCATAAAGCGAACATCATGAAGCTCTCGGATGGGCTTTTTCTGCGCTGCGCGCGCCAGGTCGCTGAAGGGTTCCCCGACATCATCTATGGCGAACATCTCATCGACAACACGTGCATGCAGCTGGTGATGAATCCGTTCCAATACGACACGTTGCTGCTCGAGAATCTGTATGGCGACATTGTGAGCGATCTGTGCGCAGGCCTGGTGGGCGGCCTGGGACTGGCGCCGGGAGCGAACCTGGGTGCGGAGTGTGCGATTTTTGAAGCCGTGCACGGTTCGGCGCCCGACATCGCGGGCAAGGATGTGGCCAACCCCACGGCGCTGCTGCAGTCGGCGGTTCTGATGTTGCGGCATCTGGACGAAGAGACTGCCGCGGACAAGGTACAGAAGGCGCTGGAGACAGTGTATTCGGAGCGCAAAACGCTGACGCGCGACGTGGGCGGGACGGCCGGGACCACACAGTTTACCGACGCGGTGCTGGCGGCAATGGCGTAGTCCGGCGCTGCCAGAGAACTCCTCCTTTAGTACACTGGAATCAGTAAATGCCATGAAAAACAAGTACCCAATCGGCATTCTGGGCGCGACCGGCATGGTCGGCCAACGCTACATTCAACTGCTCGCGGACCATCCCTGGTTCGAGGTCGCGTGGTTGGCGGCCAGCGACCGGTCGAGCGGTAAACCCTATGGCGAGGCCGCGAAGTGGCGGCTCGACACGCCGCTGCCGGAGCGCATCGCGAAGATGGTGGTGTCGGCTGCCGAGCCGGAGGGCGCGCCGAAGATCATCTTTGCCAGCGTGGACGCGGCGATTGCGCGCGAGATGGAGCCGAAGTTTGCCGCGGCCGGTTGCGCCGTAATCTCGAATTCGAGTGCGTTCCGCATGGCGCCCAACGTGCCGCTAGTGCTGCCCGAGGTGAACGCGAACCACCTTGAGATGATTGAAGAACAGCCGTGGCGTAAGGAGTCAGGCGGCTACATCGTGACGAATTCGAACTGCTCGGCGATGGGGCTGGTGCTGGCGCTCAAGCCAATCGAGGAACGGTTCGGCATCGAGCAGATCTTCGTGACCACGATGCAGGCAGTGAGCGGCGCGGGGTATCCCGGCGTGGCCTCGATGGACATTCTGGACAACGTAATTCCGTTTATCGGCGGCGAAGAAGAAAAAATGGAGACGGAGACGCTGAAGCTGCTGGGCAAGCTGAGCGGGCATGCCGTTACGCCACTGGCCGCGAAGATGACCGCGCACTGCAATCGCGTTGCGGTGGTCGACGGGCACACGGAGTGCGTGTCGATCAAGCTGGGCAGCAAGCTCGGCCGTGACGTGAAGCGCGAAGACATCCTGGCAGCGTGGGCGGAGTTTCGGCCGCTTGCCGGGCTCGGTCTGCCGTCTGCTCCGGAACAGCCGATCGCGTGGCGCGAGGAGAACGACCGGCCGCAGCCACGGCTTGACCGCAATTGCGGCAAAGGCATGACGGTTACGGTGGGACGGCTGCGTCCCTGCAACGTGCTCGATTGGAGATTCGTGCTGCTCTCGCACAACACCGTGCGCGGTGCGGCCGGGGCAACGATATTGAATGCCGAGATGCTGGCCAGCTTGGGCAAGCTGGAGCCGGGGCCCCCGGCGGCGGGTCCAGGCCGCTGGGGTAGAGAGCCCGCAGCGGTGGCTGCGGCACGAGCGTAAGACAAGAATGGCCGAGGCGCCGGCGAACGATGGGAAACTGCAAATGAAATTGGTCGTGATGAAGTTTGGCGGCACGTCGGTGGAGGATGCCGCCGCCATTGGGCGCACCGCGGCCATTGTGGCCGGCCGCGTGGCCATGGGCAAGAGTCCCGTGGTTGTGGTGAGCGCCATGGCCAAGGTGACCGACCAGTTGCTGCGGGCGGCAGCGGCAGCTTCAGAAGGCGACCGGGCCGGCGCGCTGGCCATCAGCTCGCGGTTGAGGTCGCGGCATCGCGACACCGCGGCCCAGCTGGTGAAGGATGGCGGCCTATGCGCCGCAGTACAACATACAATCGACGAGAAATTCGACGCGCTGGACGAGGTGCTACGCGGAGTGTCGGCAATTCTGGAACTGTCACCGCGCATCTCCGATTTGATCGTGAGTTACGGCGAGCGCCTGTCGAGCCGCATCGTGGCCGCGGCCTTTTGTGAAGGCGGCATCGATGCTGTGCACACGGACGCGCGCGAAATCATCGTCACCGACTCGGAGTTCCGGAAGGCCGCGCCTCTCCACGATGTGATCGAGAAACGCGCGCCGGAGAAGCTGCTGCCGCTGCTTGCGCAGGGCAAGGTGCCGGTGATCGGCGGCTTCATTGCGTCGAACGAAGCTGGATTGACGACCACGCTGGGCCGCGGCGGCTCAGACTACACCGGCGCGCTGGTGGGAGGAGCGCTCAACGCGGAGACGATCGAAATATGGACTGACGTGGACGGCATTATGACCGCCGATCCGCGCGTGTGTCCCGACGCCCTGCGCGTGAAGGTGATCAGCTTTGAGGAAGCAGCCGAGCTCGCCTACTTCGGCGCCAAGGTGCTGCACCCGGCGACGATCCTTCCGGCGGTGAGAAAGAACATTCCCGTGCAGGTGCTGAACAGCCGCAATGCCGCGTGCGAAGGGACACGCATCACCTCGGTCGCGCCGCATTGCAAGAGCCCGTTCAAGTCGATCGCGGTGAAAAGGAAACTGACCATCATCGACATTGTTGCAAGCCGCATGCTGATGACGCACGGCTATATGAGCAAGGTGTTCGCCGTGTTCGATAAGCACAAGTGCCCGGTGGACATGGTTTCGACGAGCGAGGTGAGCGTCTCGCTTTCAGTAGACTCGAATGCAAGCCTGCCGGCGATTTCCGCGGATCTTAGCGCTCTGGCGGACGTGACTTACGAAGGCAAGAAGGCGCTGATCTGCATGGTGGGCGAGGACATCCGAGGGCAGCACGGCATCGCGGCGCAGGTGTTCGCGGCCATCAAGCACATCAACGTGCGCATGATCTCGCAGGGCGCGAGCGAGATCAATATGAGCTTCATGATCGAAGAGGACGACGCCGACGAGGCGGTGCGATCGCTTCACGCGGCCTTTTTCAAGGAGCCGGACCCGGAAGTGTTCGATGTGGAAGCGAGAAAACAGTTGTCAGCGATCAGCGATCAGTGATCAGCCCCAGGAAGAGCTGTCGTTCGCTCACCGGCCATTGTTCACTGAACACTGTCCACTGTTGCGAAGGAACTTATGCTGATTCTCGTCTTAGGCAAAGGAAAAACCGGGAGCCTGGTGGCCGAAGTTGCGCGGGAACGCGGCCACGGCGTGCGCGCGCTCGATATTGACGAGAATGCGCATGCGTCGGCGTTGACGGCGCCGAATCTTGCCGGGGTGGACGTAGTGGTGGACTTCACAACGCCCGAGGCAGCCGTGGAGAACATGCGCGCCGTGCTTGCACTGGGCGGCCACATCGTGGTGGGAACGACGGGGTGGTACAAGCACCTGGACGACTTGAAGGCGCTGGTGTCGGAGCGCGGCGGCGGACTGCTCTACGGAACGAACTTTTCGATTGGCGTGCAGAAGCTCTTCCAGTTGACGGCGGACCTGGCAAAGCTCGAGGGGTACAAATTCTCAATCGATGAGACGCATCACGTGACGAAGGTGGACGCACCTTCGGGGACGGCGCTGACGCTCAAGGAGATTGTTCTCGCCGCGCGGCCGGGGATTGAAGTTCCCATCGAGTCGCACCGCGTTGGCGATGCCAAGGGCGAGCACATTGTGCGCGCCGAGAGCGACTGCGATGTGCTGGAGCTTCGGCACGACGCGTTTTCGCGGCGCGGATTCGCGATCGGCGCGGTGCGCGGCGCGGAGTGGTTGGCAGGGAAATCCGGCGCCTGGGAATTCCGCGAGATCTTCGACCAGCTTTGATTGAACCTTCGGTCCGGCTGCCTGCTGAGGCCAGCAGGCCACCTGATTCTGCCGCTATTGCCCGCCCGCGCGTGCCTTTATGAGCTCGCCCAGATAGTCGGGCTTCGTGTCGTCACGAACAAGGTGCGGATAGCGCTCGCCGCCGTGATACTGAATTGTCGCGGTGCGATAGTAATCGTCATCCACAAAAAGAATCGTGATGGGCTCGGTCGTGTCTTGCGAGGCCTTGATTGCGTCTTCGAGAAGATCGTGCGTGTAGACGCGGCCATTCACGCCCACAACCTTCATTCCCGATGAAATCCCGGCTTCGAATGCGGGGCTGCCGGCCACGGAGTCGTTGACTGTGCCGTCGCCGTCGAGTTGCAGGCCGATGGAATAAAAATCGCCTGCTGCGCCGCGGCGCCCCGGCAGGTGCGGAAGCTTGTCGTTGAACTGGACCTTCCAGCCGGCGTTCTCAATTCCGGCCGCGGGCATCTCGGGCGAGGTGGAGTTCAGATGCTGGTGGAAAAAGGCAGCCCAATCGTACGGCGCAACTTGATTCAGCACTTCAACCATGCTGTCGAAGGTGTAGGTCTTCAGTTCCGGGCCGTTGTTGGCTCCGCCGTAAAAGCTGCGGCAGAAGTCGTCAATGGACTTCTGCCCGTTCGTCACGTTGCGAATGATGGTGGCGACTTCAAGCCACATCAAGTCGCCTTCGTCGTAGTAGTCGGAGGTACGCCGCCAGTTGGTCCAGCCTCTGCCGCTACGGCCGAAGCCGGGCAAGGCGACGGAGGTGTCGAGCAATGGACGCCATGTGCGGCCGGGGCGGCCTGGGCCCAACATTGCCGCGGCGTTGGCCAGATACTCGCGATACTGCTCCGGCGTGAACAGCCCGCTGCGCGCGGCAAGGAGGGGTCCGAGGTACTCGGTGAACCCCTCGTAGCCCCAAAGCAGATCGTCCTCCATAGGCTTTTCAAAGTCGGGCGTCGACAGATCGGCTGGGCGGCGGAACTTTCCGTTCCACGAATGCACGAACTCGTGCGGCAGAAGCGCGCCGAGGAGCATACCAGCGTCCGGGCCGATGAGTGTGCGCTCGGGGAGGCGGCTGTCGTTCGACTCGTGATGCTCGAGCCCAAAGTGCATCACATGGTCGCTGAGCGTAAAGAGAAGATGGTAGTCGCGATAATGGCGGGCGCCGAAGAGCTTGCCTGACTCGGCAACAAGATTGGTCATATCTTTCTGGATCTCCGGGCTCATGGCGAGTGCGGCTTCGCTGTCGGAGACCATGTCAATTTCATGGTGGATGGGCTCGCCGGGCGGCGTGAGATCGATGGCGCGATAATACTGGCCGGCGATCACGGGCGAGTCGACGAGCAGGTCAAGCGAGATGGGCTTGAACGAGACCTGATTGCCCGATGCGCTGGTCACGGGGAGCGCCGTGCCAAACTTCCAGCCGTCGGGCAGGATGAGCGTGGCCTGGTAGGTGAGCTGCTCGGCAGGCGTGCCGGCCGGGTACAGGATCGCTTCGTTCCATTCCAGCACCATAAGTTTGTCGGTGGCTGAGATGCCTTCGGGCTCGATGACATCGTAGGCGGCGTTCAGGCGGGTTGAGCCCGCGGGAATGACGAGATGGAAAGTGAATGCGTCGAGAGTGTCGCGCTGCCAGGAGACGGGCTTTCCGTCCGCCTCGAATTTGAGCCCCGTGAGATTGGCGATGGGGCCGTCGGGGCCATGTTCGCCGGGGATCCACTTGGGGAAATAGAGAGTGAGCGGTCCGGGCTGGACAGGAATCACCAAGTGAGAGTGGAGGAGCTTGCGCGCCGTTTGTGTCGCGTCAACAGTCAGCATGATGGTTCCTGCAGATTGCGCGAACAGGAGAGACGAGGCGGTCAGGCCGAAAGCGACGAGAGGGCAAAAGAAGAAGCGGCGAAATGAAATCATGTGAACGCTCCTTGACGGGATGGCGATGCAAAAACTCACTCGCGCATCATAACAGCCCGGTTAAATTCCTGGCCGCCTATGACGAAGTGGGCGTCGGCACACGGCCCAGCGCGCGTCTTCCACCGCGGCGCAGTCGCGAGTAGGTATAAACTGACCTCGTATGGAAACGACAGGTTGTGGTACCGCAATTGTGACGCCGTTCAGGGCGGATGGATCGGTGGATGAGCCCGCGCTCTGGTCGCTGGTGAATTGGCAGATCGAGTCGGGAATCGACTTTCTGGTGGCGTGCGGATCGACGGGCGAGGCGGCGACGCTGGACGAGGAAGAGTGGCTGCGCGCGGTGCGGCTGGTGATCGATGCCGCGGCCGGGCGCGTCCCGGTGTGGGCGGGATGCACGCACAACTCGACGCGCGTACTGGTGCAACTGGCAGGACATCTGCGGCACCTGCCCGGATTAGCGGCGGTACTCTCGGCAAATCCCTACTACAACAAGCCCACGCAGGAGGGCCAGTTCCAGCATTTTCTCGCGCTGGCGCGCGAAGTGGATCCGCTGCCGGTTTGCTTGTACAACGTGCCGGGACGAACGGCCGCGAACCTGGAGCCGGAAACCGTTGCCCGGCTGGCCGCGGCGGCGAAAAACATCGAGGCCATCAAGGAAGCGAGCGGCAAGCTGACGCAGTTTGCCGAGCTGGCGCACATCATGCCGCGAGGGTTCAAGATTTTTTCGGGCGACGACAACCTGGCGCTAGGGGCGATCGCCGTGGGCGCGCACGGGCTGATTAGTGTGGCATCGAATGAGGCTCCGGCGGAGGTGTCGCGGTTGATCCGTGCGGCGCTCAACAACGATTGGAGCGAGGCGCGCGAGCTGGAGCGGCGCTTCTCGCGGCTCTTCGAAGCCAACTTCTGGGAATCGAACCCGGGGCCGGTGAAGACGGTGCTGAGCCTGATGGGAAAGTGTGGCGACCAGATGCGGCTGCCGCTGGTGCCTCCCGCCGCGGCCACGCGCGCCAAACTGGAGCGGCTGGCCGGCGAGCTGGGACTGCTGAAGCATGTGCCCATTCCAGAGGGCGTACGGTCTGAAGTGTTCTGAAGGGCTCCATGCGAAGAGGATCACGGTTGATAGGTGAAGCGGCGTGGTGTGCGCTGCTGCTCACGTTATTCGTGCCAGCCGGTGCGCGACACGTTGCTGCTCAAAGCCAGGCAGGCCAGGCGCCTGCGCAAACCCAGCCCAACTTGTGGAATGTGAAGCCGGATATTTCGGGGAAACGAAATGGCGTGTTCCCGGAGCCCGAGGCGATGGATTTCGCCGATCACGCGGGCTACGTTTCGCTTTTCGACGGCAAAACGCTTACGGGTTGGGATGGGCGGCCCGGGGTGTGGAGCGTGGAAGACGGCGCGATCATTGGCGTCTCGACAAAAGAGAAGAACGCGGGCAACACATTTCTGGTGTACCACGGAGTTGAAGCGCGGGACTTTGACCTGAAGCTCGAGATCAAAGTGGAGTGGGGCGGGGGCAGCGGCGTGCAATATCGCAGCAGCACGGGCATTCCGCCCGGGCGCACTGCAGGCCCCGGCGAGCCGCCGCTCGATCCGCGCTGGGTGATGATCGGGCCGCAGGCCGACTTCTGGTATCCGCTGAACGAAAAGACGAAGCAGTACAGCGGGCAGCTCTACTCGCAGAACACGTCGCTCGGCATCGTGGCCTGGCGAGGTCAGGTGGTGGAGTCTGAGCCGGGCAAGCCGCCGCGACTGGTGGGGGCGATCGGCGACCGCGCGCAACTGGGAACCTATGTAAAGGACGGCGCGTGGAACCAGTACACGATCATCGCGCGGGGCGGCGTGATCCTGCACATTTTGAACGGCCAGATCATGGCTGTGCTGGTGGATGACGATCCGGCTTCAACGAACAATGTCTCGGGACTGTTCGGGCTGCAGATCGAAGGTACGCCCTGTAAGGTATCCTTCCGCAATATCTGGCTGCGTAAGATTGGCTAGGTTGCATCGACATATAGAGGTGCGTGACGCTGGGAGCCAATTTTTGCGAGATCAAGGAGTGAGGAGCGACGGATACCAGGTGTCTCCTAGGGACAAACGACGCGGAGATCGGGAAAATTGGCCCCAGCCCTTCGGGTTGCGGCGAAAATCCGCTCATACGTCGTTGTCGTCCTCGCCTTGGGGCTGCCAAAGCCTTCGTCCTCCGCCTCGTCTGAGCGGATTTTCGCACAGCAACGCACGCGCCCCTATATGTCGATACAACCTAGATGCCCAGGCATGCCGATGTTACTGGGGTAATGGCCAGCCGGATGATTTCCTCAGTCTAAGGAAACTTTTTTTGAATCCCCCACAACTCCGGGAAGCGCTTTGTGTCTAACCTGATCGACGGCAGGCGGCGACGCAATCGATCATTCGCCACTGTATGTCAATTTTGGCGATGACTCCGTGCGCGAGCGCGCCTTGGAACGGCCATTTACCCCGCCTATTAAGTCGAGAGTCCTTGCATTTCCGTATCTAAGTAAATTCAGGCAAAGGCTCGCGCTTTGGGCGGCGTTCCCGGGAGAGAGGCCAGGACGATGAGCTCACTCAGCGTTTGCTCAACATAAGCCACGGCAGTTCGTAGAAAGCGACGTACCCATATGTCCCCCCAAACACGCGAGAAGTTATTGAGGTTGGCGCTGCTTCCTGTTGCCGCGGCCGCGCTTGTGGCCGCGGGCTGCAGCAGCGGATCGATGATCACCACCGGCGGATCCGGCGCCGTTACCGGGTCCACCTTCGTGGTTGGCACCGATGCTCCAAAGGCTTCGGTTGTCTCCTTCCAGGTGACGCTTGACGGCGTTGCCTTAAACCCCGCCGGCGGCGGTACGCCGGTGCAGATGATCAGTGGTACGCCCAGCGTGGATTTTGCGCGTTTCAACGGCTTGCAGACGCTGCTGGACATGAACGCCGTTCCCGCAAACACCTATGACAGCGTGACCATCAGCCTGGGCGCCGGGACGATCGGCTACCTTGACACGACCAGCACACCGCCGGCCATCAAGACGATGGCGGCGACATACACCAACGTCACGCCCAACTCCGCGACCGGAACCTCGGTCACCATCAACCTTGCCAACCCGCTGGTGATTTCAGCCAGCAGCGCACCGGTTGGGCTGCGCATAGACTTCGATCTGAACCAGTCCATCCAGGCGCCCGGCGGCGCGATTAACGGCGATGTCAATCCGACATTCGATGTGGCCGCGGTCAAGAATTCCGACCACGGCGCCTACATCGATGAGTTCATTGCCGGCGTGGTGAGCGTGAACCAGACTGGCCAATCGTTCATCGTCCAGGGTCCGCATGGCGAGCAATTCACGATAGACGTGAACGGGCAGACAGAGTGGGACGGCGACGCCAGCCTGCAGACGCTTGCTGTGGGCGACATCGTGATGTTGTCAGGCCAGCTCGATCGGGCGGATCAGACACTCGATGCCGACGAAGTGGCGATTCTCTCCACGAGCGGCTTCTTTGCGTCGGGACAGATCACGTACGTGACCGAAGCGAGCGGCCAACCTGCCAGCAATTTCGACCTTTATGTGCGTGGACTCGAACCCACGAACACCGGGCTTACGCTGGGACAAATTGCAACCGTCGCTCTTTCGGGCAACGAAAAATACTACACCTACTGGATGCACAATCCGCTCACGCAGTTCCTGTTTAACTCGAGTTCGTTGGTGGCTGGGCAGGCAGTGACCGTTGGCGGACCGGCCAGCGGAGCGAGCAATCCTGCAGATGTTACCGTGCAACGCATTCACCTGCACAACTGGGGCTTTAACGGCACCATTGTCGCGGGCAGCCAGAATTCCGGCCAGGGCACGTTCCAGATGCATGTGAACGGCTTTGCCGGAGTCCTGATACCGGAGACGATTACGGTTTATCCAGGACCGGATTGCGATTTCCGCTATGGCTTCGGCGCTTTCAGCGATCTGGCCGATGGCGCGAACATCCGCGTGGTCGGGCTGTTGTTGAAAGATTCGAGCAATGGGCAAGTGGTGCTGGTTGCCCGTCACATCGACGGCTTCAACTTCAGCGACTTCGCGACGGCTGCGTTCTGACCTTAACAGCACTCTGAGAGGGTGCCCGCCGGAGCTGGTCAACCGCCTGCTCCGGCATTTTTGTCTCTGAACTGCACGGCCGCAAATGCGCCTTGCGTCGCCGCTAAAACAGATCTGCGATAGGCGGGAAGGTGAGCAACAGGGCAAGGAAGAGCAGAACGAATGCCGCTGCGGTGACGCGCCCGGCCGCGACATTCCTCCATTTCCAGCGCCGGTGCAGGATGGCCCACGATGCCAGCCATGCAACGATGGCACAGGTGGTCACGCCGGAGAGCGGACCGGTTGGCTTGTAGAAATTCATCAGGCTCTTGATTGACGCAACTTGGTCGGCAAGGATGGCGAAAACTGCAACCAGGAAAGAGCCGATGCCGGCAGCGAGCACGGCGGCGGCTCCGGCGCCGTTCGTCATGGCACGCGCGTTTGGTGACGCGGCTTGATCGGACGAGACTTGATCGCTCATGGCTGTTCCCCGCGCACGATGTGGATCGTCGTGCCGCCCTGAACGGGCGCGTTCTTGTTGAGCATGGCGCCAAAGAATCCCGCGATGCCGGCGGCAAGGAGCGAGATCCCCATGAAACCGAGGACCGCGGCGCGAAGCTCGGGCTGCTGCGTCAGATTGCGCCTATACCGTAAGAGGACCGCGGTCGCCATGGTGATGGAGATGGGCACGAGCCAGGCTACATGCTCCTTCCACTCCATGCCGATGGAGTGCCACGCGATGGTGGAGGGACTCGACATGAGCAGGCGTTGCGGAAATGCGGCGAGGCTTGCGGCGCCCGGCGGCGGCGTGGCGCGGTACCACGGATAGATGATGTAGGCGCCGGTGAGCACGGTGAGCCACGCGAGCACGGTCATCACCGTCAGGTAGATGCCGAGAAATTTCTCATTTTCGATCAGAATCTCCGGCCCCAATGGCTTGCGGTAGTGGAGGAAGAGCTCGACGAGCGCGCCCGAGCACGCCATGAGATAGAGCGCGCCAAAGCCCATGCCGTGGATCATCGTCCAAAGGCCGCGTGCGGTGATTTCCATTCAAGCCTTCCTTTCTGCAGGCGAAATACGAAGCATCTCGCTGCGCGGCGCGGACGCAGGCATTTCGTTGCGTGCATCAACTTGCGAGCGGTTGCCGTTTCCCCAATGAGAAAAGCCCGTCCAACGAGAAGCCTCCAGCGCCGAGGAGCAAAATCGCAATCAGTCCAAGCATCATGCAGAAATCCGTTCGTCCCTCATGCATGGCGGGCCAGAATCCCTGTTTTAACAGCAATGGAACTTTGGTTGTGGCAATTGCGACCGCAATGTCGATGAGTAGAGGGATTGCGGCAAAGGCCGTCAAAAGGCCGACGATCAACAGAGCACCGCAGACGATCTCGACGACTCCGACAAATGGGCCGGTAAGCCACGGAGCCGGTATTCCGATTTTTTCAAATCGACCCGCACTAAGAGCCGTGGGAAAGAGAAACTTCTGAATCCCTTCGGAAAGAAATATCCAGCCGACAAGAAGGCGAAGAAAGAGAAGTCCCCAAGCTGTTCTCTTATGAGATGCTGTTGCCAGTGTCATGAGTTCCTCTTCGCATCAGGGCTGAGCCGTACAGCCTATGTTGTCAAAAGCCGTTTCGATTGGACGGCGCCGGAAAGAGCGGATGAGCCGTCGCATCTTTCTTGTCGTCCGCCGCGCCGCTCTTCGCGTCCTTGCCCCACGTCCAGTAGATGCCAAGGTAGGCATAATTCTCGGTTTGTCCGGCGATCGAGTGGCCGTAGCAGAAGAGAATCTGCTCGTTGGTGTTGTGCTTGAAATGGTAGTAGCCGCCCACGTCGATCATGGTGGAAGCCTGCGTCTGCGGAGCGGCTGCACCCTCGCTGCCGTGGGCGAACACCTCGGCGCCCAACTCCCATTGCTCGCTGAGTTCACGCTTAATGAGCCAGCCGGTGTACGGAAAATTGCGATATCCCGTTTGCGGAACCACCTCGTAGCCGCCGCCGCCGTCGAAGAGCCACTTGCCGTAATTCTTTTGCAGCCAGATGGGCAGTTTGTACCAGACCCTCCCAATGCCGAGCCCTTTGTCGTAGTTTCCGGTAGGCATTTCGAACATGGTGAAGCTGCCGATCTGGGGAAAGTACTTGCTCTCTTTGATGAAGGCGATCTTTGCGCCGAGTTCCATGTCGGCGAGGCCAAACGCGTCGGGCCCGGCGCCGCTGGGAGCATAGACGGGACGATTCAACGGGGCCACGACACCCAATGGAAGGACGGCGTGGATCTGAACGCGCGGAACAGCGCCCCAGTTGAACTCGAAGGCAGGGCCGGCGGAGTCCACCTCCACGGGAGTGCCGTCCATGGCGCCGAAGATGTAGAACTCGTAGTGATGCAAATCGACGGGAACGGGATCGTCGGTCTGGTAGGGAGGACCCTGCGCGGCGGCTCGCGGAACAATGAGAACACACAGCAGCAGCGCCGCCAACGCAAAGAGGCTGCCGCCGGCTCGCTTCGGAATTTCCCATCGATTGGGGAACAAATGACTTGCCAAAAGAGCCATCTGCGGCAAACCATATATCGAAGTTCGATAATAGTCAAGGCAAAATCCTGTAAACGGCGGTATAGTGTTTCCTGTGGCGAATCACAAGCGGGAGCTTTTTTACGGTCTGATCCGCATCCACGTGCTGCTGCACGCGAGGCAAGAGCCGATCTTCGGCCTGGCGATGATGGAAGAGCTCGCGCATCACGGCTATCGCATCGGACCGGGGACTCTGTACCCGCTGCTGCATGGGCTGGAGCGCGCAGGGTTGCTGAAGTCGCAACCCGGCGAAGCGGGCGGACGCGCGCGGCGCCTCTACAAGATCACCGCCGCGGGTCGGCGGGCGCTCACGAAGGCGAAAGAGAAGGTTGACGAGCTGCACCACGAATTGCACGAAGCGCATCCGCGCAGGATCGGCGGCTACAGCGCTTCTCCTTCTGCAGCAGACCGGAGCCGGCGAAGTCAAGCGGCGGTTCCCTTAAGGAAGCGCCGCCTCGCACATCGCCGCAAGGGCCACATGTGAAGGAGAAGTGCTCTAGGATTCCGGCGGCGAAAATGGGGATCGATGATGTTGTCGCGTTGCGGATCATTGATTCCAGGTACGGTTCAAACTGGCCGGAAAGACGCCACGACTTGAGATAATGGCGGCATGTGGATTGCGCCAACACCGGGAAGGAGAACCACGGGCCGATGAGTGTTGATCGGATTCTTGATCGCATGCGGTCCTGGTGGTTTCACTACTGGGTTTTGCCGAGAGATCGCCGCAAGTTCAAGTCGATGACCGTCGAGGAGACGTTCAGCACAATCTACCGGACCAAAGGGTGGGGAGACGACGGTGGCCGCTTCTGCTCCGGTTCGGGATCGTTGGGCCAGGCGGCCGACGATTATTGCAAATTCGCGATCGACTTCATCAAGAAGCACGACGTGAAGAGCGTCGTCGACCTGGGATGCGGCGACTTCGCGATCGGAAAGCGGATTGTGGAGGCGACCGGCGTCGATTACACGGGAATCGACGTGGTGCCGGAACTAATTGAGCATCATCGAGCCACATCGAGCGGTCCTCGCGTGACGTTCCAGTGCGCGAATATCGTCAGCGATCCGCTTCCTCCGGCCGAGCTTTACCTGGTCCGGCAGGTGCTGCAGCATCTTTCCAATGACGAAGTCGGTCAAGTGCTGAGCAATCTCGGGAACTGCGGGAAGGCGCTGATCTCGGAGCATGTGCCGATCCATCCCGAAGCGATCAATCGCGACAAGCCGCACGGGCCCGATATCCGCCGATTCAACGGATCGGGGGTCTATCTCGAAATGCCGCCATTCTCGATCGCAGTGGAAGAGACTTGGGAGTGGCCGCTGGGCGATGACTCGTTGCTGAGAACTTGCCTTGTGGATCAAGCCGCGCTGGGCCGGCATGACGCCCCGAGCGTTCCGATCAAATCCGTGTGAGCAGCCCGGCGTTGCGCAGGCAGTGGAGAGGACAAAGCCGGCCCACACACGGCGAGCCCACACGCGGCGAGCTATGAGGCGCTCCGCTACTTAGAAGTGGTGATGCCCGCCGCCGCCTCCACCGGAGTGGCTGGATTTAGGCGAGCTTCCGTGCCCGCCGCCTCCACCAAAGCTATGCGAAGAGTGGCCACCGCCGCCAAAGCCGCCAGGGCCCTTGGGAGAATGCCCGCCGCCGAAACCGCCAAATCCACGAGACTGGTGACCGCCGCCGAAGGAAGATTTCGGGGCGTGGCCGCCCGAGAATCCACTGGGCTCGGAGTTATGACCGAAGAGATGGAAGCCGCCTGAGTGCCCGGAGCGGTCCCCGGAGTTGCCAAAGCCTCCGGAAGAACGCGGCGCAAAGAATCCTGAAGAGCCGGAGCGGGGCGCGCTTGGATTGGAGCGAGGGTTGGCATAGGCGAAGCCGGGACGAGTTGCGAAGGGCTGACCGGCGTAAGGACTGGCTGAACGGTTGTTGTTGCCATAACCGTATCTATAGCCCGGCTCGGTGTTGAAGGTCTGCGGCCGGTTCGAATAGCCGGGATTTGCGTACATCTCCCTACGGCCCGGATCGGTTTGTGCGCGGTAGCCGTAGCTCTGCTGCGGCGCCGGACGCGAGTACGGTTGCGGGGATCCGCCATAGGCCTGGCGAGCAGGCATCTGGGGACGCGTGTAGCCATAGCCCGGCTCCTGCGACATGCGATTCGAGTAGCCGAGGCGGCCGGGCTCGGGGAACCGCTCGGCCGGACGCACATAGGACTGGCCCGGGCCGCGGTTGTTCGACCATCCGCCGCGCTGAAAGTTGCCGCGGCCGTCAAAGCCCTGCCGCGAGCCGTTGAAGCCGTACGATCCGCGTTGCCCGTCATGCCGGCGATCGGAACCGCCGCGGCCGTATCCCGAGTAAGCGCGAGGCCCACCGCGCGGCAGACCCCAATCGGCCACGGTATTGCTCTGCGTGTAGTAGCCGGACTGGTCGAAGAGCACGGACTGGCCGAGCCAGTCGAGGCCCCATGAGGGCCAGCCGAAGGGCATGCGGTCGAATGCCGACAACGCAAAACCGAGGCCGTACTGAATGGCATCGCCGCCGAAGGAATTGCCGAGCGCACCTTGAAGCGAAAATCCGGAATAAGGCGGAATCGGCTGCCCGTAGACATCCCACGGGTTGTAGGTGGGCACGTAAACCTCTTGCGGATCGGTGGGAGCGAGCTCGATGTTGCCTTGATTGTTGTCGACTCGTTCCTGCGGAGTTGGCTGCAGGTTGCCCGCCTGCTCGGCTCGGTCGCGCAGCACTTGCACCGTTTGCATTACATCCTGGGGCTGGTTGTAGTAGGCGTTGCCGAGGTCGGTCGTCCACTCGAGGTTCTGGTTCAACATGTCGAGCACATCGGGGAACGCCGTTAGTGCCTTGATGCTGGGATCCCAACCGGTTTGTGCGTTGGCGCCGTCGGCGATCTGGTCGGGCGAGCCGGAGCCTGACGTGCGCATCTGCTGCAGCCACTGGTCGGCGACAGCCACCTCGGCGGGATAAGTGGACGCGGCGAGAATCTGCGCCAGCAGGTTGTCGGGATAAAGCGCAATGGGCGCGATAAGCTGTTCGAGGTCCTGGGCGTTGAGCGACTGAACGGGCGCAGGAGGCTGGCCCTGGTCCGGCTGCGAATAGGGCGAGGCAGGCGCGCCGTAGGGTTGCTGGTCCGCGTAAGGCTGCTCGCCGTAGGGCTGCTGAGGAGCATACTGCGGCTGGCCGTAGCCGTATTGCGGCGGCTGCTGAGGTTGCTGCTGAGGATACCCGTACTGCGGCGCCGGCTGCGCATACTGCGGTGGATAGGGGCTGCCTGAGCCCGGCGCGCCGTACGCACCGTATGGCGAAGACGGATACGCCTGCTGCGCGTTGACGTTCGCCGCCAAGAAGCCGAGAACGAAAACGCCGAGCGCTGCGCCGAGGATCCATCTGGATGCACTTGCGCCGGGCGATGAGGAAAGTTCGTTGGAATGCGATTCGCGGGGCGATTGATTCAGCAGGGAGAGCCGCGCAAAGGACGAAACACGCAGATGCGTTCGGGGTTTCATCGTCCCTCTCAGTCCGGTCCGTGCCTGGGCGGTTTGCGGGGCAGGTTCGCGCCCGCATCGGGTCATGCCCGGGAGCCCAGGGGGAGGGCTGACCAAGTAAACCCTAGATGGGGAGATTAGTTTCGGCTGTTAGTGATCAGATCTGGAGTCCTGAGGACAGGAGGAAAGAGCCGGGCCCGCGTCGTAAGTTTCGCGGCTTAGCCAGCCAACTCCTTTTTTACCAACTCGCTGACCTGGCGGCCATCGGCGCGCAGGCCTGCCGCCTGCAGCTTAGCCTGAACGGCCTTCATCGACGGGCCCATCTCTTTCTGGGTCGGCTTGTGGCCGAGCGATGCGGCCAGCTCGGCAAGGGCTTCAGAGACGAGGGCAGCGAGGCCGGCTTCATCGAGCGCCTTGGGCAAGAACTCCTCGATCACCACGATCTCCGCCTGCTCCTTGGCCACCAGGTCGGGCCGGTTGCCCTTGGCGAACTGCTCAATCGAGTCGCGGCGCTGCTTGATCATCGAGGCCAGCGACTGCTCGCCCTCGGCCTGGGTCAATGGGGCGCGCTTATCAATGGCCTTGTTCTTCAGCGCGTTCTTGATCAGCCGCAGCGTGCCGGTGCGCTCGGCGTCGTGGGCCTTCATGGCGGTGACAATCTGTTGACTGATAAGGGCTTCCAGTGCGCCGGGTTCGCTCATCTTTCGCTCCTGCCGCAGGTGACCCGCTTTGGGATCGCGACGGGTAACCGCTCAAAGAAGAATTGTAGCGACTCTGGCCCCTCAAGGCCAAAAGGGCCGGGACCTGCCGAGAACAGCCCAAGATTGGGACCAAAGTAATAGTTTCCCACAAAAGTTGGATCACAATTCTCACAAAATTGTGTATTCTGTGATTTCGCTGCCAACTTGGGGCTCCATGGCAGCCATTTCTAACTCCAATCCAAGCGGGAGGAATCGATGATTCGCAAGACACGGCTTTTTACACCCGGACCGACGCCGCTGCTTCCGGCGGCGCAGTTTGCCATGGCGGCGGCCGACATGCACCACCGTACGGCGGAGTTTCGCGCCCTTTTCCAAAAGGTGCTGGCGCAGCTGAAGGTTTTTGTAGGCACCAAGAACGATGTACTGCTGCTGGCCTGCTCGGGCACGGGCGCCATGGAGGCTTCGGTTTCAAACCTGACTTCGCCCGGCGACAAGGTGCTGGTGCTGACAGCCGGCAAATTTGGCGAGCGCTGGACGGGACTTGCAAAAGCGTTCGGGTGCGAGCCGGACGTGGTTACTGCGCCCTACGGCCAGACGTTTGACTTAGCAGCGGTGCGTGCGGCGCTCAAGCCCGAGCACAAGGCGATTTATGTGCAGGCCACCGAGACTTCGACAGCCGTGCGCCACGATGTGCAGGCGATCGCCAAGCTGCGCGATGAAGTCGCTCCCAATACTCTGCTCGTCGTTGACGGCATCACTGGACTTGGCACCACGCACTTCGACGTGGACGGATGGGGCATTGATGTGCTGATTGGCGGCTCGCAGAAGGCGGTCATGATTCCGCCCGGCCTTGCTTATTTGAGCGTGAGCGAACGCGCGTGGGCGGCGATGGAGACCAGCAAAAATCCGCGCTACTACTTTGACCTGCGCAAGGAGCGTAAGAACGCGGTGAAGGGCGAGAGCGCGTACACGCCCGCGGTGGCGCTGGTGGCGGGGCTGGGAGCGGCGCTCGACTATATTGCCGGGCAGGCAGGCGGCGATCTGGAGAAGGGCCGCATTGCGCTGATCGACAACGCGCAAGTGAATGCGGAAGCGACGCGGGCGGGGCTTGTGGCTCTGGGCTTCACGCTGTTTGCTCCCACTACTCCGGCAGCGGCGGCCACTGCGGTTGCGGTTCCTGAAGGGATGGATTCGGGCGTCGTAGTGAAGGCGCTTAAGGCGAAGTTTGCGCTGGTGGCAGCCAACGGCCAGGGCGAGATGCAGGGCAAGATCTTTCGCGTCGCGCATCTCGGTTTCTTCGACTATCTCGACACGGTCGCGCTGCTGGGCGCAATGGAGCACATCGCCAAGGACACGCTGGGATTGCCGGTGAAGTTCGGCCAGGCCGTGGCTGCGGCGCAGGAAGTGTACGCGAAAGCAGTGAACAGCGGACAGTGAACAGTGGTCAGTAGGCCGGAAGATCGCGGGATTACCACCAACCACTAACCACTGTTCACTGATCACTGATCACTGAGAGCTGTATCTATGCCAGAGCTAACATTCGGAGAAAAGCTGCTCATCGCGCGCAAGCAGCTCGATCTCTATCAATACGAAATGGCGGAGCGGCTGGGAGTGCATCCCAACTCGCTGACCAAGTACGAGCGCGGCGAGGGCAAGCCGCATGCGGCGGTGGTGCGGATGTTCGAGTTGCTGTGCGAGCAGCAGGGCATTCGCTTTGACGACTTCAGAACCGAAGAAAAAAGCAAGGGAGCAGTCATGAAGATCGTACTGGCGGAGAAAGTTTCCCCGGCCACGCTGGCCGTTTTTGCGGGCGAGCCGGGATGGGAAGTGAAGACACACGATCAGTTGCCTGATGGATTGCCGGCAGCACTGGCCGAGGCCGATGCCCTGGTGGTGCGCAGCGCCGTGCAGGTGGACGATGCGCTGATGGCGCACGCGCCCAAATTGCGTGTCATTGGCCGCGCCGGCGTGGGCGTGGACAACATCGACGCCGAGGCTGCAACGCGGCGCGGCATCGTAGTGATGAACACGCCGGGCGCGAACGCCGTCGCTGTCGCCGAGCTTACTATCGGCATGATGATCGCGCTGGCGCGCAAAGTGCCTGCCGCGAATTCGACCATGCACGCCGGCAAATGGGAAAAGAAGAGTCTGCAGGGCACCGAGCTGCGCGGCAAGACGCTGGGCATTCTGGGCCTGGGCCGCATCGGTCTCGAAGTGGCGCGGCGCGCGCGCGGGTTTGGCATGGAGATCGTGGGCACCGATCCCTTTGTCTCGGCCGCCGTGGCGCGCGAGAACGGCATCATTGTGGTTCCTGTTGAGGAGCTTTTCGCGAAGGCCGACTACCTCACGCTTCATGTGGGCCTGACGCCGCAGACGCACGGCATCATCAACACCAAAACGCTGGCCACGATGAAGAAGGGCGTGCGCATCATCAACTGCGCGCGCGGCGAGCTGGTTTGCGATGCAGATCTGGCGGCGGCGCTCAAGAGCGGGCAGGTGGCGGGCGCGGCGCTTGACGTGTTCGCCGTGGAACCGCCCAAAGACTCGCCTTATTTCGAACTCGATAATGTAATTCTCTCGCCGCACATCGCCGGGTCGACGGCAGAGGCGCAGGAGGCGGTGGGCGTGCAAATCGCGCAGCAGGTGCGCGAGTACCTGAAACTGGGCGTGGTGCAGAATGCGGTCAATCTGCCTTCGCTCAGCCACGAGGAGTACGTCAAGCTTGCGCCCTACATCGATCTCGCCGGGCGCCTCGGTTCCTTCCTTGCGCAGGCGGGCAAAGGCGGCATAGACGCGATTCATATCGTCTACGGCGGCACGCTGACTGAGGCCAAAACCGAGCTGGTGCGCAACGCGGCGATTGCCGGCCTGCTCGAGGGCTCAGAGAACGTAAACCGCATCAACGCGGCTGCAATCGCGGCGGAGCGCGGCATTCGCGTGCACGAGGAGAAGGAAGAGAGCCATCGCGGCGGCGGGGCCGGCGTGCTCACCATCGTGCTGCACACGCCAAATGGCGAGAGCCGCGCAAGCGCCACCGTGATTCACGGCGAAGAGCCGCGCCTGCTCGCATTCGACGGCATCGACGTCGAAGCGCCTCTGGAGGGAACACTGGTTGTCTGCCGCAACCTCGACGTGCCCGGCGTCATTGGCCGCATCGGAACCATCCTCGGCCAGCAGGGCGTCAACATCGCGAATTTTGCGCTGGGCCGCGAGCGGCGGGGAACAACTCCATCGGGCACGCCCGTCAAGGCGCTGGCCGTGGTTCAGGTCGACGAGCCGGTCTCGGAGTCGGTGCTGGAAGCGCTCAAGGTGATTGAGGCGCTGCTGGAGGCGAAGCTGGTGAAGCTGCCCGACGGCAAATAAACCAAGATTGTTGTCCGTTCAGAAGGAGCCACCGCATCCGCAGTGGCTCCTTATTTTGTCGGGTCGGTCACTCGGCCCAGGAACAGGATGGCGCCTGTTTTGGTGTCGCGGATGAGGAAGAGGAAGGGATGATCGGCGCGGAAGACGATGGGCGGAGGCTCGGGGAAGGGAGCCCGCATGGCCGTCGCGCGCATCACGATCGAGGTGGCCGCCGCGGCTTCAGTACCTTTTTCATTCACGTCGATATAGGCCTTGTGAATCGCGGCCGAGATGGTGAAGTCGGGCTTACCCGTCATGCCGGAGAAATCCGCTGAATTCGTGAAGGCCTGCGCCATGCCCATCGTGGAGAGAGCGCTCGACAGCTCGAACTGCTGCGTCATGGTGAAACGCGGGAACGTGAGGATGACTTTATCCGCCGGTTCGAGCTTCCCGAGCCAATCGCCCGCTGTGTTTGAGGTGAAGGACTTTTCGAGCGCCGGCAAGCCATCGGTCTGCTTCGGCAGCAGAACCACCATCGACATCTCGTTGCCTGCGTACGGCAGCTCGAGCTCCTGAAATGTGCCGCCATCGTAGTAGCTGTAACCGCCTGTGCGGTGCATGAGCGGCGCCATGATCCACTGCGAAGGGGAGATGTGGAACTCTTCCTTCTGCGTGGTGTCTTCCTCGAATGGATCCTGCCAGTCACCTTTGAAATAGATCGCATTGGTGAGCACAAGGCGCGTTGTCGAGTTCAGCACGCCGGGACCCAGTAGATCCTTTATTTTGTCGTTGGTCTGCTTTTCGACCCACGCGTTGATGGCGCCACGCACGGCATCGGGCGAGGACTTGAAATCGACGCGACGGAACCCTGCGCCGTAGTCGGATTGCACCAGCTTGAGGTATTCCGGCAGGAAGTTCGCATCCTGCTGCGCCCACAACGCGTCGGCCACGCGCAGCTCGTAGTCCTTGTGCACGGCGTTCATCTGGTTGAGAAGCGCGCCCATCGCCGGGTGCAGCTTGTCCGGCGGCAGAGTGAAATGGAAGACGTGCTGCATTTCGGCAGCCGTTTGGCCGCGCGCGCCGGCGTATGCCATGCCAAATGCGGTGGAGATGCTCTCCGGCGAAAAGAACAGATTGCCGGGCTGCGAGCGAAGCTGCGCGTAGAGGTCGACGGCGAAGGCATTGCTGCCGCTGACGGCCTCGGTCTGATCGGCGGCATTCGATGACGGCGGCGCGGCAAGTGTCGCGGAGCAGCTAAAAACGGCAAGAAGTGCGCAAAGCAGTGACTTCATTTGAGCCCCCTCGATCGGCGCGCTATCACGCACCAGCTAACCGCAGAACGCAGGCCATGGCGTTTCTTGCATCGAAAATCATGACCCACCGACGCGCCGGTGCGCTGGCCAATGTACGAGGGAGTAGCCCATCCGACGCGCTCACTTCAACCCGGTAAATGCTACGCGCGGCTCAGGTAGGCGCCTTCGCTGGTGTCCACGCGGATTTTTTCGCCCGCGTTGATGAACGGCGGCACCTGGACCACAAGGCCCGTTTCCGTCTTGGCGGGCTTTGTCACGCTGGAGGCAGTTGCCGACTTCAGTCCCGGCTCTGTTTCGATGACCTCGAGGTCCACGGTTTGCGGCAGCTCGATTCCCACCGGCTGGCCGTCGTAATAACTCACGTGAATCTGCAAATTCGGCGTCAGGTATTCCACCGCGTCGCCGAGGGTCTCGCTCTTGAGCACCATCTGCTCAAAGTCTTGCGGATTCATGAAATAGTAATCATCGCCGTCGGCGTAGAGGAACTCCATGGCGACTTCGTCGACCACGACCTTCTCGAGGGCGTCGGCGGAGCGGAAGCGGTGCTCAAACATAGCGCCGGTTTTAAGATTGCGCAACTTGGCCTGGATAAAGGCGCGAAGATTGCCGGGCGTGCGATGCTCGACCTTGAAGACAAGGTGAAGCTGGTCGTTATGCTTGATGATCATGCCCGGACGTAGTTGTGTGGCGGGAATCGCCATAAATGATGCAGCTCCTTGCTGGATCTGCGCGCTCTGCGCAAAGAATTTCGCCGTTTTGGCTTCTATTCAATTGTAGCCCAGAGGTGCTATGGCAGAGGGCGCGGACGCACTCGAACCAGGATCGGCGCACCCTGCCGTGGCGCCGCCGCGCGGCATGGAGCGGTGATTCAGGAGATGCGCTCAAACGCGAAGCTTCACCATCGGGTGATGAGGCGCAATATAGAATGTCGATGAAGCGGCGAGTGGCGGCAGAATCCATGACTCGCCGAATTCGCAGCATACAACCAGAGGGAATTGCGTAGCTCCACAGCGGCGCCGTGAAATGCGGCAAAGGAAAGTGCGCGGACGCATGTCGAATCAAATGTCAATTTGCGTGATCGGGTCGGGATATGTAGGGCTGGTGGCAGCCGCTTGCTTTGCGGACATGGGCCACAAGGTTGTTTGTGTAGACAACGACGAAGCCCGGGTAAAGCAGCTCTGCGAGGGGGGCGTGCCGATCTTTGAAAAGCACCTGCCCGAGCTGCTCAAAAAGCATCGCGGCAGCAATGTGACGTTCACTTCGCACCTGGGCGAGGCCGTAGAGCAGTGCGAGGCGGTGTTCATTGCGGTGGGCACGCCGCAGGGCGACGGCGGAGCCGCCGACTTGTCCTACGTTGAAGCGGTGGTGGCGGAGATTGCGCGCGCCATCAAAAGCTACAAAGTGATCGTGGAGAAGAGCACGGTTCCTGTTTACACCAACGACTGGATTCGCCGCGTGCTGCATCGCCATGGAGTAGAGCCGGAGCGCTTCGACGTGGTCTCGAACCCTGAATTCCTGCGTGAAGGCACGGCGGTCAAAGATTTTCTGCACCCCGACCGCATTGTTGTTGGCGCAAGCAACGAGCGCTCCGCGGAGATGCTGCGGCGAATTTATGAGCCGCTGACCGGCGGCGCCTACTACGCGAAGCCGGACGCTGTGCCCGGAGCATGCAGCCGGGCGCGGCCTGCGCGGCTGCTGGTCACATCAACGCAGAGCGCGGAGATCATCAAACACGCGTCAAATGCGTTTTTGGCCATGAAGATCTCGTTCATCAACGCCGTAGCCAACCTTGCCGAGGCCGTGGATGCGGACATTGAAGACATAGCTGCGGGGATCGGTCTCGACCGGCGGATCGGAGAGGGTTTTCTGCGCGCGGGGCTGGGCTACGGCGGCTCGTGCTTTCCCAAGGACGTTGCGGCATTTCATTGGGTGGCGCAGGAGAGGGGCGTCGACTTTCAACTGCTCGAAGAAGTTCGCAAAATCAACGACACGCAGCGGGAAGTGTTCTTCAATAAGGTGCGCTCGGCGTTGTGGACCCTTCGGGGCAAGCGGCTTGCCGCGCTGGGCCTGGCCTTCAAGGGCGACACCGACGACATCCGCGAGTCCCCCGCGATTGAGATCATCAAAAAGCTGCTGCATGCGGGCGCGATTGTAACGGCGTACGATCCGGCGGCCATGGAGCGCGCCAGGGAAGTGCTTCCGCCGGCCGCACACATGAAGTATGCCGGCAATCTGTACGAAGCGGTAGAACACGCCGATGCCGTGCTGATTCTTACGGATTGGAAGGAGTTTGCCGCAATGGATCTGGCTCGGTTGAACCGGGCCGTGCGTTTCCCGATCATCATCGATGGCCGCAACCTTTATAAGCCGGCGGAAATGCAAAGCCACGGCTTCACCTATGTAAGCGTCGGCAGACAGGCGAGCTACCAGTCTCAGGAAGGCAGGCCGCGCAAGCAGCCGGCGTAGCCGCGGTTTCGGGGGCACAACGGATGCGATGTGATCCCTCCGCGCGTAGTCGGGCCGCGGATCGGCGTCATCGAATCTTAGATTTGGAGAATTGAGTTTGACCAAGCGTGCACTTATAACCGGCGCCGCTGGATTCCTTGGCTCTCATCTCACCGATCGCATGCTCGGCGAGGGCTACTCCGTGGTTGGCGTCGACAATTTGTGCACGGGCGACCCGGAGAACCTTGCCCATCTCGCCCATGATTCCCGCTTCAGTTTCGAGGAGCGCGATATCTGCACGAGCTTCGATCCCGGGCACGTCGATTATGTCTTCAATCTGGCTTCGCCTGCCAGCCCGCCGGAATATCTGCGCCTCGGAATCGAAACGCTGCGTGTGGGATCGATCGGGGTTGAGAACACACTGGAAATTGCGGCAAAATACGGCGCGAGGTACCTGCACACCTCCACGTCAGAGTGCTATGGAGATCCGCTGGAGCATCCCCAGGCGGAGAGCTACTGGGGAAATGTGAATCCGGTGGGCCCGCGCTCGGTGTACGACGAGGCCAAGCGGTTCGGCGAAGCGATGGTGATGGCGTACCACCGCTCGCGGGGCGTGAACACGCGCCTGGCGCGCATTTTCAACACCTATGGGCCGCGGCTGCATCCCGGAGACGGGCGCGTCATCTCGAACTTCATGATGCAGGCGCTGCGCGGCGAGCCGCTCACGATTTATGGCGACGGCAGCCAGACGCGCAGCTTTTGCTATGTCGACGACCTGATCGAAGGGATGGCGCGCCTGTCGCGGAGTGACGAAGATCTTCCCGTGAATCTCGGCAATCCGGAGGAATACACGATTCTGGAATGCGCCAAAGCCGTGCTTGAAGTCACGGGTTCGAAGAGCGAGTTCACCTACGCCGATCTGCCGGTCGACGATCCCGCGCGCCGGCGGCCCGACATTACAAAGGCACGAACGTTGCTGGGGTGGGAACCGCGCATTGGGCTGATGGAAGGGTTAAGAAGGTCGGTGGGGTTCTTCCGAGAGAGAGTTGTGCAGGGTGGCAACGCCCCAAACCACGATCAGCGGGGCGGCTCGTAGGGCTCGGCGCGCAACAAATTCGTAAGGATGTCGCGTTCGTCGGGACTGAACTGGCTTTGATAGCGCGCCGAGTTGAGCACAGTGGTGCGTTGATCGAGGGGCACAGAGCGCAAATCCTGGAAGGCGCGCTTGACCGTGGCCTGGCGATCCGGCGGGAGCGACATAAAGCCGTGCCCGGCCTGGCGAACCTGCATCTGCTCCTGCGGCGACATGCGCTCCAGCATCTCGCTCCGCGCAAGGCGGCGTTGGCGCTCCGCATCCGGCATCTGGTGCAATTGCTGGAACTGCTGCATCAGCCGCTGTTGCTGCGCGGGGGGCAGGCGATTGAAGCTGGGATCGCTGCGGAGCAAGCGCTCCTGTTCCTGCGGTGGGAGACTCTGGTGATGATTGAGCCAGTCGCCTAAATGACCTGGAGGCGCGGCGCCGGGATAGACGTTTCCGGGGCGAGGCGCATTTGGATAAGCAGGACGATTGTAGGATGGCGCCTGACCGCGATATTGGGAACCGTTTGCCGGGTATGCGGGCGCCGGGCGCTGAGGAACGTTATATTGTGGCCGTTGCTCAACCGGGCGCTGCTGATTCTGGTATTGCTGTGGTTGATTTTGATACGGGCGCTGCTGCGGCTGCGTCTGATACGGGCGCGGTTGATTTTGATATGGGCGCTGCTGCGGCTGCGTTTGATACGGGCGCGGTTGATTCTGATATGGGCGCTGCTGCGGTTGATATTGCCGCGGCTGATTCTGATTCTGGCGCGGCAGGTTCTGATTCTGCCCCTGCTGATTCCGGTATTGCGGCTGGTTCGAAGATCGATTCTGACGCGGCTGGGTTTGGGCAAAGCTAGGCTGCTGCTGTGGGGCCGGACCGGCGCCGCGCTGGCCCACTGCCACAACATCACCGAGACACAAGAGCAGGACCGCTGCGGCGATTGCCACCGGACGCATTCTTTCCGCGTTGGAAGTCCAGTTCACGAGTCTTTCTCCCGGCGGGCAGCCGAAATGTCAAGAAAAAGTCAGTCTCCGTTTTGGTTGCCGGTGAGAGTTTCCATCTGATCCAGCACCTGAGCATTGTTGTCGAGCGTTTGCAGGTCATGCACCACGGCCGCATCCTGACCGGGCTGTTGCGCGGGCTGCAACCAATCCGTGACGCCCAGGTAGGTTCCACCGCCGACCAGGAGCATGATGGTGAGCGCCATCGCCGCCAGCGGGCGCGCATGCAGGCCGGAGCCATAGGCAATGCGGGCGCGCAGCCGTGCAAAGGCGCCTTGCAGCCAACCGGCCGGCGCAGCCTCGCGCACTTCCCGCATCCTGGCGCCAAGCCGCGTAAGGAAGTACGGGCTTGGCTCCGGGGTCTTCCACGCATCCAGCACCTGCATGGTGGCCTTCAACTCCTTCAGCTCACCCTGGCACTGCTCGCACTCCGCAACATGCTTCTGAACCTTGGCGGGAGCCGGGCGCGGATCGAGCAGCACTCCGGCCAGCTCAGCATCCATTCCCGTGCAATTTGTCTTCGTCCGTTTCATGGTTTGCTACCCCGTGTTTCCGCCGGTCCTTTTCCGTTCCTTAACGGGCCCGGCATCTTTTGACTCATGCCTTCAAACAAAATCTTTCAGTTTCTCCCGCAGCGTCTGGTAAGCGCGAAAGAGCAGCGACTTGGTTGCCGACTCGCTCAGCTTGAGCACTTCTCCGATCTGCCGGTAATCCATCCCCTGATACTTGTGCATCAACACAGCCATGCGCTGCCTTTCAGGCAGCGCCATCACATGTCGGCGAATGGCAGCCATGCGTTCATCGCGCAAAAGCCGCTGCTCAACCGTCGGTTCGTCGTCGGCCAGATCGGGAGTGGTGCCCGTCTCCGGGTCCGGCTGATCCAGGTACACCGTGTGCGCGGCCCGTTCGTGCCGGGTGTCGCGCGCTTGGTTCACGGCCAGGTTGGTCGCGATCCGGTAAAGCCAGGTGGTAAACCTGGCTTCGGCCCGATAGCTGCTCCTGGCACGATAGACGCGAAGAAACACTTCCTGGGCTAGTTCTTCGGCAACCGCCTGGTTTCCGACCATCCGGTACAGGAAGTGAATCATGGGCCGGTGGTACTTTTCCGCCAGGTAGTTGAAGCTGGCTTCGTCGCCCTCGGCCACGCGCAGCATAATCGCCGCATCGCTTTTGGGATCGAGCTCGGCCCTTAGGCCCACCCTGGGGTCGCCCGGCCGAAGCGCCGGGTTGGCTCCCAATGCGGGACCATTGAGGACCATCGTAGCCATATCTTCTGGAACCCTATCCGGGCCGGAAGGTTGCGCCCCGTAACCGTTTTCTTCCTCGGAATTTCCGTCTTCGGAGTCCTCGCCGCCCGGGCCCGGATCGGCGGCCTTCGCCAGGGCATCCGCCCGGGTCAATCCAGAGGGCGGTCGCGAGCCGCCACGGCCGGTAAAAGGCGGCAATTCCGCCTCCCCGTTGAATGGAAGTTCGCTCTCCCTGCGGATTGAACGCGCTCTCCAGAGCATGGCTGGCTTGGCATCGCGGCCCCGTGCACGTCGCCCACTCCAGCTGCCGACGTTCGGGGCGGCCGGGGGCGGCGCAGTTTGGCCGTAAAGCCCTGCTGGTGTTACTCTACCCTACGGGATACCCCTACTGGATTCCTTTTGAGGCGCCTTTCCCTTGCCCGCTGGAACTGGGACGGTTCCGGGGCTGGAAATGGGCGCGAACGGGGGTCCGGTGGTGCCGATGCGGCTCTGAAATTCCCGGCCGAGCGGGATATCGGGCGCAAATCCCTTCTAAGCCTTTTCTGGGCGCTTAACTCAGCGGTAGAGTGCCATCTTCACACGGTGGAAGTCGCAGGTTCGAATCCTGCAGCGCCCACCATTGCGGGCCAGAGCCCACATGGCCGGGATTCGGGCCTGGGCGCCCGGCGCGTTCAGTCACGTCGCGCGGCAATGAGAGTGACGAGGCTGCCGATGACGACGCCCGCGGCTAGGAGGATGCCCGCTGCCTGAAAAGGGTTCCGTTTGATTGCATAACGGGCATCTTGGACCATATCCTCGGCCGCATCCCGTCCCTGTTTCGCGGCACGGAGTGCGGATTGAACGCCATCGTCCACGGCATCGGTCACGACCGACTTGATGCGGGAGACCTCGTGGAGAATGTCATCGACCGTTGCCTGTTTTTCGAGTAATTCGTGTGCCATGACCTTTGCCCCTTGGATATTTGGTTCGCGCAGTTCGTGCCGGCCAAAACCGCGGCGATTGCTTTCTCCTATGTGATGTGTTCCAGTCTGTTCGTGTTGCACGCCTGACCAATCGCGTTCGTAAAACGGCCTGCACGTTCGGCCGAAAACCGCCAGGATCGCAGATCAACGATCGCGGCCGCAGTCGTTGGCAACGCTCCAGTTGATATAGATGGGATTGCCGATGAGCCAGAGCTTGTCGCCGGGGCCGGTGACCTGGGCGCGGAACCAGTGGCGGCGGCCGTCGCTGACCCAGGGCAGGGTTTGGGTGGCGCCGGCGGTGGAGAGATCGGCGGTTGCTTTGGGCGTGACATCCTGGCCGTCTTCAATCCAGTGCAACGTACCACCATCCGAAGCAGTAACGCGAACCTGGAATTCGAGGGCCTCGCCGGACGCAGCGTCGAGTTGGTCCCCGGCGCTGGCGGCGCGTGTGGCGGCGCGTGCCGTGAAGTCGAGAAGCCGGTCGCGGGTCCCCGCAACGTCAACAAAAACGTGGCCTGCGCGAATGGCGTCGAGGATGGCCGGGGTGGAAAGCTCCGTTGCATAGACCACGGTCGTCGGGCTCCCAATGGAACCGAGTTGATCGAGCGGCTGCAGAGGCCGGTGATTGTCGCTGCCGCCGATGCCTGTGAGACGGCAGCCAAGGTTCAGTTCCTTGTTCCAATAAGGAAGGCTGGAAATGCCGTACTGTTCTTCGCCCCCGTTCACGGCCTCAACCGCGGTGAGCAGACGCATCTCGACCGGCGTCGAAGGCGTCCACCCGCAGCCCATGCAGATTTCGCCGGTAGGCGACGCGGGGTGATTGATCGACGTGATCGCGCCCACGCGAGCGGCACTGGCGAGCAGCTTGTTCACGTCGGGCACGGTGCGGCCGTCAAGCCGGAAATCGACGAAATCGGTGCTGCCGAGAAAATTGATGTGGCCCTGGAAGGTCGTGATCTCGCGGCCGGGAATCAGGAGCACCTTGTCGAAGTAGGGTTGCAACTCGCGCATGGCATCGTATTGCGAGCTGGCGTTGTGATCTGTGATGGCGATGAAGTCCAGCCCGCGGCGCGCCGCGGCATCCACAGTGAAGTAGACGGGGCAGGGAACCATCTTTCCGGTTTGGCTGGGGCACTGGCCGTCACTGTGCGCCGTGTGCATGTGCAGGTCGCCACGAAACCAGGCGGGTCCCGTGCGAAGCGGCTCGCGCAGAATCGCAGGCTCGCCGGCAACCGCGCCCGTACGCGAAAGATAAACATGAATGGTGTAGTGCGACTCGACGCCTGCGCGAATGTTTGGCACGCCGATAAGAACGTTCCATTTGCCCGCGGGAATGGCTCCCGGCAGGCAGGAGGGAGTGGCGTCCATAAGGCCGATGGTGAGCGTGGGTTTGTTGCCGCCGCTCCAGCAGCGAAGCTCAGTGGGATCGAGCAGGCCGAGATCGAGCGCGGTGTGCTGCTCCTTGCCGGTGTAGTCAAAAGTGATCGTCACGCGCTCCGTTCCGGCAGGCACGAGAAACGGCGCCTTCACGTAGCTTTGATTCTGCGAGTCGCGCACCGTGCCTTGAAGAACGAATTCGGCGCCTTTAACGGCGGGGCCGGGGGGCGCGGATTGGGCTTGAGGAGCCGCCGGCCGCTGACCGGCTGCGCTTGCGGCGCCGGAACCAGCCAGAAAAAGCGAAAGCAGAATCGCAAAACCAGCTGACGTTCTCTTGAGGCGCGGCAGATTTCTTTTCATGGCAACCACTCTCCTTGGTTCATCCGTGGTGCTTGATTCGCATAACGGGAAGTACCGGCCATTATAGCCAGCCGCGCCGGCCGGCTCGGCGCCCCGCACGAAAAATGCCCCATGCGCGCCGGAAGCTGCGCCGAACGGCATCTAGGAATATGATGGGTGTGCCTGCCGTTTCAGCTATATTTGCGCAGGAACGTTTTCGCGCTGCGATCGCTGCCATAAACCGTTAAGTTCCAGAACAGGCCCAAGTAACTCGATTTGGCAGCGGCGCGGACGCGGGAAGGCAGTGAGGTACAAAGTGAAACGAGTGGCTGAAGTAGTCGCATTCATCATGGCCGTGGCTCTGACTTTTCCAACCATGGCAAAGGGAGAGACGAAGATGTCGATATGGGGTCATACCGCGGACGGGACCGCTGTTCCGATTTACACGTTGACCGATGGGCAAATTGAAGTAAGAGTGACGGCGTATGGAGCGCATCTGGTGAGCGTGAAAGCTCCGGATCGCTCGGGCAAAGTGGCGGATGTCATTCTGGGATACGATTCGCTCGAGGGCTACCTTAACGACACTAAAACGTACCTGGGCGCGATCGTGGGCCGCTATGGAAACCGGATTGCCGGAGGCAAGTTCACGATCGACGGAAAGACCTACCAGATTCCGCTGAACAACGGACCCAACGCGCTGCACGGCGGCCCGAAGGGATTCAATCAATATGTGTGGAAGTCGCATGAGGTGCCCGGCGGAGTCGAGCTCACCCTCGTGAGTCCCGACGGCGACATGGGATTTCCCGGCACGTTGACCTCGACTGTGCGTTACACGCTCAAGGGCGATACGCTGCGCATCGACTACACGGCCACCACTGACAAGGCCACCGTGGTGAACCTGACCAACCATTCGTATTTCAATCTGCATGGCGACGACCAGGGCAACATTCTCGACCAGAAAATGGAGATCAACGCCGCCCGGTACACGCCGGTGGATAAGACGCTCATCCCGACGGGCGAGCTTGCGCCGGTGGCCGGCACCCCGTTGGACTTCAGCAAGCCGGAAGTGATTGGCGCGCGCATCGGCGCGAATTCTGAGCAACTGAAGATCGCCGGCGGTTACGACCACAACTGGGTGCTGAACGGCAAGATGGGCACGCTGCGCGTGGCCGCGGTTGTCACCGATCCCGTGAGCGGACGCAAGCTTACGGTGGAGACGACGGAGCCGGGCATTCAGTTCTACTCCGGCAACTTCCTCGACGGCACGTTCACCGGCCGGCACGGCGTGAAGTATGTGAAGCACTCCGGGTTCTGCCTTGAGACGCAGCACTACCCCGACTCGCCGAACCATCCGGACTTTCCAACCACGGTGGTGCGCCCCGGCGAAACGATGCACTCCACGACCACGTTCACTTTTGGCGTGGCGAAGTAGGGCGCTGTCGCAGCGTAGCGCCGGTCTCCAGACCGGCTTTAGTGGCGGCGTCCGCGCCGCCAGACATCTAAGGCGGTCAGTTAAAAAGTGCGGGCCTGGAGGCCCGCACGACAGCCGGCCGGGAGGCCGGCGCTACATCATTTGACAGTTTTCCAGTGCTGGAGCCAGCCGAGGCCGGCCGATGTGGGCCCGGCGGGGATATATTCGCAGCCGATCCAGCCTTCGTAGCCCAGCTCGTCAATCAGATTGAAAAGATATTCGTAGTTCACTTCGCCTGTGTCGGGCTCATGGCGGTCGGGCACGCCCGCGATCTGGAAGTGGCCGATGTTCGTGTTCTTGGGATCGGCGAGGTATCTGCGAATCTTGACGGCGAGGTCGCCTTCCTCCACCTGGCAATGGAAAAGATCCATGAGGATCCTCAGATTAGGCGCGCCGATTTCAGCCACGATGGCGTGAGCTTCTTCCTGGCGATTGAGGAAAAAGCGCGGAATATTCCTGAGCGCGATGGGCTCGATGAGCAGCTCGATGCCGGCCGACTGCGCGCGCTCCGCCGCCCAGGCGAGATTCGAGGTGTAGACGCCGATGAGGTAACTACGATCGGCGCCATGAGGCGTAAGGCCCGCCATCGAGTGAACACGAGGGCACTCCAACGCTAGCGCATATTCGATCGCGCGAAAAAATCCGTCGCGGAACTCCTGTTCGCGGCCGGGCAGGGCCGTGATGCCGCGCTCGCCGGCCTTCCAGTCGCCCGGCGGAGAGTTGAAGAGCACCTGGCGCAGGCCGTGCTCTTTGAGCTTTGCGGCCAGGGTCGCCGCCGGAAACTCGTACGGGAAAAGATACTCGACGGCAGTGAAGCCGTCGCGCGCGGCGGCGGCGAAGCGGTCGAGAAAGCTGTGCTCCTGGTACATCATGGTCAGGTTGGCGGCGAAACGAGGCATGGCATTCACTCCATCTCTTGATGGTCAATCTTCAAGGCGTAGTGTATCGCTTTGCGTGTACGCGCTTCGGCGTTCTCACGCGGAATAGAGAGCCGCGATTTCGTATTCTGTCACAGAAGGAATGGTGAATTCGACGGTATCGCCCTCCGCGTGGAAAGGAATGTCGCGCTCGGCGCGGAGCAGCTCCACGCGCGTGACGCGTCGTCCCGCGGGCAGCTTGAAGCGAACCTTCTGCGCGCCGATGGGATAAAACTCGCGGAACCATCCGTGATGTGCGTTGGGATTCGTGTAATTCAGCAAGTGAACCGCGAAACCCGGCTCGGTCTCCCACGCGAAAATCTCCACCAGACCTTTGCCCTCTACCGTCACCGGAGACGCGCCGCGCGTGACCCAGCGAATGGTGTTCACAAGCAGGCGGCTCAAATCGGTTTGGCCCGAGAGCCACATAGTCGGCTCGATGTCGCCGGGGAACCAGGCCAGGCGGCTTGCACCGCGCTCGCGCAGAGCAACGGCCGGCTCGTTAGTGTGCGGAACGGTCGGATAGGAAAGCTCCGGTGGATACGCAGTGTAACCAGGGACAACCGTGAGCACAGGATCGTCCACTGGCTTCAGCGGCACGCGAAATTCGGAGCCGGCAATCCAGTGTGTGTCGGCGAATCCGTCGAGAATGGGATGCGGCCGCTCAATGCGCGCCATGTAAGAGTTTGCATTACCGGGGCGGCCAATCACGGCACCAGCCGCGTGGATGCCAAAGACATCGGCCAGCCCAAAGTCGTCGCGGCGCTCGTTGCGCTCGTTGAACATGCTGGTCTCAAAGGTCGCCAGCAGCGAGCCGCCCTGGTTCACGTAATCGCGCAACTGCCCGCACTGCTCGTCGCTCAACAGTGCGGTGTTGGGCAGGATGATGGCCGAATATTTCTTGATTCGATCCAGTTGTAGCCGGTCTTCGTGCACAAAGTCGAAGAGGAAGCGGCCTTCGAGCAGCGCGGAATAAGTCGCATCCATATACTGCTGCATGGTGACGTCGCGCGGCGGCTGATAAAAGAGCTGCGTGCGCTGGCCCATCATGACGCCGATATTCGCGATAGTGCTTTTGTTGACCCAGTGCGCGTCGTGGCGGGCAGACCAGAGGAAGAACTCGCGGCCGATCTTCTGCCAACGGAGATCCTCGCCGAGGCCGGTTTCGCCGCCCACCACGTGATAGTAGGGAACAAAGCCGCTGGCGAGCGTCTGGCTCAACCAAATGAACGATTCCGCTGCTGACTTGGTGACCTCGCGCCAGCGAACCGGCCCGGTGGTGTAGGCGCCCGTCACATTCGTCGCCATCTTGCCGTCGAGCACTGCGTTGCACACGCGCCCCTGCTGCGCCGCTCCCCAAACGGGCGCATCGTCGCGGTTGCGGCCCTGGTTATCGTTCTGGAACCATAGGCAGAACTCGCCGAACTTCGCCAGGTTGGGCGTCGCCCGAACGCCGCCTCCCATGTTGTTGATATAGAAGCTGGTCGATTTCTTTTCTTTGGCGATGGAGTCGTAGAGCTTCCAAAGATAGTTGAACCGCTCGTTGAATTTGTCCCAGTAGGCTGGAGTTTTCGGCGGCGGCAACTGGCGGCAGACGTCGCAGTGGCAAACCGGCAGAGCAAACGAAGGCCAACCATTGGTGTAGTGCGCGTCCATGTCGTAGCGCGAATTCACCTCGCGCATGATCGCGGGAAAGTGGTCGGTCATGTAGGTCGAGAACATGCAGGTCTGATAGAGATTCGGGTCGTCAGGCGTGGTAAGCGGCTGGCCATGTTCATCGCGCATGAACCACTCAGGATGCGCGGCGAGCGCATCAGCCCAATTCAGGTCGGGGCTGTAACGGGCGACGGTGTGCAGGCCGTGTTTCCTGGCCGCCTCGTTCAATTCGCCGGTGAAATCGCGCCCGTTCAAATACTTTGCGTGGCGATGAAACGGGACCTCGCTGGGATAAAAGGCAACGATGCCGGTGATGCTGATGAAGACCGCGCCCACCTTGACGCTGGACCAGTAGTCGGCCCAGCCCTCAATGTCGAAGACAGCCGGATCGTGTTCGGTGAAGTTGGTCTGGCCGATGCGGCGTAGGGTTTTTTGCCAGGGCACGTCCGCAGGCGACTGAGCCGACGCGACAGGCGACGCCGATCCAACAGGCCGAGCCGAAGCAAGCGAATCTGCAACACGCGCCAGCGGCACCGCGGCCGCGGCAGTCTTCAGGAACCAGCGCCGATTCATGATGGCGTTAGACCTCCGTTGCCATCCTACTAAACGATGCGCGGCGGACGAGGCTTGCGCCGCGCAGCTACTTCGCGTGCGAATTCAGCTCGTTCAATACGCGCTTCAGATCGTCGAGTTTCTGCCCGGCCTCTGCAAGCTTTCCCTCTGAAGTGAGGCGCTGATAGTCGGCAAAGTCGCTGTTTGCCTGGTTGATGAGCGCGTTGAGGCTTGCGGCTGGCTGTGGAGCGCCAGGCGCCGCGGGCGCACCCGCAGGTTGCTGCGCTCCGCCGCCCGTGATCGACGGCGCTTCCGATCCGAACAGGGAGCTGAGCGCGGCCTCGAAGGTCGGTCCGTAGGCGAGGCGGTCCTGCAGCGCCAGCACAACCAGACGCAGCTCAGGCATGGGGCTGCGCTGCGCCTGCAGGTAGATTGGCTCCGCGTAGAGCAGCGCATGCCCGCATGGAATCACGAGAAGGCTGCCGCGAATGACGTGCGAGCCCTGCTGATTCCAGAGCGTGAGCTGGCTTGAGAGCTGCGCGTTCTGGTCGATGCGCGACTCGATCTGTTGCGGGCCATCGACAAGGCGCGTCTTGGGAAAGTCGAAAACCACCGCTTTCCCGTAGTTCGCGCCGTCGCTGCGCGCGGCGATCCAGCCGATCAGGTTGTTGCGGCTGATGGGCGTGAAGGGCAGAATCTCGACGAACTCAAGGCCGCCGGATTCGCCGGGCAAGGTCATCAGCACGAAGTTGGGGCGCATCTCCTGCGCATTCTGGTCGCCCTGGCTGGAGCCGGTTTGCGTGGCCACGCTCCACTGGTCTTCGCGGTTATAGAAAACCTCAGGATCGGTCATGTGGTAAAGGCCGTACACATCGGCCTGCACGCTCAGCAGCGTTTCAGGATAGCGAACGTGCAAGCGCAGCCACGCAGGCATGGCCGATTCATCCTTGAACAGGCCCGGAAAAATGCCGCGCCATGCGGCCAGGATGGGGTCGGCGTTGTCGAAAACATAGAAGGTGACCGTGCCGTCATAGGCGTCCACGACGGCTTTCACGCTGTTGCGGACGTAGTTAACGGGCTGATCCTGGAGCGCGGCCTGCGTCGAGTAGGGATAGCTCGCCGAAGAGGTGAACGCATCGATGATCCATGACAGGCGTCCGTTTTCGCCAACCACAATGTAAGGATCGCTATCGAAGTTGAGGAATGGCGCCAGCGCCGTGATTCGAGCCAGGACGTTGCGCCGCATCAGCAGCCGGCTCTCCGACGTGATGTCGTCGCTGAACGGGACCTTGGTCAGGTCGCCACGATCGAAGGCCAGCAGCGCGCGGCGCAAAAAGCCGCCCATGACGATGCCGCCCGTGCCGTCGTACGTGGAAAGGTTGTTGCTTTGGCCCTGCGGATAGTTGAACTCCTGCTGGTGCGTCTTGACGTAGACGTCGGTGTCGGTGAGTTCGCCGAAGTAAATTTCGGGGCGCGTGACGCTTAGGCCCGGCACGGTGCTTTGCACGGGCATGTTCGAAAGGTAGAGAACGGGCAGCCCCTCAGTCGTAAATCCGTTCACGGGGTTCATGGTGATGCCGTAGCCGTGCGTGTAAATCAGCTTGTCGTTGATCCAGTTGCGGCTGCTTTCGGGAAGCTTTTCCACATTCAGCTCGCGCACGGCCAGCATCACCTGGCGCAGCGAGCCGTTGATCTGGTAGCGGTCGATGTCGATGCCGGGAAAGTCGTAATAGGTGCGAATCTCCTGCACCTGGCGCAGCGTGTCCTGCAGCGCGCCTACATCCCAGAGGCGGATGTTTTCAAGCGTGGCCTGGTTGTGCTCAGGATCGACCGCTGCGACCGTGGTGTCGGCGGGGAATTCGCTTTGCGCGAATCGGTCGAGACCATAAGCCTGCCGGGTGAAGGCGATGTTGTCGGCAATGTAGGGGCGCTCGCGGTCAAGCTGATTGGGCTTGACGATGAATGTGCTCATGTACCATCCGGCTACCGCGGCCACGATGAAGCATACTGCCGCGGGAGCGATCCCCGCGAGCAGCCATCGCGCGCTCGGGCGCTTGATGCCCCCGGCAATCACGATCACGGCGCCAATGGCGAGCGCCGCGCTGATGAACAACATGCCGATGAGCGTGACGTGCGCGTCGGTGTAGGTGACGCCGGCGAAGATGGTGTGCTGCTCGAAAAGCAGCTCAAAGCGGCCGACGTACTCGCGAATGGCGAGCGCGAACAGCAGCAAGCCCGCGGCGATGGAGACGCCGCGCCAGGGCAGGGAAGCGACGCCGAAGCGGCCGCCAAGCGCGCGCCCGCCTCCTGCCGCAATCAGGAACAGGACGGCGAGAACGCAAACGATGACAGTGAGCGTGAGCAGCCATCCAGCGATGAGTTGCCACGCAGGCAGCGTAAAGAGGTAGAAACCAAGCGGCCGGCCGAAGATGGGATCGGTGACGCTGGAGACGTGGGGAGCGTACCAGTAAAGCGCAAGCGTCGGCCACTGCGACTCCATGGCGATGCCGGTGGCGAGCGAGATAACGAGCGCGCCAACGACGGCGACGATGCGGAGGAACTTTGCCACCGGCAGCTCGAAGGGCCGGCCGCCGAAGAAGATGGTGTGCGTTTCAGGCAGATCGGCCGCGTGGCTGTGGCGCAGCACGAGAAACGCGCCGAGCAGGATAAGGAAGGTGAGCACGGCAAACGCCGCGAAGGTTCCCCACTCGAGGCTGAAGCTCTTCCAGAAGACGTTGGAGTAGCCGAGCGAGCCGAACCAGAGCAGGTCGACCCAGTAGGAGACCGCCGTGCGGCTGCCAATGAAAATGACGAGAACGACGGCGATGACGAGATAGACAAGCAGGCGCGGACGGCGGCTCTTGCCGGGCGTCGGCCAATCAATTGTTTCGGGCATTTTTCACCCCGCTGAGTAGCGAGACCGCACGATTCTCCGGCCGGGATTCTCAAGGAAAACGCCGAACCCGCGGTCGTCCGGTTGCATTCGAAGTTGCCCGGGCGCGCGGTCTCGGCGCTCAGACAATTCGTGCTCGTTGAGTACCCAAGAATTGTACAGCGGTTGAACGAAGTGGTTGGGACGAGCGGCCGCGGGCGACTCAGACAGCAGCGGCGGGCGAATCAGAAAGCGGCCGCGGACGAATCGAAAAGCGGGCGCAGCTGAATGCGGCCTAGATCAGCTCGTCGTGCCCGCTGGTGCTCAGTTCCTTCACGATCTTGCCCACATCCTGCGAGTGGTCGCGGTGGGCGATGAGCAGCGCGTCCTCGGTGTCCACGACGACCAGGTTCTCCACGCCGACCAGCGCGACAAACTTCCTGGGACTGAAGATGTAGTTGTCGCTGGCCTCGATGGAGATGTGGCCGCCGGTATCGGCCACGTTGCCCTCGGCGTCGCCGCGCAGGCGCGTCTCAACCTGGTACTCGTAGAGCGAAGCCCAGGAGCCGAGGTCGTTCCAGTTGAACTCCGCGGGAATGCAGAAGAGATTGGAGAGATGCTCGCCTTTGGCGGATCGCGGCTCGAGCACCGCGTAATCGACGGAGATGTTCTCGCACTTGGGATAGGTGGTGCGAAAGACCTCGTCGAACTCGGGCGTTCCCCATGCCGCGGCAATGGCCTCGAGCAGAGGAGCAGTCTCCGGCACGTGCTCGCGGACGGCATTGGCCAGCGTGCGCGCCGACCACAGGAACATGCCTGAATTCCAGTAGTAGTTGCCCGCGGCGACAAATTCTTCGGCGCGATTCTGGTTGGGCTTCTCGATAAAGCGCCGCACGTGCAGCGCGGAATCGTCGCTGGTGAGGTCGCCGGTCTCGATGTAGCCGTAACCTGTTTCAGCGCGCGAGGGCTCAATGCCCAGCACGACAATGTTTTCGCCGGCCGCAGCCGAGGCAATGCCCTTTTGCAGCGCCTTCAGGAAGCGCGGCTCGTCGGCGATCACGTGATCGGAAGGAAAGACGCCGAGCACGGCCTGCGGGTTCTCGCGCTCGATGAGAAATGCAGCCAGACCGCAGGCGGGAGCCGTGTTGCGCGACACGGGCTCCTGCACAATCTGGCGAGCGGGCAGGCCGGGCAACTGGTCGGCAATCTCCTGCGCCAGGTACTCGTTGGTGATGATCCAGGTCTTTTCAAGCGAAGCCAGCGGCTTCAACCGCTCCACGGTCTGCTGGATCATGGAGCGTTCGCCATCGAGCGCCAGAACCTGCTTGGCGTGGGCGCGGCGCGAGCGCGGCCAGAAACGGGTGCCGCTGCCGCCAGCCAAAATCACGGGGCGAAAATCGATTCGGTCTAGCATTTGAAGAACCATCGTACTCGACATAGATAACGTTTGCACAGGGAGTGGCAAAGAAATATATCGCGTGGTGGCACGGCAAGGCCGCGAGGCCCCGGAACCGCCCGTCGCGCAGCGCCGCGGCGGCACGTGCCGGTGGGCTGGCGGCCCCGATTAGCGCCCGAAATCGCGCAACTGGGGTAACCTAACAGGCATGCCAGGCTTACGCCAGGGGTCGATCCATCTGGGCCGCATTGCGGGAATCGATCTCTTCCTGCACTGGTCGTGGTTTATCGTGGCCGTCATCGAGATCGGCAGCCGCGAAGGCAGGTACTCCTCCCTGGTTTGGAGCGCCCTCGAGTACCTGGCGCTCTTTGCCATCGTGCTTTTGCACGAGTTCGGCCATGCCCTGGCCTGCCGCTCGGTGGGCGGAACGGTAGACCGGATCATGCTGTGGCCGCTGGGCGGGGTGGCGTTTGTGAATCCGCCGCAGCGTCCCGGCGCCACGCTTTGGAGCCTGGCCGCGGGACCGCTGGTGAACGTGGCGCTCACGCCTTTCCTGGGCGGCGCCTACCTGATCAGCCGGTCGCTAGGATGGGCGCAATCGATGCCCAACGCCTACCACCTCGTCTCGATGGTGCTGTGGATCAACGTGGTTCTGTTTGTCTTCAATATCCTGCCCATCTATCCGCTCGACGGGGGCCAGATTCTTCGCTCGCTGCTGTGGTTTGTGATGGGGCGCGCGCGCAGCCTGGTGGTGGCAACCGTGCTTGGTTTTATCGGCGCGGCCGCCCTGGTTTGCTTCGCTTTGTGGATCCGCTCTACCTGGTCCCTGCTGATCGCCGCCTACATGCTTCTGAACTGCTGGGGAGGACTGCAGAGCGCCCGCGCGATGATTCGCGTGGAAAGACTGCCGCGGCGCCAGGGATTTGCCTGCCCCAACTGCGGGGCCAATCCTCCCATGGGCGCGCTGTGGAAATGCGCCGAGTGCAAGCAAAGCTTCGACACGTTCGAAACCGGTGCCGTTTGCCCGGGTTGCGGCTCGGAGTTCCCCAACACGATGTGCGGCGAGTGCCACAAATCGTATCCCATCAGCGAGTGGCAGGCTGCCGCCTACGCCCGCCAAAGCGCCGCGAACACAGGGTCGCTGGCCAGGTAGGCGCGGTCGCCTCCGGCGGAGTCAGTCGCGGGCGTAACTCTTCTAAAGCTTTCCAGCCACCAGGCTTGCGAGGTTGTGCAGCGCACTCTCGGCCGAGGATTGATTTCCAAGGTCCAGGTAGTACCGCACCTTGCCCTTCCGCACGTGGATCGCGTGGCTTGGGTCGAAGTAGGCCTCGTCGCCAATCCCGGCTACAGGCGTCGGCGGGCTATAAAACATCTTCAACCTTGCGAAGAGATCCGTCGCCTGCGCAGGCGAGTCGTCGACGTAGATTCTGAACCAAAGCTGATGCCCGGCTCCTTTGGCCGAGTAGTAGCAGTCGGTGCCGGTATTGGTGCCGGCGAAAGGTGCGGGAGCGACGCTTGACTGCGCCGCGCCGTAGGCACTGCCGACAATTCCGCTCACATCGGCCGCCGACAGCAGGGAACACAAGTCGGAAGGAAGTCCCGCAGCCGGCGCTACTGGTGCGGAGCAGGCGACTGCAATCACAATCGCGACCAACAGCGATGGTTTCCGAATGTAACCCATCGATTCACCCCCGAAAATGGAGTTTGTTTGCCCTCCAGGCACGTGACGGGGATTGTACAGCGGAATCGACCATTCGCGTCAAGACGGAATTTCGTCTCCGACGCAAGCCCAGCGCTCAATTTTCCTGGGGCGCAAAAACAAAGGCCTTTCCGCAACGGGAAAGGCCTTGCCTTGCGAATCGTAGTGAGCCGGGTTCTTAGCGCAGCCCGGTCAGGAAGTCGCCCATCCGCCGCGTGCCCTCGTCGATGTTCTCCCTGGTCACTGGATACGAAATGCGGATGTGCTCGCCGGTACCGAAGGCCTCGCCGGGCACGGTGACGACGTGCGCCTCGTGGAGCAGGCGCGTGGCCAGCTCCGTTGCGGTGCGGATGCCGCCCTTGCCCAGGTAGGCGGAGATGTTGGGGTACACGTAGAACGCGCCTTCCGGCTTGGTGCAGGTGACGCCGGGAATCCGCTTGAGCGCGGCCAGCATGTAGTCGCGCAGCTCAATAAACTCGGCGCGGAACTCGGCCACGCACTGCTGCGAGCTGGAAAGCGCCGCGATCGCCGCCTTCTGCACAAAGCTGGTGGCGTTGGACGTGGACTGCGACTGCAGCTTGCTCAGGTTGGCGATGACGGGCTTGGTTGCAAGAGCGTAGCCCGCGCGCCAGCCGGTCATTGAATACGTCTTCGAGAGCGAGCCGAGAATGACAATGTGCTCCTTGGCCCACCCGAACGAGCCGCCGGAGACGGGCCTGCCGGCATAGTTCAGGTACACGTAGCATTCATCCAAAAGCAGAAAAATGCCGCGCTCGTGCGCAAGACGCACGATGCGCTCGAGGTCCTCGGCAGAGACCACCGAGCCCGCGGGGTTCGACGGCGAGTTGAGGATGATGGCCTTGGTGCGCGGCGTGATGGCGCGCTCAATCATGTCGGCCGTGATGCGGAAGCCCTCCGCCTCGCTGGTCTCGAGAAAGACCACCGTGCCGCCTGCGTACTGGATGATGTCTTTGAAGCTGACCCAGTAGGGAACCGGCAGGATGACCTCGTCGCCGTGGTCGACCAGAACCTGGATGGCGTTGAACAGCGCCAGCTTGCCGCCGGTGGTGAACACAGCTTCGTCGATGGCGTAGTCGGAGCCGAAGTCGCAGGCATGGCGCTCCACGATGGCCTTGCGCACGTCGGGAATGCCCGGCACCACGGTGTAGCGTGTGAAGTTGGCCTCGATGGCGCTAATGGCGGCGTCCTTGATGTGGCGCGGCGTGGGGAAGTGGGGCTCGCCGGCCCCGAAGTCCACCAGGTTGGCGCCCCCGGCGCGCAGTTTGGCTGCCTCGGCGGCCACGGCCATGGTGGCCGATACTTCAATGCGGCCAATACGATCAGCAAAGACTTTTTGTGAAGTCATAACAGTCATATCGATTCCATCTTCTCAGATTTCGCGATGCGCTCAAAGTTCAGTTGTGGAAAGCGGGTGGTTCGTGCGGAGCAGGAGTGCGACGAGACGAGCGATCAGGCATTGCCGCCGTTGCTGTGCCCGTTCTTGATCCGCGCCCGCAGCCGCTGCAGCACATTCGGCGGGACCAGCCCGCTCACATCGCCGCCGAAGCTGAAGACTTCTTTGACCATGCGCGAGCTGACGAAGGAGTAGCGGCCGGCCGGCTGCAGGAAGACGGTCTCGATTTCGGGCGCGAGGCGGCGATTCATGAGGGCCGTCTGGAACTCGTGCTCGTAGTCGGAGATGGCGCGGATGCCGCGCAGCACCGCCGACGCGCCTTCGCGGCGCGCGAACTCCACCATGAGGCCGTCGAAGGTGGCGACGGAGACGTTGCCCAGCGGGCGGGTGACCTCCTCGATCATCTCCACGCGCTCCTGCACCGTGAAAAGAGGGTTCTTGACCGGGTTCACGAGGATGGCGACAGTCAAATGGTCGAAGAGTTTAGACCCGCGCTGGATCAGGTCGACATGCCCGTTCGTCGGCGGGTCGAAGGTTCCGGGGTAGATCGCTTTCACGGGCATCGTTGGCTCCGGAATGACTACAAAGGGGATTCTACGGCAAAGGCCCATGACGCTGTTCCAGCCAGGCGGCGTAATCTGGACCGCCTGCCAGTGTCGCCTGCGCATCCAGTCAGCGGGTCAGTTTAGAGGGCACCGCTCCACTCGCCGCGGCGGGCCGGGAAACCCGGCGAGAGACGGTTTTGCATCAAGGGCGCGCCTCCAATCGCTGCGGCAAGCGAAAATACTCGTTTCACGAAAAGTTTTGTAACAAGGGCACGGCTTTAGCCGGGCCGCGATTGGCCGCAAAGAAATTCTGAGCTTTAGCCCCTGAGGAATTTCCTTTCCTGTCGCACCGCGCCGCCCCCGGGAGGGGCGAAGAAGTTAGCCCCGGGTTAAGTGAGTGTCGGATTGGCGGTCAACCAGGAATAATGCCAGGGTCTAGCCCCTCTGACACGGATCAGTAGTTCTGATATCAAGACGCGCACGAATCGTCGCGGCTTGCCGTCCATGGAGAGTATCTCCGGTGAAGTGTGCCCTCGCATGGAATCGCCACAGATTGGTTAGAATTTGGTCATGATTTCGATGAATCGTCGCGAGATGCTGAAGCTTACCTCCGTCGGTACGATGGCTGCCGTCGCTTCGGCTGCAACTGATGTGGCGCGGGCTGAAGGGCACGAGAGCGTCCACGCTCCTGTACCGCAATGGGAGGTCTTTGAAACTGCGCTTCAGGGGCCGTCCGAAGGCAATCCGTTTACCAGTGTTCAGTTGACGGCGACCTTCGCGCTGGGGCATCGAACCGTGGTTGTCGATGGCTTTTATGACGGGAGTGGAACCTACAAAGTCCGGTTTATGCCAGACACTGAGGGCGAGTGGAGTTACACCATTCGTAGCAACGCCCCGGCGCTCGATGGCACGAGTGGAAAGTTCGTTTGCGCCGCACCTCTTCCGGGAGCGCACGGACCGGTTGGCGTCCGCAACACCCACCATTTTGCGTATGCGGATGGCACGCCGTACTTTCCCTTTGGCACGACCTGCTACTCGTGGGTACATCAGAGCGAAGAGCTGCAACGCCAGACGCTCGAAACCCTGCGCACTGGGCCGTTCAACAAGATTCGGATGTGTGTCTTCCCCAAGAGTTACGAGTACAACCATAATGAGCCGCCGTTCTATCCGTTTGAGCGGAATGCGGCAGGGGTACACGATTTCACCCGCCCGAACCCCTTGTTTTTCGCGCATATCGAAGAGCGCATCGCCGATCTTCGCGCTTTAGGAATCGAAGCGGATCTGATCCTGTTTCATCCCTATGACAGGTGGGGATACGCATCCATGCCGGCGTGGGCGGACGATCTGTATCTGCGCTATGTGCTTGCACGCATCTCTGCCTACGCGAACGTCTGGTGGTCGCTGGCCAATGAGTTCGACTTCATGAAGGCCAAATCCGTGCACGACTTCGACCAATTCTTTCACACAGTGGAACAGCATGACCCTGTCGGCCACCTGCGCTCGATCCACTATGGCAGCGTGATGTACGACTATGGGCATCCGTGGGTGACCCATGCGAGCCTTCAAAACTCAAACTTTGAAGCAGCCGAGGGGTGGCTGAAGGCGTGGGGCAAGCCAATCTGCTACGACGAGGTGAAGTACGAGGGCAATCTGAACAGCCGGTGGGGAAACCTCACCGGCGAGGAGATGACTCGGCGGTTCTGGCTGGGCATCGTCGCAGGGTGCTATGTAACGCATGGGGAAACCTATCTCGACCCCGGCCTGCCGCTGGATGAAGAGACCACGCCAACCATCTGGTGGTCGCATGGCGGCAAATTGCACGGAACGAGCCCGTCGCGAATCGGCTTTCTACGTGAACTCGTAGAGAAAATCGCTTCTGCCGGAGGCAAAGAGTCGAAACGAACCGGGCTTGAGGCACAACCTGAGGCGTACTATTTGAATGCTTCGTCGCTCGATGTGACCGGCAAGGGAGCTGAAGAGATTCTCTACTACCTCGACGAGCATCAGCCGATCTTCTACGATTTTCCGCTACCCGAGCACGAATTTACCGCGGAGATAATCGACCCATGGGAGATGAAGGCAACCCCTCTCCCAGGGAAGTTCAAGGGTCGGTCGAAGGTGAAGTTACCGGGCCGGGCTTACCAGGCGTTGCGCTTTCGCAGGCTAAGCTAGGCGGGTGGCCCCAGGTCTTGAAACGCTGATTCAACCACCATCCGTGGGTGCCCCAGAGCCTGTCCTGAGCGAAGTCGAAGGATCTCGCTCCTGAAACCTGGGAAGCACTGGCGGGTGGCGCGACCTTGCCTTCGCACAACTGAGGGTGCCCCATCCTTCGCTTTTTTCTGGCGAAGGGTGGGCTGGCCAGGCCGGAAAACTGGAAGTGGTCTAGCTTTCGCCACTATCAGACGGGCATGCGCGGAACCGTGGAGATCGAATCGGAGTGGACGGCCCGGCAGAGAGGCTGGCAGCTGCCCGAGTGGATGCGCGATCACCGGCCCGTCTCGTCAACCTCCCAGGTCCCCAAAAGCGAGGGACCGGGGGCACCTTCGACTTGATAGAACCGCCTTGAGATCGGGGCCACCTGCCTGTAGTCGATTTCGTAGCGGTTAAAGCCTCCAAGAGCAACGCAGAACCACAGCTTTCAATAATCAGGCTGTAAATCATTCAATTGAAAGCAGTTAAAGATGGGTGATTTCAACAGTTTTCACCGTGCACAACGTGGGCTTGCGGCATGGGCGCGCTTCAGCGTATGGTCACGTCTGCACTTAAGACCTGAAAGTCCGATGGTACATCTGCGCTTCCGCTTTGCACAGCGGTGGTTTGCTCAGCGGTAATGAATACCTCGAGGTCTTTTTCCACAGTGACCAACTTCACTTCGCCCTTCTGGTCCTTATCGACCTGGATAGCGCCCGCTCTCACTGCGGCTCCGTTGCGTGGGCGAACCCAAACGATATACGCATTCGCGGGCGGAGTCAGCCTCGACGGATTGGCAAGATGCCATACTCTAATATCCAGCTTCGTGTTGCCGTTGTCTTTATCTCTCTGGACTTTTACAATCCCGGCCGCTGCCGGAACGCTGCTGCTAGCTTTCATGGGGTATTCCTTAGAAGCAGACCACGGCCATATGGCAAGCAACGAAACCATTACGAGTAAGCCTTTCATATCTCCTCCCAGGAACGATTTGCCGGTCGCGTCACCGATACCAGTGACCCATTTGAAGTCTCAATCACCAGGTCATGAGCAGGCTCTTGCATCGAGGGTCTTCCATCTCAATCACAACGTCATTGGGCAGAGCTTTCCGCGCAGCGTGGCCCACAACGCAGTCCCGAGTCGCTTCTTGGGGCAGTCGCAACTTTGGGAACAGACTTCTCCGCGCTTGAGCCCAACCAGGCTCAAGCCTAATCCACCATCGTCTTGACTCAAGACTCTTGTCTGTCCTGTTTTGCTCAATTCTTGGAAGGCTTCGTTGCACCCCATTCGGGTCAAATGTTGGTAAATCCTTAGGGCCGTATCGACAGTGCTCCGGAGGTAGAGGTTGGCGGAGAGCAGGAGTGCCGGTGCGGAGCATTGTGGATACGGCAATTTGTAGTGAGCCGCTGTCGGCGGCGGACTGTAGTCGAAACTGTAGCGGTCAAAGCTTCCAAGAGCCGCGCAAAACCACAGCTTTCAATAGTGAGGCTGCAAATCATTCAATAGAAAACAGTTAGAAACACGTCATTTCAACAGATTTCAATAACTAGCTGAAACTGGTTCGGGACCAGGGGGTCGGAGGTTCAAATCCTCTCTCCCCGACCATTTTTTCAAGGGTGGACTGACCCCCAAAAGTGAGACAGGTTGTAAATTGACAGTTTGCAGGGAAAGGGGAGCTGCAAATGGGTCAGAGGTCGAAGTACCGGAAGTTTACCGAAGCCTACCGGGAGCTGGCGGT
>JBEKKI010000025.1:0-63794 GCA_050010795.1 Occallatibacter sp.
GAGTTTATGGGAACCGTCAAGAAGCCATGGATCGCCTTCAAGGTTCTGGCAGCCGGCGCCTTCCATCCCAAGGAAGGCTTTCGCTTTGCCTTTGAAAACGGTGCTGACTTTATCAATGTCGGGATGTTTGATTTCCAGGTGGTCGAGGATGTGAACGTCGCCATCGAAGTGCTGTCCAGCCTGAAGAACCGCGTGCGTCCCTGGTGCGCTTAAGTGTCAGACAGATACTCGTGACTAAGTGACTACGCTGCTTGTGCATCGGTAAGACAAGCGAGAATAGCAAGTGAGAAATGACATAAGTTCGAGGGGCTCCACAATCGGCCCGGCCCGTTTCTCACACACCCCCGAACTCCCCAGGCGATCGTTTCGGTCCATGGGAACAGTGACGACGATCACGCTCGGGCCTAACTACACTGACCGCATCGAATCAGCTACGGAACACATCCGCGAAATCTTCGGCCGTCTGGAAAGCGAGATGAGCGCGTACCGGCCCGACAGCGCTGTCAGCGAGCTTGCCAGAATGGCGGGCATGGCGCCGGTTGCAGTTTCGGAAGACACTTATCGCGTGCTCCGTGCCGGCCAGAATTTTGGCAGCTTGAGTGCGGGGGCTTTCGACATCACCGCCTCGCCGCTGGCGAGCCTCTGGGGATTCAACGGGGCCGCGGCTCCGATGGTCGTCCCCTCGGACCAGTCCGTCACAGAGCTTCTGAAATTGGTTGATTACTGCCAGCTCATTCTCCACGATGGAACCGCCTTTCTTCCTGTAGAGGGCATGGCGGTGGATGTGGGGGGAATCGCCAAGGGCTACGCTGTCGATCGCGCCTACGACTATTGCCTGAGCACAGGCATTCGAGACTTCCTCATCGACTTCAGCGGCAATGTCCGTTCCGCCGGGCGGTTGTCGCGCAGAGAGGGCTGGCAGGTTGGAGTGCGCGACCCCTTTGACCGGTCCCGCATCATCGGCAAAATCGCCTTGCCCACCGGACTGGCTGTCGCCACCTCGGGAAGCTACGAGCGCTTTATTGAAATCGCCGGCGCGCGCTTCTCCCACATCATCGATCCACGCACGGGATATCCGGTCACGGGCAGGGCCAGCGTCACCGTTCTGTGCGCTGACGCTATTACGGCAGACGCCTTGTCCACCTCGTTTTTTGTGGCGGACCTGAAGGGCGCTAGCGAATTGCTGAAGAAAGTTCCCTCGACCCAACTGCTCATCGTGCCGGACCGGTACCCCATGGAGCTCTGGGTCACTGCCGGCTTCTCCAAAGTCTTCACGCCGATTCCGGAGCTAGCAAATTCCGTAAAGATCCTCCCCATCAGACCCATACCGGCGAGCATCAAATACCTGTAGGCGATAATCAGGGATAATTCGGCCCGAATTTGCGAAAGCACCCTTGAAACTTTCGATGGTTTACGCCGAACTGATTTGTCAAAGCTGGGTCGGCAGTGAAAAAGTATCTTGACCGGCTCTTGCTGCAATGCTCCCCGTTGACATGAAATCTGTTGGAGATCTTCGGGGGGTTCCTTGAATATCATTAGCCCCGATCTCTCCGTCTTCCAGCACTCCCACCTTGAGCCATTTTCGAATCAGGGGAAGAATGCGCGGGTCGCTGATCCGATGTTCCAGAAATCGGCCAAGCCACTTCGGGCAGACCGAATGGCGGGTAGAGACAGGCCTTGAGGCTGTAGCCTTTGCGGAGCCTCGCTAGTAGGACCTCTTTCGAGACCGTGGGATCACCGAGCCGGCATGGCTTCTTGTACCCGTCTCCCCACTTAGAAAATGCTGCGGGACATTCCAATTGCGGCGCAAGAACGCGGTCGCGAGGCAGAGAGCTAATGGTCGTGTGGAGGGCCGGCCAGCTTGGCAGCCGATCTTGAGGAAATGCGCGTTAGTGCCATGTAGTACAACATGAAATAGGAGATTGGTACACTCAACAATACCGACACGACGAGGCCACCTACGGCCCCTTCGGATCCATGAGGTCGAGTCTAACGCCGGAGTAGAGCACTGCAACCACCACAGCAACGCCAAAACGGGCAGCGCTCACGCCCCATCCGTGTGCCAGTCGCTTGAGGATGCACCCTGCTCCTCCCGCTGCCTCAGCCACCAAACAAGCGGCACAAGGATTGCTGCTGGCATAACACAAGCTAGATTTGGGCCTGCAAGCTCGACCGCGGTCTTCTTGAGAACCAACCCAAGTACAAGGAACGGCCCGATCTCAAGTACAAGATAAGTGCCGAGGCCCCAGAACAGCCATGCGCCCATGCTCGACCGCGATTTTGCGACAGATAGTTTCATCGTCCGCCTCCTACGGTAGCCCTCTTAGCACGGCACTATTTTAGGCCCGGCCGGTCTGTATTATGTAAGCATTCTCCATCGTGGGCTTATAGTCGCCATTCCGTCAGTGGCTGGTTGGTTATCCTGGTCAGTACCGCCTAGGCCGGGCATTGGATACCATTGCTGCTGGATCGATGTCTCCGCTCTCTTAAGCGGCGATTGAAAAGGAATCTCGCCTGTGTTGATTTTCGCTGCCATCGTCGCCATTTTCGTCTATGGAATGATTGCCGCCATGCTGGGCACCATTCTGCCCGACCTGTCCGACCGTTTCCATCTCACTCCTACACAGAATGGCACCATCGCGTTTGCGCAGGCGCTGGGGCTTATCATCGCCTCGGTCGGGGTGGGTCCGTTGCTGGATAGCGAAGGCAAGAAGATCGGACTCATTCTTGGCCTGGCCTTCATCGCCATCGCACTTTCCGCCCTTCCGCGCGCGCAAGGTTTCCGCAGCATCCTGGTCCTCTTGTTCCTGCTCGGAGTCGGCGGAGGCATCGTGGTGACTGGCGCAAATGCGCTGGTCAGCGATGTAAGCGAGGCGCACCGCGGTACCGCGCTGAACCTCGTCAACCTCTTCTTCGGCCTCGGCGGACTGGCAACCCCCTTCCTCTCGGCCAATCTCTTTGCGCGGAACTGGGTCCGCCTCTGCTACACCGTCGCCTCACTTACTGTCGGCACGCTGGTGATTCAGGCTGTCACAAAAATGCCATCGCCCACGAGCGCCGGGCGCTTCGTACTTGCGGATGCGGCCCCCGTCCTCGGGCGGCCACTCCTCTTCATGCTCGGTCTATTCCTTTTCCTCTATGTGTCCTGCGAAGTTGGAATGTGGAATTGGCTTCCTCGACATCTAATCGCCCAAGGTGTTCCGGAATCGCGCGCTCTCAATATCCTCTCCCTTGGATTTGCGCTCGGTCTGCTCATCGGCCGCGTCGGCGTCTCGCCCATTCTTATCCGCGTACAGCCAATCACCGTTACTCTAGCCGCATCTGCCGCAATGGCGGTTACGACTTTCTTGATGCTGCGAACGACTCGACCGGCTGCTGCATTCGCTCTTGTCTTCAGCGCCGGACTTTCCATGGCGCCTGTCTTCCCCACTACGCTCGCCATCGTCGGCGATGCCTTCCCTCGCATGACCGGCACTGCCATCGGCTTCGTCATCACCTGCGGATGGATTGGCCTCGCCGTCAGCTCGCGCATCATCGGCGCCATCGCCGGCGGCGACCCACTGCGGCTGAAGAAGGCGCTGTTGGTGATCCCCGTCTCGGCTGTCTTGATGGTGGGCTTGAACCTGGCAATCTTATCCGTACTGCGTTAGAGCCTGGTCACGGTTACTTTGTCAAGGGAAATATGACCCGACAAATGGCTCTGCCCGGTTGGCCGGTAAACCACCCGGCACCCAATCTATGGGTGGCTCAAGCGCGATTCGTTCTGCAAGAATGAGCGCCAGGGTAGAGCAAACCTTCCAACCGGGAGGCGAAGTCTTCGTCGCCACTGATGCTCCGGGGCGACCGAACAGCCTATTCTTCGAGGACGACGGCGAGACAGCCAACTTTTACGCCGTCGATCTTACACGATCTGAACACATGATTGCCGATACTGTCCAAGTTTACAATGTCGCGAACGTCACCGATCGAGATCGACCCTCGACTTTGTCAATTGTCCGGTCTGAGGATGGACTCAAATGCACGTTGCTGATCAATGGGTTTCCACATGCGGCATTCGACTTCCCGGCCAAACGAGGATACTGTAGAATGAACTTTTCCAGTTTTCCCAGTCAATCCCCAGGATGCTGGCCAAGTTTCGACAAGACACGTAGAATCTCCTCCACAGCTAGTCAGATGATGCAATCGCATGGATGAATTAGGCGAGAACAACGCATCTGGGACTGGAAACGGCAGTCTACGACCGGATCAGTCGTGAGCACTTCGAAAAGAGCTGTTTCCATCCGGCCGATATGAGCTTTGCCAACAGCGATGCGTTGTTTCCCCCGAATCGTAAAACCGAAGCAAGCTTACGCGATCGGCCTCAAACACAGATGAAAACACAATTCTCCTTCGGCAAGAGCGGCATCGAGGTTTCAATCCCGGACGGGCTCGACTGCCAGGTGGTGCGCAGCCACACCGCCTCTGCGCTCGGCAATGTCGAATCCGCGCTGGCCGCGGCGCTCGATCGCCCCATCGGCTGCGAACCGCTGGTGAAGCTGGCCGCGGGCAAGCGATCGGCGGCGATTTCTGTTTGCGACATCACGCGCCCCGCGCCCAACGCGCTCACGCTGCCACCGCTACTCGCCCGCCTTCACGTCGCCGGAATTCCCGCCCAGACCATCACCATTCTGATTGCCACCGGACTGCACCGCGGAGCAACAAAAGAAGAGATCGAAACCATCGTCGGCCCGGAGATTGCAAAAGAATATCGGGTGGTCAGCCACGATGCGCGCGATTTTTGGGGGCACCGGAGGCTGCTGGCGACGAGGCGCGGGACTCCGGTCTTTATCGACGAGCGCTTCATGGAGGCTGATCTGCACATCACGCTCGGCTTCATCGAGCAGCACCTGATGCTGGGGTTTTCCGGCGGCCGCAAGCTGGTGGTTCCGGGCCTGGCCGCGCAGGAAACCATCAAGGTGATTCACTCGCCGCGCTTCATGCGCGAGCCGCTGGCCACCGAGGGTTCCATCGCCGGCAATCCGCTGCACGCCGAGCTGCTCGAGATTGCAGCCATGGCCGGTCACGACCTCATTCTCGATGTGACTCTGACGCAGGACCGGCACATCTCGGGAGTCTTTGCCGGCGATCCGGTAAAGGCGCATGCGGCCGGAGTGGAGTTTGTGGAGAACACCTGCCTTGAGAGTCTGCGCGAGGCGGCTGATGCGGTGATCACCAGTGGGGCTGGCTATCCGCTGGACCTGACCTTCTACCAGATTGTCAAAGGCATCACAGCGGCGCAGCACATCGTAAAGCCGGGAGGGAGAATTCTTATCGTCGGAGAGTGCGCTGAGGGTATGGGCTCCGCGGAGTTCGCTCACAGGACGCGCACGCTCACCGGATTTCAGGATTTTCTGAATGAAATTCGTGAGTCTGCGGTCGAGGTGGATCAATGGCAGCTCGAAAAGCTGGCGCTGGTGGGCGTGAAGCACGAGCTCTTCTTCTACGCGCCGGGAGTCTCGAAGGCGCAACTCGGCTGCCTGGGCGCGCGGGCTTTCAGCAATCTGAAGGAAGCTGTTGCCGCCGTGTTGCACGGCCTGCCATCGACTGCCCGAATTGTTCTGGTGCCCGACGGCCCTTACACCTACGCCCGCGCCGTGCCCGCCTACGCATAAGTCTGCACACTGAAATTTGGGTGGCTCTGTTGACATCCTCGACGTTCGCTGTCAGGAAGCAGGCAGTCTGAGGCGATAGATGTTGAAAGCGAGACCGAGCAGGAGCGCCTGACGGCACTGTGTGTGGATGGTTCTGCCCGGTGCGCGGCAGGAGAGTTTACGCTTCACGGCGGAGAAGACGGTTTCAATCAGCGAGCGTTTGCCATATTGTTCTGCTGGAAAGTTCTCCCGCATCTCGAGGCGTACACCCGATGCCCTGCAACTGGAGCGGCGCTTGGCCGGGATGACTCTGTTGGCCTGGATTTGTTCCCGGCAGAAGGTGTGGTTGCGTTCCGAATCGAACTCGGCGTCGGCCAGCACGCAGCCGATAGGAGTATGTGCATGCGCCTGGCCCACCAAGAGAGGCAGCGTGGCGCAGTCGTTCCACGGCGCTTGACGTGCCGATTGAGCCAGGATGACCTGCCGCTCCACATCGACCACGGCCAGCCACTTCAGCCAGTGTTTCCAGGTGCGCTGTTTCTGGCCGAAGTGTTCTACACAGCGGATAAAATAACTGCTCACCGCGGCCTGCGCCAGCCCGGTGGCATCGACGGCTACCGTGGCCGGACTTCGCCACCTCCCCGGCATGCGCCGCACAATCTCAAGCATCACCCGCGTCACATCCTGCTCCGATAATCGTGCCAGGAAGCGATAGAGCGTGGTGTAATCCGGCACCGAGTTCAGCTGGAGTGCGGACCGCAACTCGGCGTGTTCGTTTAACCGGACTTCAGAGAGAACCCCAGTTTCAACTGGTAGAGATTTCAGGGGGCATATATGGACCCGCCTCGTATGCAAGAGCTTTCTTCGATGGAGCGACGGGATAGAGACGCGTACATATATCCGGCCTGTTGTTGTGAAGAGGGGCACTCCTCACTGGCCATAATGGAATCTGCGCTTCTACTCCTTATCAGGTCATCGGCCTTGAATGGCCCTGCCCCCGTCAGGTTCTGAAGAAGCTGGTCTCACCAGTTGCGCCATCATTGGCAGCTCAAGCATCTCTTTGGGAAGGCTCTTCTGTTGCTCCTGATTCTTGTCTATGCTGCGCGCCGGTACTCCTGTTCGCGGGCGATCAACGACCAGATGATGCGTGCGTTCTTGTTGGCAACGGCCACGCAGGCTTTTGACGTCCCGAGTCGTTGCTGCTTGTCGTTGATCCAGAGACTTCGCTTATCAGTCTTTGCTTTTGCTCGGTAGACAACGGACCGTGCTCCATGAATCAGCAGAGTTCTCAGGTATGGATCGCCGCGCTTACTGATGCCTAGCAGCCGGCTCTTTCCGCCGCTGGAGTTCTGTCGAGGAACCAGGCCCAGCCACGCCGAGAACTGTCTGCCATTTTCAAAAGAGTGTCCGTTGCTGATGGCAGCGACAATCGCCGTCGCGATCAGTGGCCCTACACCTTCAACGGCGGCAATGCGTCGGCAGTCAGGAGTCTTCTGGAATGCGATCTGAATCCGACTGTCAGCATCGTTGATCTTCTCGTCCCGTTGTGCCAGCTCCTCGTAGAGACTCTGAAACAACTCTCGGCCAAAGCCTGTCAGTTGGTTCTCGGCGTCTTCCAGCACCGCTGGCAAGCCGCTGCGCACCTTCCCTGGATGCTGTGGCAACACGATCCCATACTCAGCCAACAGACCGCGGATCTGGTTGATGAGTTGAGTGCGATTCGCAACCAGACGGCTGCGAACCCGATGCAGGCACTGCAGGTCCTGCTGCTCAACAGACTTCTGGGGAACGAATCGCATGTTCGGCCGCGTTACAGCCTCGCAAATCGCTTCCGCATCGTTGGCATCGTTCTTCTGCGACTTCACATACGGCTTGACGAACTGTGGCGCCATCAGCCGGACTGTATGTCCTAATCCCCCGAGCACACGCGCCCAGTAGTGTGCGCTGCCACTGGCCTCGATCCCCACCAGGCACGGCGGCTGCTCCGAGAAGAAGCGAGCCACTTCGCTTCGCCTCAGCTTCCGACGCAGCACCGCACGCCCCGACCTGGCAGCCCCATGTACCTGAAAAACCTGCTTCGCAATATCCAGCCCAATCGTCGTTGCCCTCGTCATGGTCCGTCCTCCTCGTAGCGAGCCTACCAACTCACCCCTACGAGGCGGGTCCATCCCATTAGGTCAGGATGAAGGGCCCGCCTAGAACTAGACCAATTGGAAGGTTAGTATTTCGGCCAGAACCGCGCCCATGAGGGCGGAAGATTTCGCCGATGAAAAGGCGTTTTCCCCTGAAGCAGATCGTTGGGCTGTCGAAGCAGGCCAATCTCAGCAAAGACTCTCCTGGTCTCGACCAATCTGCGGTGCAGGCGGCAAATCTGAAAGTAACGGGGACATTTTCCCAATCGCTTCAGCCTGCAGTTTCAGCAGCGCGGCATCCGACGCAACCTTCATCCATCGATAAACCGTTGCAATCAGGATGCCTTTGTCAAAACCGGGCTCACCTTTGAAAAGGTCAGCATTCAGATGGAGCATGGCGCCGTGGAGTTCCTCGGCTTCCCGTTGTTTCCTATGACTCTGGCGCTCCAGTTCGTTAGCGGCCCTGCTAACGCAGCGGTGTGCATCGTCAACGCCGGAACTGGCCCAGGCCAGGAATATGGCGCGAGGTGCAGACTCGAATGTGTCGAATCGTCCAAGCCGCCACTGACGCGATTGACCTGATTCGAGAGATGCTCTTAGCTTTTCCTCTCCCTCTTCTGTCATGGAATACCGCATACGATTTCGCGGCCCTGAGGCACAAGTGAGTAGCCCCTCTTTTTCCATGCGCTTTAATGCCGGGCTGGTCAAACCCACGGACATTCCTGCCTGGGACATCAGGTCGTAGGGGGTCGACAGTCCAAACTTGACGAATACCAGCAGCAGCACCTGAAGAGGATTGAGTTTCTCGGAATCCGGCATCAACACTTTTGCCCCTCCAAAACCTGAAGCATTCAGGATTCTCGCATTGGAGCAAATATACAACATAAACCTGTCATGACGTTTGACATATTAATATACAGTTGATATACTTACAGCATGTTAAGTGCATGAAGGCATCAAAGATCCTGATTGCATGGTGTGCAGAGCCGCAAGCATCCGATTTTGACTGCTGCACTCGGCCTCCATATGCGAATCGGCACGGCGTATCCGCTCGGCACGAGGGTTCGGTATTGATCGACGATGCGGATACAAAGCTCTGAAAAGAGAAGTAGTTATGGTGCATGAACTGATGAACGATTCCGTCGTCGCGCATGACCGCCACACCTATACGGTCGGGGTCCAAGAGGCCGGCTGGAACACAGCAATCAGCAACATTGTGTTCCCCGGGCCAGGGCAAATGCGCTCCCGCAAAGTTGTATCGCGGTCGTCTGCCCGTCCCAAGGGCAAGTATCCATCCTGGAAGATGAGCCGGATGCTTGAGTGGGAATCCGAGAACGAACTCAATGCCTTCCGTCTCCTTGACTGTGATCCGGATGTGACGCGCTTTTGTGAGCAGCCATGCGAGGTCGTCTACGTTCTCGACGGGAAGGCCAGAAGCCATTATCCAGACATCCTTGTTGAGAAGGATGGTCAAAGGGAACTGTGGGAGGTTAAGCCCGAATCCGAGGCGGAGGAACCGGAAGTTGTCACCAGGACCACTCTGCTTGTTCAGGGACTTCCCTTCTGGGGCTATACCTACCGGGTTGTACTGGCCAACCATCTTGCAATGCAGCCGCGGCAAAGTAATGCATGCTTCCTCCTTGGTTTCGGACGACGCGCCGTCACCGAATGTGAACAAGAATTTATCAGGCGGGTTTTCACTCGGCGTGGATCACTACTCTGGTCGGATGCCTGCCTTGGGGAATTCGGCCCGTGGGGCCGCGAGATTCTCTGCAACCTTGTTCTCAGGGGCATACTGATTATCGATTTGAATTCGCCCATCGGACCCAGCACGGGCTTTGTTGCCAGGAAGGAGGGCTTCTAACATGGGAACCTCCTGCCTGGAGCAAAACGCGATTGTGGAGATTGACGGGAAGGAGCATCAGCTTCACCGCAAGATCACTGACACCTGTTGGCAATTGGAGGAATTAAAGACAGGCCTGCTGGTTACGAAAGAGCTCCATGAACTGCTTCAAATGGTAGCTAAGCAGCAACTGACTTTTCCCGCCAGTATTCCTCCGAGTAAGCGCGGCCTCGACAATCCGCAAGTCCCCGAGATCGCCAAATTGCGGCGAACCTACGTCCTCGCAGTGCTGGACGTTCCCAATTCCCGCAAGCAAATGGAACCGGCCATCAACGAAGTCTGGAAAAGGCTGAAGCAGCCGACGAAACCCCCCGGATGGATTAGCGTGTACCGATGGAAGACTCGTTTCCTCCAGTCGAAGAACGACATCCGTGTTCTGACCGACAATGCATCCAACAAGGGCAACACAACGAACCGCTACCCTTCAGTTGTCACGAGATTCTGCGAGGAAGCCATTTCCGCCAAGTATCTGAGGCGCGAGCGCAATACCATCCAGGAGACGTTTGAGGATGCCTTGCTGAGGGTCATGAAAGAGAACGAACTCCGACCGGACTCCGACCAATTGCAAATGCCGACACGGCGACTCATTACCCGCTTGATCGCAGACATTCCTGCGTTTGATAAGTATTCCGCCCGTTACGGCCATGACGCCACTCTGAGAAGATTCCGCCATGTAAAGGGTCATCGCTTTGTTTCCGCACCGCTTGAGCGGGCTGAGATTGACCACACTCACCTCGATCTCTTCGTGGTCGACGACAAGACTTCCCTTCCCTTGGGCAGGCCGTACGTCACGGCCTGCATCGACAGCTATACCCGGTGCATTCTGGGCATATACGTAGGATTCAACCCGCCGAGCTACCAGTCCGTTGCCGCCTGTCTGAAAGATTGCTTTCTACCGAAAGTTCATCTCAAAGAGGAATACCCCGAAATCGTCAACGAATGGACTGCACACGGCGTAATGCGCCAACTCGTGGTCGACGGAGGCCAGGAGTTCTATAGCAAGAGCCTCGAGCAGGTTTGCCTCACGTTAGGCATAGAGTGGTGCGCCGCGCCTCGCCGCGAACCGTGGTTTAAGGGAAAGATCGAACGCTTCTTTGGGACCTTCAACAGAGGCATTGCTCATGGGATCCCTGGCACAACATTCAGCAATATCTTCGAAAAGGACGACTACGACCCGTCCAAGCACGCGGTCGTAAAGTTCTCAACCCTGAAGTGGATCATCCGGAAATGGATCGCGGATGTTTACCATCAGGGAATTCACAGGGCGCTAGAGACGACGCCGGCTCGAATGTGGGCATCGAGCATCAGGCCCGAGGATATCCGACTACCCGATGGGTCTACTCACCTCGATGCCATCATGGGACGCGTGTACAGGCGGGTGCTAGCCCACAAAGGAATTGAATTCGAGGGCTTGTTCTATAGCTCGCCCGAACTGAACGAATTGCGCATTAAAGAGGGCTCCAACCTGGAAGTAGAGATCCGGGTCGATGAAAACGACATCGGCTCAATATACGTGGTATGGCCGAAGACGAACAGCACCTACCGTGTCCCGGCTCGCGACATCGAGTACGCGAATGGCATCAGCTTATGGCAGCACTCAATCTTCAAGAAATGGCAAAAAGATCGGGATCCGTTTAACCAGAATCCATACGGTTGGCTAAAGGCACAGGAAGAGATCCAGCGCAGGATCGAAGAGGATCTTCACCTGAAGCGGCGCAGGACCAGAATGCGGGTTGCGCGCTTCAAAGAAGCTTCCGAGAAAACTTCTGTCCAAAGGGGCACCCGCGAGGCGACACTGATCCTGCCTGAAGCACCAATTCATCCCTCAACGAGAGATTTGACGACAGAGAGTGGCGCCCTTGAATCCGCTCCGGTGGAAGGCTTCTCGTATCGGCCCGTAGAAGAAATCGAAGACGGTGGGCTGAATTTCACCGCCATGTACAAGAAAGGATACGAAGTTGAATAAGTCACTGACGATTATTGAACGGATCGTGATCCCCCATACGGCATTTGTGGATGCACAGCGACAAATTGAGCAGTGCTACACTTTTTCGGCCGGCCAGGGAGCCCAGGGTCTCGCGATCGTCGGAGAATCCGGTACTGGCAAGACCAGTCTGATGGAGAGCTTTGAATCGAAGCACGAGCCAATTCGCCGCGACGACGGAATGGAGGTTCCAGTCTTACGCGCAACGGTGCCAAGCGGGCCGACTGTAAAGAGTCTGGCGGGAAAACTGCTTGAAGCCCTCAATGCACCCGATCCCGAGCGGGGAACGGAAAATGAGAAATCCAGGCGGCTCCGGGTACTGATGAAGCAATCGGCAACTCGGATGGTCATGATCGATGAGTTCCAGCACTTCTATGACCGCGGCAAGCGGCAGATCATGCATAACGTTGCAGATTGGCTCAAGGTCCTGATTGATGACACGCGGACAACGCTCGTCGTGGCCGGGCTCCGTTCTTGCAGAAATGTCATTGACGAGAACGAGCAATTGGCACGGCGTTTTCTCGCCCCAATTCAATTGCCGCGATTCTCGTGGACCGATGTTGGCCAGCGCGCCCAGTTCATTTGCATCTTGAAGGCGTTTCATAAAGAAATTGCAAAGCAGTTTGAGGTTCCCATTTTTCATTCGGAACAAATGGCCTTCCGGTTCTACTGCTCGACCGGTGGATTGATTGGCTATTTGGCCAACCTTCTGAAACAAGCCCTGCGGAATGCGGCTACTGAAGGCAGAAAAGCCATTCGCCTCGATGATCTTGCTACGGCACATGCGCAATCGGTCTGGTCGAGTGAGTATAGTTCAGCACTGCCGAACCCGTTTGAACGGAGTTTTCGGCTGGTTGAATCCGTTGACTTATTGAATCGAGTAAGCAAGATCGGTGCAGTCGCCGAGATGGCACCAATGTATTCGTCATCCACAGGGAAAGGACAGGGGCGCAAATCGATTGATTCGCTACTGGTGCGCTGATGAGTACACCACTCTTGGTTCGGCACCCTGCGCCATATCCGACCGAGAGCCTGGTTGGATACGTTCTTCGGTTGGCCGAGGCGAACGGTTACGCCTCGCCATGGAGCGTCTACAGCCTTGCCGGCCTGAAGCAGAGCGAGATTCGGACGAGCGGATTCAATTTGGAAAAATTGGCGGGAATCATCAACCGTCCAGCGTCCGAGCTCGAGAGCATCGGGTATTCCGCACCCCTCAATCAGCCTCGTTGGGCTCGCTTGCTCGGACATCGCCTGGTTCCGGCCGACTTGAACATCGTGAATCCCGGACTATGCCACAGGTGCGTTGCCGAAAAAGGATTTATTGAGGCGCATTGGCACCTGACACTGATGATCGGTTGTCCGGTCCATAAGTGCATTTCGGCGCAGTGCTGCGCAAAGTGCGGAAAAAGAGTGCGCCTGTTCAGGCCTGGTCTTCTCGAATGCGGCTGCGGCGGGAATCTAATGGAGTGCGTGCTGCCTCCACTTCCGAAGGCAGATTCGGCCCTTCTCGACATCCTGCGGCGAAAGGTTCTCGAGCTCCCTGCAAATGATGAGAATCCTCTGTCTCTCCCTCGGGACCAACTCATAGCAATGAACCTGCGTTCGATGCTGCTCGTTGTTCGGGCACTGGGCAGGCACCGCCTGATCGCCGATGGAAGTACTAGCCTCGAGGATGAGCGGCAGCTTATCTCGGCTGCCGCGGGCGTGTTGGTGGACTGGCCAAAGAACTTCATCGCCCTGCTGCTGGATATTGGGAAGAGACTCCAGCCGAATGGAAAAGGAGGAGTTCGAAAGCAATTTGAGCCAATTTACGGTGCTTTGTTCAAGAACTGCGCCATCAACCCAAGCCAGCAAGCGGACTTTCTCAGAGTGGCGTTCCTGGATTTTGCGGAGAATCATTGGGATCGCGGCTATGTGGACTCTAAGCTTCTATGGCAAGCGCGCGGAAAGGTCACAAGCCGATTCGTTACCAAATCAGAGTTCGCCGCACAAGTCGGGATACACGTTCTGACTGTGTCTCGGCTCCTCAAGGATCAAAAGATCTCGTCAAGGCGGGTTCAATGCGGCAAGTCGGAACGAATTCTTGTCGACTTAAGCAGCAACAAAATCCCGCGCAATTGCCCGGGAAGAATTTATATGGAGAGAGATGCCGCCAAGCGTATGGGGCTTTCTGTTGGAGTGCTGCGGGCCTTGAAGAACAGCGGCATCTTCGAGTTCAACCACTTCTTGCGAACCAAAGGTGGCTATCATGAGCTCGATATCGACGCGTTCACGAAGAGACTGTTGGCGCTGGCGCCTCCCGCGGGGCCGACCCGCGGCAAAACAAGTCAGTACATTACCGTGAAGACCGTCATGGGTGGGCATCATGATTCGCCGGAGACAAAAGTGGATCTGGTGCGCGCGCTTCTGGCCAGGAGTCTCGCAATCGTCGGCAATACCAATGGAACGATTGCTGGCTTGCTCATGGATAGAGCCGAATACGGCCGTTTTGTCACCTTTGCTCGCAGTCGCGCTGCCGGGGATACGATGCCTTCTTACATTGTTGAGAAACATTTGCTTTGCGATGCAAGTGTGGTTCCCGGTTTGTTGCGAATGGGCCTGCTCGACGGCCACAGGTCGCCAACAGGTCTGAGGATTAGAAACGAATCCGTCGAGGCATTCAAGATGAAGTATATATCTCTGGCTTCGATAGCGAACAGCATTGGCGCCATCAGCACGAGAGGATTAATGCATCTCTGTGAGATAAGTGGGATCAAGTTCCTATTGGTGCCGAGAACGGGGCAAAGGGCCCAACAGCCATTTATTCGGGTTTCGGATCGCCCGAAGCTGATGGAAGCCCGGCCGAACTAAGTCAGACGTTCGGGAACTCGACACGTTCACCGGCGTAAGATTCCGCGCAGGCAAGAATCACACGAGCAGAGGGATTCAGACGATGATTTCCGCCACGCAACTTTACGATTTCGTCCACTGTCCGCACAGGGTGTCCATGGATGCGTTTGGTGATGCAACCAAACGAGATGAAACCTCGCCTTTTGTAGAGCTCCTCTGGGAGCAAGGCATCGTGCACGAGAAGGCAATCGCTGAGATGCTCCCGATTACCGCAAACATGAAATTGATAGACCTGGCCGATCGCGAACGGGAAACCCTGGCAGCTATGGCTCGTCGCGAGCCCCTCATATATGGTGGACGCCTGACAGTGGGTGATCTGGTCGGGGAACCTGATCTCCTGGAATGGTCCGGAACGGGGTACATCCCGGGCGACATCAAGTCCGGCTCTGGCTTTGAGGGAGATGAAAGTGAAGGCAGGTTGAAGAAGCACTATGCATTTCAGCTGGCGCACTATGTCTTCATTCTTGAACAAATCGGTTCTGCAGCTCCCGGTCGCTCCGCCTACATCGTTGACCGTGATGGCAGGCGTGTCGCATACCCCCTCATGGAACCGCAAGGAATTCGCAATACGGCAACCTGGTGGGACAGCTGTTTTGAGGCCTTATCTGAAATTCGGGCGATCCTTGCGCAGACAAAGAAGTCCAGGCCGGCGCTGAGTTCGGCGTGTGGTTTGTGCCACTGGCAGTCATCCTGCAGAGAAGTGCTGGAAAAAGCAGGTGACCTAACGCTGATCGCAGAATTGGGTCGGGCCAGCCGAGATAAGATCAGCGGTGTCATTCCAACCATTCAGGCTTTCGCCGATAGCAAGCCGGACACCTTCGTGCAAGGGAAGAAAACCGTATTTCCCGGAATAGGGCCAGACACCTTGCACAAGTTCCACTCTCGAGCCCTATTACTGAATACGCCGGGCGCGACCGCTTACCTTAAGGAAAGGGTCGCTTTCCCGATCAACCAGAAAGAAGTCTCTTTTGACATTGAGGCTGATCCGATGCGCGGTGTCGTATACCTGCACGGATTCGTGGAGCGTGAGTATGCGCGCTCTGACACGGCAACGTTCATGCCCCATTTTGCAGCCGGAATTGAACCCATCCACGAGGAGGCAGCATTCCGGGGCGCATGGGAGTATCTGACTGCGCGCGTCCAGGACTCAATAATCTACTACTACTCAAAGTACGAGAGGACTGAGTACAAGAAGCTCGCAGCGAAATACCTTGCCGTATGCTCGGTGGATGATGTTGAGGCCCTGTTCGCCCTCCCAGTAATGATCGACCTCTACTTCGACATCGTCAGGAAAGCAACAGACTGGCCGCTTTACGACCAATCCATCAAGACCATCGCAAAATACCTTGGGTTTCAGTGGCGGGATGCGTCCCCCTCGGGAGCTGCTTCTATTGAATGGTATAACTGTTGGATCGAAACCGGAGATCAGGCAATCAAGCAACGCATACTTGACTACAACGAGGATGATTGCCTTGCGACGGCCGTTGTCGTGGACGGAATCCGGGCCTTGCCGCTAAGAACCTGAGCGCAATCAGGGAACGTCATTCCAACAGGATGCGATGATCTTTCCTAGGCCAATGCACAATTTGCTTTCATCGCCCTTGAAATCGACATCGACGACCGAAACGAGGAACTTCAACTTGATGCAGGCATCAATTCTGAGCCGCGCATTTTCCTGGGACGATGTTGTAAACATCGCGTGGGTCGAGCGAAAAGCAGCTGTCGAACCGCCAGTCGTCTAAGCGGAAATCGTAACGCGCGCTGAACTCGCCAAGGTTCGCCAGCTGGTTCTCAACGAGCCGGGACTTGTCCACGATGCGAAAGCAGACTGAGCGCTCCCAGGTAGGGTCGTCACCGCTGTCACAGGAGTGGTTGTAATAGAGGATTGAGGGCGGGCCGCGCATGTGGCAGGCGTCGGCCAGTTCGCCGTTCATGTCGCGCTTCGTCGTGCGGCTGGAAGCGATGCGGTGAATGGCGGCCGAGGGCGCCGGCAGCACCTGCGAAGCGTAGGTGCCAGTGAAGATCACTGATTCGGCGCCGGCGCGGTCAGCCTGGTCCAATTAGCCCGCCAGGCTGAAGCGGTCGACCGTCTCGTTGAAGGGCAGCCAGCCGTCTTCGCTTGCAGGCTGGGACTACGCAGTTAGTGGGTTCAGATCCCGAATCGGCAATTGGCAAACGAGGCAGCATCGGCCTGGCGGTAGTCGGCCAAAGCGGGACGGTCAACGCCGCAAGAAGTGCGGCAGCGCCGAGGCCTTTCAGCGCTGCACGGCAGGTATAGATCCGGCGAGGCGCACCGGATTTCTGACATTCACTAGCACCACTTTCCGGAATCTCCGCTGTAATAACCCATTAAATGGCTCACCACGTCGTTAATCAAGTCTGGTGCACGCTTCGAGACCACAGTACGCAGCCAGACCGGAATACTATCGGGGTAGCCCACTGAGACCTTACCAGACCTCAAATCACGCCAAAGAACAGCAACTGGGATGCAGCCGATGTCAAGAAATGCGTTCAGTGCCGATATGACGTCAGGTTTGTTGCCGTCCAAATCGATCGCGAAACGAAAGGACAAAGGAATATCCTGTGGCGGGTTGGTTGCATTCTCGGCGGACTCGAGGTCGCAAATCTTGGCTACGAAATAGCCGACCGTTTCCTTGCAATTGTTCATCGGTAAATCCTCACAGTACTTTTGAATTGCGTCGGTACACTGGCTCTGTACCGCGCTTCTCTCTAGTACTAGGTTTTTCCGAATTGAAACGAAGCGCAGGAGCCGAATTCGCGAACCGCGCGCTGGAAGTTCTCCGACTTTGCCAGCCAAAACTGCTTCCCGGCAGAATACGGGCATGCAAATCGTGACTTTGGAATATACAAGCCCAATATTCAGTTGTGTTTAGAAGAGGCGCCGGCCACGGGAGGTCTTAGTAGTCGGACGCGAGGTGAATCCGTCCGCGCAGCTGTCTGATCTGCCCCGCAACTCGACTTTGGCGGTTGAGCAGGGGGCACTTGTGGCCTCCGCAGACGGCCCACCTTACTATACCTTTGAAGTGTCGTTGGCTATCAGGGTATAGTAACGGCCGCTTGGATGACATCTGGCATAGCTGTTGGACCGAAGCGCGCAACCCTGCCGTCAACAACGTACACCGCCAGCAACATTCCTGGCCTCTGAGAGTTTCAAGCTATCGATGGTCAGAGGTTCGTAAATTCGATTGCTCCGATCTTGATGGATACTAGGCTTCGTCCTCCCGGCACACACTTCGCGCACCGGCCCAGACGCGACACGGCAAAACTTGCAATTGCTGGGTCCGGGCAGGCTGATGCCGGATCAGCCATTCTGACGATTCCGAAATGCATAAACTCACGGGTTTTCGGCACCAAAACGCGATGATGGCCGCCAAGGCTGTCAGGGGCTGTTCGTCGGCGGCGGGAGCGACGGAGACCGCCTGGTTTTGGAGCAATGATGCCCCTTTTTCAGCGCGATAGGCCCGGCAGTTTCTGCGTGAGGTCGCCGCGATTTCGAGTCTCATGAGGACGAGTGCGTTGAGCCAGGCCATGAAATTCGTGTAGGTGGTTGGAATTTCGCTTTGCCGGATGAGGCAGTCCATGGCCTGCTGGATGAGTTGCTGGGTGGGGTTGTCTTTCTGCGTGGTGCGCTGCTGGTCGGGCGATTGATTCGGGAGCGCCGCATTTTTCGTGTGCGGCGCGGTGCCGGCGGCTGTACCGCTGACTGGGTAAGGCATGATGTGTGTTCTCCTCTGCTGCCCGCGTGGCACGTGAACAGAGAAGAAATTTAGGAATACTTCCGCATTGCTTTCAGGGAGGGGTTGCGGGGCGGGAACCGCCCTGTATGGATGGGAAGCGGAAAGCGCCAGTACCATCGGCGGTTGCGCCATGCGAACGGCTGAACGTCCTTCAGATTGAGTATTCTGGTTTGTTAAAGGTCTTCGCTGCGGGGGCGCAAACAACTTTACGTCAGAGCGAGTTGTCTTAGTTCTCGGCGCCGGTGCCAGTCGCGGCGTCAGCTATGCTCGCAAGGCGAGCATCCCTTCTCCTTTGGATCGCGACTACTTTGACCTGCTGCAGCGGTTTGAACACTCCACCAAAGATGATGGTGCGGTTTCCGCCGTGTTGCAATGGGCTCAGGAACTGCCGTTCGAGTATTGGCGGTCGATGGAGCAATGCTTCTATACCCTGCAGTCCAGGTCTTACTTGGCCCGTAAGCTGAGCGTTCATGGTTCTTTTCCAACGGATGCTGAGGTCATTACAGCATTCGTGAATGCCACCGGGGCCCTATTGCGTGCGGCGCATGGATTGCAATCGTGTTCCCACCACGCCGCCTTGTTCGAGAAGCTCTCCAAGCGCGATACGGTCTGCACCTTTAACTACGATCTGGTCCCGGAACGAGCACTGAAGACAGTGACTCAAGCGGGCTCCGTTGATTTCGGGCCTTGGGTCTATGGATGGAAGCTCGACTCTGCACCATCAGGCTGGAACGCTCCTGCTCTTCTGAAGCTTCACGGAAGCTTCAGTTGGGACGTGCCCACCTCCGGCGACAAATACTTCCCAATCGCAATCCAAAGCTGGGACGATCTTGAAGACTATCCCCGATATCGCCGTTTCAAAACAGAGAGCACCCGGTTCCCTATTTTTCTTCCGTTCTGGGATAAGCGCGTAGAAGAGGCACCCTGGCGCACTGTCTGGAGGAGTGCGTTTAATCGCATCACTAAATGCACCAATCTCATCGTGTGGGGATATTCACTTCCCAAAACTGATTTGAAGGCGTATCAGTTGTTCGTCCTCGCTAGACCGAATCTAACGAATCTTTGTGTCATCGATCCGAATACGGAGACCAGAGACAAATGGAGAAAGCTCTTCCTGAAGGCACGGTTCTTTGAGTATTCGTCAGCAGATGCCTTTCTGAAGTCGCCACCTGATTGGTGGCAGGCTATAACTCCATGAAACGCATTTCATTAGTCAACGGCATATTTCGATGGCCTAGCCAGTGCCGAAATATCCGACCAATTGTGCCCGAATGAGCAAAGGACCTCTATTCGGAGCGACAATAAGCCTAGCGCACCGATGTACCTCCGCATAGTTCGCCACGAGCGAACTGAAAGTGTGGCTTGATGACCAGTCCGCTTCGCTATCCGGCACCGAAGAATGATGACTCCTTCGAGGAGTTTTGCCTGGATTTTCTCCGGGCACATTTCAAGCTGCCCGGTCTGCAACGGTACGGACGGCGCGGACAACGACAATACGGCATCGACATTATCGATCTCGTGTCTCCTCCGCCCAAGTTCGCCGCCCAATGCAAGGCGGACGATCCGAACCTGGTTTTCACCGAAGATCGACTTCGCAAACTCGCAGCAGATGCGTTGAGGGCTCCCCACAAACTCAAAAACTATGTCATTTTGTCAACGGGCAAGACTTCGACTCAGCTTCAAAACGCGATCGCGGAGATCAACGCCGCGCACGCCGCGTCCGGCGAATTCATTGTTGAATTTCTTGGATGGGATCTGATCGAACGCCTGCTCGACGACCATCCCACCATTGTCCAGGACCATCTGACCCCGATCACCAATGCCCACTTGGCAGGTATCGATGAGAAGCTGGAGCGTCTCCTTTCCCTGGCCGCTGACCCAGCAAAAAGGGCAGGCGGGCAGGATGAGCTCGAAGAGCAGATTTCGCTGGCAAAGGATGAGATCGAGAGAAGAGACTTTCCCCTTGCCAAGGCACGCCTAGCCAAGCTGCGAGCAGACCGCTGGAACGATCTAACACCATACCAGAGATTCCTAGTCCTTGCGAATTTAGGGAACATTGAAGCGGCGAAGGGCGCCGTGGACGAGGCCGCGCGGCTCTTCTTTGAGTCAGTGACTCATGCTCCCGAACACATCAAGGCTCGCGAGACCGAAGCTCATGCCTACCTGCTGCGAGGCAATTACGAGAAGTCTTACGAACTAGCCACGGCGTTACGCACAGAGCACCCGGAAATATGGAAGGCTGCCTTGCTGCGGCTCTACACCGCTCCGCCGGCGATGGCGTTTCACGTTTTGCTGGCTGAACTTGGTGACGACGATCTTGCCCATAAAGAGGTCCTTCAGGCGCTCGCTTCGCGCGCACACAGCCAACGGCTCTACCAAGAGGGGGAGCAATACGCCCGGCGAGCCATCGAATCGTCGGACCAAACCTGGCCGGTCGCTCTGCTCCTGCTGGCTGAATGTATTTCGCATCCAGTGCTGTTGGGAAGCGGCTCCCGGCCGGTCGATGCCTTCTCTCCCTCCGATCGCGCACGGCTCAAGGAAGCCGATGAGCTTTTTGAAGAGTGCGCAAGCAGCGCGATTGCCCGAGGCGAATCGCAGATTGCGGCCCAGGCGCTGGTTGAACGCGCTGGAATCGCGGAAAGAACCGGGAATGAGGATCAAGCCAGAACCTACGTCGAGGATGCATACCGGCATGCGCCGAACGAACCTCTGTCCAGAGCCGCATACGCCGCGCTTCTCCAGCGGCGGAATGAGCTTGATCGGGCTATTCAACTCATGGACGGCATCGTTGCTGAAACCAAGGACCTCGCATACTACAAGCAACTGGCCGAATTTTTGGTGCAGCGCGATCGAGAAAACGATCTGAACCGCGCGATTGACCTGCAAAAAGAATTGGTGAAGCAATCGGCTGCTTTGACTCCGCACGTTCGCGATAGCCTGTTGTGCGAGACATTGGCGCTGATGGCCCGTGCCTCCCGTATCTCCGAGGGCGAGGACCTGATCGACTCCGTTCCCAAGGAGAGCCTAACGCCTGCTGCCGCGGCTGCCATCCGTGGGAGGCTCTATTGGCATCGCGGCGAAGAGGGCGATGCGAAGCGGCTTCTCGAAGAGGCCGAGGGATTGCTGACCGAGCAATCGATCGATACCGAGGTCGAGATTGTTGCCGTTACCTTCACGACATTCGGGGAGTATCGGCGTGCCCTTCCGCTCTGGAAGCGGATCGCCAAGATTGGCAATTCACTCGCACTGCGGCAGACCTTGGCCTGCGCGCAGCGGCTCGGAGAGAGCGCCGACATTCTGGCAATCTGCAGGATGATCCGCGAATCCGGCATCGATGACCGAAATACCCTCCAGGTGGAAGCCGATCTGCTGCAGGACGATGATCTGGAGGGAGCAATTGCGGTCCTTCAGGATTACCTCTCCCGCCACCCCGACGACGCCGAGGTGCGCCTGCGCCTCACCCATATCGGTCTCGAACATGGCCGCGCCGAGCTTATCCAGGGCAGCTCCGTACCGCTTCCGGACCCCGCGACCGTCACTCCCTACGTGGCGCGCGCGGTGACGTACTTTCTCAAATGCGCCGGCCGCGACGACGAAGCATTGCGCTATGGGTACGAAGTGCTTCATCGCCATTTCGACGATGTCGACGCCCATCGCGCGTTCATGGTGCTTTTTGTTCCACTCGGACCGCAGATCTCGATCTCTCAACCCATAGTCGTTGGGCCTGGTACGGCGGTCGAATATGCAGAGGAGGGCGTGACCGGAACCACCTGGCATGTTATCGAAGAGACCAATTTTGCCGACTTGCGGTTGAATGAGTTTTCTCCATCGCATCCGATTTCAAAGGCGCTTACCGGGAAAGTGGTCGGCGACCGCGTCGAACTCACCCCGGCTCGCGTCTCTCCCCGGCCCGCAGAGATCAAGCAGATTCTCAATAAGTATGTCTATCGGATGCAGCGCTGTTCGGAAGAATTGCAAATCCGTTTCCCCGATGCGGATGAATTGCAGGTCATGCACCTGCCAAAAGGAGCGGACGGGACACCGGATTTGACGGATTTCTTAGCCACAATACAGAACCAACTAGAGGGAAAGAATCAGGCCATCGCGGCCTACTCGACAGAGACGGTTCCGCTCCATTATGTGGGCGTTCTGCTCAAAGCCACCTGCTTTGAGGCGGTCTTTTATCTCTCGAATGATCCGGCTTCCGTCATCCGGTGTGCGCCGAGCGATGCCCGCGAAAGGCAGACTTCCGCAAAGGCGCTCGAAGAAGCGCAGGAGGTGGTTCTCGATCTATCCGCGATTGCCACACTGGTCCTGACGGAGCGAACCGACTTTGTCGCCAAGCTGGATCGCCCCATCATCCTCTCCCAGGGATGTGCTGAGGAATTGGATCGTTTGTCGGGCCGTCGATCGGACGGCTCCTCGCGGGCGGGAGGCCGTTTCGCCTGGCACGACAACCGCGTGATCATGCTGGAGGTGACCGAAGAATCTGTTCTCGAACGGGAGCGGATGCTGGCTGAGGCATTTGCCGGCATCCGCGCGATCGCAGTCGTCGAGCCGTGTCGCGAACTGGCGGAGATGTCCCAAGAGAAGAAGGACCCGCTCATCAAAATCTTCGGCCGCCACGGGGCGCAGTCGATTTTGCTTGCCCGAAGGCCCGGCCGGATTCTATGGACGGACGACTTCGTTCAATCGAGCATCGCCATCAAAGAGTATGGCGGGCGAGCTGTGTGGAGCGAACTGATCGCCGCACACCTTGAAGGGCGAGGGCGGATTGATCGCGCAACCGCCGTCGATTTCGTGACTCGGCTTCTAGGATTCCGTTATGAGACCGTCGCCATTACGCCCGCAATCCTGGTGAATGCGGCGAAAGTCGCAAACTGGGACAGGCAGAAATCGCCACTCTCCGACGCGCTGAATCCGCTTGTCAATGTTCCACTCGATCCTTCCCTCTTCGCAACCATCGGAGCGATAGCGACGGAGATGGAACGGGAACTCGATCCGGAGCTCAGGATCAAACTCATCGCCATGATTTGCCGCACGTTTGTTAATCGTGCGGACGGATTGCGTCTGCTCGGATTGATCCGATTAACCTTTCAAAATGCGCCTTCACGCCGTGGTGCGGAATGGATTCCCGTGATCGACACGATCATCGGCGAGATTTATTCGGCTACCGGCCCCGAAGTATTCTAGGTGCTGAGCCACCGGAGCGCCGATGCGCATCTTTATTGACGAGTCAGGATCGTTTTCCTGGAGTACGCCGGGGATCTCCCTGATGACGGCCCTGGTGATCCCAGACGCGGCGACTGACGGCCTGACCTCCCGGTTCCGCGTGTGGAAGAGTTCTATTGTTGGAAAGAGTACGCGCGAGATCAAGGGCAGCGAGCTCACTTCCGCGCAACTGGAATCCTTCGTCGAGCAGGTTCTGCCGCCCTCAGAACGGGTGCCATACCTCACTGTAGTCGGAGCGGACACGGCAACCACAGAGGAGAGCCATGTCCTAAGGGCAAAGGATCAACTCTCGCAACAGTACGCGCACCTGGCGCAGTGGCTCTTCGAATACGATCCGCCGAACAAGTCTCAGGCGGAGGATTGTACTCAGCTATCGGGGTGGATTCGGAAGCGGAGCGCAGTCAATTTTCTCTGGATTGCCACCGCAGAAAGGACGATCGCCGAGGCCCTTCAACTGATGATCTGCGCTTTTATGGAGCAGGAGTTCGATCCGGAATTCGAAAATATCGAGATTTCGATCGACCGGTCCTTCATCAAGGAGCCGGGCCCCATCGGTTTCTGGCAGGAGTACCATCGCGCATCGCATTTGACCCGCGCGAAGAAGGGTGAGGGCTTCCTTGTTCCAAAGGAGTGGAAGCTGCGCAATCATCCGTACAATCGCAAATACCGTGTCGAGCCTGGCGTAACTAATCTGAGCGACCTGCTGCGCAATCACATGAACTTCGTCGATTCTAAGCAATCGATTGGAGTTCAAATCGCCGACATCTGCGCTCAGATTTGTCGAAGATTTCATGGCGGAGACGAAAGCCTCGCAGCCTACACACTTTTAGAGCGGCGGATCGTGGGGCGCGCCGGCATCAAACTGCTGTTGGTGCACTTCAACGAGTCGAGTATTTTCGAGGACAAACCGGAGAACCACGTCAACCTCCGCACCACCGAGGAACAAATTCGTCAGATTACAGCCACTGCACCACAGGCACCAGATAACCCTGAATCTTAGTTCTTGCCGCGATTCCTGCGCCGAGCGCGGCAACGGACTATTCTGGATACACCACATGAGATTCGGAGATCGCTACAGATCGTATCTGCCGCCACCCAGGGGATGGCTCCATGCGCGTTCCGGACGAAATCCGTAAAACAGTCCTCTTTATCGGCCTGAAGAATGATCTGGACGAGTGGGACTGGCGGGCAACCGGATATCTGATTGCCCTCTCCGACTTCCAATTGCATTGGTCAGAAACGGTGGACTACCAGGGCAAACAGTTCTATACCACGGAAACCCATCCGTTTCGCCTTCTTGGCACCGCGAAGCATGTCGCAGAGAGGCTGGAGGGCAAGGAGTTTGCCCTCAAAACGACGACCTTGGATGGGCAGCCGCGCATTATTGAAGTTCACGCCGATCAACGGTGGTTTTACCACCCCACCGAAAAGGAGTACGTAGACGCAGCCGTCACAATCTTCTTTCCGCCCGATATGCGGGAACTCGATCTGTTCACGATCCAACCGCAAATGTTCGCCGACGAAACCGTAATCCGCGAAGCAAATCTCGGCGTTGGCGATGAAGTGTTCATCGCCGGACTATTCAGCAAGGTCAAGGAGACTGCCCGCCAGCATCCGATCGTTCGGATGGGGAATCTGGCCATGATGCCCGGAGAACGGATTCCGTTCAAAGACGACCAGCTTATTGATGCTTACCTTGTCGAATCGCGGTCCATCGGGGGATTAAGCGGCTCTCCGGTATTTGTGCGGGAGACAATTCGCCAGCAAGTCGGCATCAAGTTCAAACCCGGCAAGAATCCATCGAACGTGGTTGATCGCTATCCAGGCGAGTCCTTCGACCCGGTGATTGTAGACGGTCTCGGGCGGATCTTCTTCCTGGGCTCGATCATCGGTCACTGGGACACGCCCACCGACTACACCCCGACGATGCAGGAGGCGGTCAATATGGGAATATCGCCCGTCGTTCCGGCACACAAAATTCTGGAGATCATCCGCCAACCGGATTTGATCGAAATGGCCGATCGCATCAGCAGCGAGATGCGAAAGAGTAGCGGCACAGGGTAACCCTTGCGCGCGAGGGGCGGAGCTCCCCTTAGAGGGAGGGGCATTGCGGGGAAGGAACAGCCACGCATGGATGGAAAGCGGAAAACGCCGGTTCCATCGGCGGTGCAGCGAGGGAAGGGCCGCGCATCCTTCCCGCCGCAGCCGCTCTCTAGAGACGGAAGCTCAGTCTTTTTTGGGAGCGGTCGTCACGAGCATCGCTAAGTCAGTGTAGGCGGAAACAAATTTACGCAAGGTCGATCCCGTTTTCGCCATCGAGCAGGGAAAGTGACATACTGGTGGTGCCTAACCAGAGAAGACTCGACCAGCCTGTTGACCCGAGGATAGTTATGCCGACGGTAACGTTGAGAATTCGACCCGTGCAGAGCTGGACAGGCAGCGACGAGATATCGTTGCGTGACGCGCTTGGTTCATTGGGATATGAACCGTATACGCCGGGTCAGAGTAGAGATCAGATTCGTTATTTTGAGACGGAGAAGCCTCTGCCCCACGATCTTTGGGCTGAATCGGATGATATTCTGAGCCGCCTTGTGCCAAGGCTTTATTGCTTGTTCAAGTTCGAGCTGAGGACCGAATCCGCGAAGGTATCTCGATGGACTCACGTCACAGGACAACCGTGGTTCCATTTGGCCGATGAACGGTTCTAGCGCATGGAATGTGGGGATGGTTTTCCAGCATGCTTTCTGCCCGATTCGACGACATTACTACCGACGATATACTCCGTCTCGTCCAAGATAAGGTTGCCGAGCATAAGACGCTTGAATATAAGGCTGCTCTGGCGATTGGCAACACGGAAGAAAAGGCAGAATTTCTCAGCGACGTTTCGTCGTTTGCCAATGCTTCTGGCGGCGACATCCTGTTCGGGATTACGGACGAACGGGAAGGGGCAAGCGCCACCGGCGTTCCCGGCGAGGTTGTCGGAATCGTTCTGGCGAACGCAGCAGCCGAATGCAATCGGATCGAGCAGCTGATCAGGGACGGCATTCAGCCCCGTCTGCCGCTGCTCCAGGTGCGCGCATTTGAGACCTCGGACCACAGGCACATTCTCCTGATCCGTGTTGGCAAGAGTTGGCTGGCGCCGCACATGGTCAGTTATGCAAATCGGACTCGATTCTTTTCGCGAAACAGCAGTACCGGTAAGGTGCAGCTCGATGTACAGCAGATTGGTGCGGCATTCGCACAACAGCGGGGCATCAGCGAGCGGCTGAGAGATTGGCGAACGGATCGGATCTCTAAGGCTGTCTCCGGCAACGGCCCGATTCAGCTATCGGGCACTCAACTTCTCTACCATTTCATTCCGTCCGCTGCGGTTGTGGCCGATCATCCATCGTTCCCGCGTATTTTCGATACAAACGCGTGGGGCAATGGGCGGCTGCTCATGTGCCTAAGCGCCGAATGGAGACGCTACAACGCGGATGGATTGTTGTTCGTCTCCAAGGGAGCGACAGAGAATTCGCAATCGTATCTTCAAGTATTCAAAGAGGGCGCTCTTGAATACGGCGACAGCTATGTTTTCAACTCTTATGGCAGTGACACGATAGCGAGCGCGATTTTCGAGGGGAAACTTGTAAAGACATTCACTCAGGCATTGAATCTGCTGGGAAAGTTAGAGGTTTCTGAGCCTGTTTACGTGACGCTTACATTGCTCGGTATTGCGGGTAGAAGAATGGCAATGCCGCGGGGATGGGAACCGAGTCCAGCGTTCGACCGCGATCTGATCCTTTGCCCTGACGTTCTCCTGCGAGGCACAGAGGAAGGTGAGCCCTACGCGGCGACGCTGTTGCCGATCGTTAATTCGGTGTGGCAAGCTGCCGGAATCGAACAGTCCCCCTATATTCACAATGGGCAATGGAGCGTGAGCGACCCCGGTTAGCGCACAACTATTAGAATCGGATCCGCGAAAGCAAAGGGCGAGTGGCATATGTTTCTTCGGCAGGAGCAAGGGATGCTTCTCGAACAGTTGGGCCGGCGCGATGCGTTGGTTGCCGAAATCTATGCTGGCGGCCTGCGGGCGTTCGCCGACGAGACCAATCCCTATCGATTTCAACTGGCGGCTCACGCCTTCCGCGAGTTGATCGCCCATTGTGCCAGGATGACGGGTGAAAAGGCCGTGTTTGGAGACTCGATGAAACAGCGCCTGGTGCCGGTGAAGAATGCGTTCTTCGCGCTCAAAAAAACCAGCCAACTGGGCCCCGATCCAACCAGTCAGCAAGCGGGTGTCTCGGAGGCCCTGATCGGTGCGCTCAACGATTTCTTTGACTGGTCGGACAACAATCGGGCGGAGAATCGGAAGAAGACCGCTCTCTTGCTGACGCAACTGGCCGGGCCGGGTCCGGCCCTGCCCTCCGATGTGGTGGCCGACGAAATCACTGGTTGGATGAACTCGGATGGATACTTCAAGGTGGTGGCACATAGTGGAAAGCGCGCCGAAAGAGATGAGTTTGTCGGCAAGCTGTTTGAAATAGAGGATATTTTATTGCGACGGATGCAGCCGCGTCCGGTCAGCGATCTGGACGAGATCGATCGATTGCTAGCGGAGGGCGAAGATGCCGACTGACGTACAGGTGGAAAAGGCACTCGAACTCATTCAGAAGAGCGGTGGAAACTACGAGTATTTCTTCGAGAAGTTATCGAGCCCCGCATGGATCGAGCCGCTCGCCAAGCGCGGACGCTTCGATCACCCGCCGGGTATCGAGCGCATCGGAAATATGTATCGCTTCCCTCCGTGGCCGGAGGGACAGTATCTCTTGCGCATGGCGGACGTTGCTCCTGAAGAGGTCGCTGCGGTAATCAAGCCCGCCTGCTTCGCGAGCGATAACCATATTGTTCATCGCTTGCTGGTAGAGATTGCCTGCAAGCTGCCGCCTCCACTGGCAAGAGAGTTGGCCGTCCAAGAAGCCGCGTGGGTACGCGAACAGTTGTCATTGATTCCGCTTTACCCGGAAAAGGCGGCGGCGCTGGTCGCGCACCTGGCAACGGGCGGAGAGCCGGGAGCTGCGCTCGAACTTGCCTCGGCAATTCTCGAAGTTCGAGCGCCCAAAGACACGCGGGAGGGCATGCCCATTGAAGCCGAAGACGGCAGCACGATTGATTGGAGGCCCGCGCCTGATCCGGAAGCGAAACTGGAACCCGTCTGGTCGCAGCTGTTTTTGCGCAAGGTGAATGAACCCTTGTTGCTGGCGATTCCCGATGGTTTTCTGGCCTCTCTGGCAGAGAATCTCAATCGCGCCGTCACCATCCACAGCAGCAATCAACAGGACAAGTCGGATGACTACTCGACGATCTGGCGCCCGCACTTGGAACACAGCTCGCATTACGAGGCGCTGAATGAGACGGTGACTGCGCTCACCGGGGCCATCAAGTTCCTCAGCAGCCAACCGGGAGATCACACAGAGCAGATTCTGCATGCGCTCGAACCGTACACTTGGCCGATCTTCGACAGGGTGCGCGCTTTCACACTCCTTCATGAGGCCAACGCTGACGCGGACTTGGTAGTACGGTTTCTCAATGAACCGACGAGGTACGCGCGCGCCTCAGCGAATCCCGAGTTCGCGGAACTCTTGAAGAAGCAGGCACCGGCGCTTCCGAAGGAAGTCCTGGCGGAGATATTGGAACGGATTGACCGGGGTCCGGATCCGGCATCTTACGCATACCATTTAGAGCATCGAGTGCGTCCGGAAAATGTCGAACTGGAAAAGACCGTCATCATCGAACGCTGGCAACTCGACTGGCTGCATCCGCTGGCAGCGGTGCTTGATGAGACACATGCGCGTGAACTTGATCGACTGCTCGAGAAGTACGATGCGCCGCGGCCCCGCTTCCGCAGCGGGGGCGTGCGGCAGGTCCAGGATCATAGCCCCACCGATCTCGACTCGTTCCGGGGGATGTCGACCGAAGCCCTGGTGAAGTATTTGAAGGACTGGACGCCGCCCTCCACTGGACTGCCCTTCGAGCAGCCTTCGCGGGCAGGAGTCGCGAATACGCTGCGGGAATGGGTAGCCGATGATCCGCAACACGCAAGTGAGGTGTTGGACAGCTTTTTGACGACCGAACTCGATCCTGCTTATATCACGGCACTTCTCGACGCTTTTGCGGGTGCTCTCAAAACCGAAAAGCCGTTCGACCTATACGACGTAGCTAAAGCTGCCCAGTGGGTGGCGGAGAATACCGATGCTCTTATGGAGGTCAAAGACGACGGCTGGAATCGCGAGGCCACTTGGAATTGGGCGCACATGTCGGCGGCGCGCTTTCTGTCGGATCTGTTTCTTGAGGAGAAGCGCTTGGATCTTGCGCGGGCAGCCGAATTGTTTCCTCCGGCCCGCGCCGTTTGCTTCCTGCCGCGGCCAACTGCCGAAGACGAGGCTGAATATAAGAAAGAACCCAGTCGCTACGCCTCATTCGCTTTGAACACCCCTCGCCCCGTCGGCGTCGAGGCCTTGATCCGCTACGGGCGGTGGATCAAATTGGCGACTCCGGAGGCAGAGTTTACGCCGGCGTTGCTCTCCCCGGTCTTCGAGGTCCTGGAGCAAAAGCTCGACGCCGCCCAAGAGACTTCGGCTGCGGTTCGCGAGATGTTCGGGATGCAATTCCGAACTCTCGGATGGCTGGGTCTCGAATGGTTTTTATCGGTCATTCCGAAGCTATTCCCCGGCAAAGACGGGACGAAAGAAGAGAAGACGCTCGATCGTTTCGCCTGGAACTCCTATCTCCAGTACTGTGGTCCGGTTGGCGAAACCTTACCGGCGACGCGCAAGCGCTACCTGATGGCGATCAAGACATTGCAGAAAGGCGACGCGCCTATAGGCGAGAATGACCGGACGCTGGCGAGTCATCTGATGCAGTATTACGGACACGGCGTCATTGAACTCGACGACGAGTTGCTGGTTCAATTCTTTAGCTCGGCAAGCATCAAGCTCCGGGCCCAGGCCGTAGGCGACATCGGCTGGAACCTGATCCAGGAAGGCGCGTTTCTTTCGCCGGAGATGCAGGCCCGATACATGCGCCTTTGGGAAAGCAGGATGGAGTTACTCAAGACCGGCTCCAAAGAAGAGGCCGACGAGCTAGCTACCTTCGGCTGGTGGCTGGCCTGCGGAAAGTTTCCCGACGAATGGGCGATCGAACAAGCACTGCCGATCCTGGAGCGGGTCCGCTCTCTGCGTCCCGACTTCGCGGTGGTTGAGGCGCTTGATCGACTTTCATCGAAGTACCCGTATGAGGCCATCCGCGTCGTGCATGTGCTCTTTGAAGAGGACCTTGACGGCTGGGCCATTCACGGCTGGGATCAGCATCTAGACAGCATTCTGAAGGCGGCCTTGAGCGATGGCGAGATGGCACGGAAGGAGGCCGCAGAAATGATTGAGCTGCTGGTTGCGCGCGGATTTCGAGGATACCGGAACCTTCGGCCTGAGAACGGTAATGAAACCTGAGAGGCGTTGAGATTTATCCGAAGATGCTGAGGATAGCGGCGATTCCGCCAAGGGCGGCGGCCGCTGCACTCCACAATGCCGCTCTCTTGTTGAGCCGCGACGCTTCTAAGAGAGCTGCATGAATGCTGTAGGCGTTCACCTGGGCTTCGAGAATGTGCTCGGCAGGGTTATCGTCGATCGACGCAACGGCGGGCTCCGCCAATTCCGGCGTGGGCCGGCTGGAGAGATACCAGTACCAGGCTGCGATGAGCGCGCAAAGAGCCGTCGCGCTTGAAAGCAGCAAAAAGCTGAGATGGAGCAAGCTCATTGGAGTCATTGTCCTCGCTGACATTTCCATAAACCGGTCAGCTTTATTCTAGGATCAACGGTCGGGGATGCATGCATGGAGAGAAACCAGCTCAAACAGGTAGGACAGGTTCTCAATGGCATAGGATGGTTCGTTCCGCCCTACGTAAGTGTCGGACTTCTAGAAACCGTGGCCGCGCGAGTGACCGGCGCACGGCAGCCATTTAGCGAAGACGATCTCGAAAAAGTGTTGGGCTTTATCTATACCCCGGACCGGCTTGCCTCGATGGTGGTCGGACGGTATCGAGAGATGCCAGTCGTCGAGATGTATCGGGAAACAATCGCTGAGGCGATCTCGGCGCATTTTTCCGGATTGCGTCATGTCGCCGTCGGCGGTCTGATTCCGGTCGTCGAGGGCATCGGACGGGAGCTGGCGCGGCAACGCGGGTTGAAGGCTGATGAACCTGTGAAGAGCGTCTTTCGTGATCTCTTAATGGAAGCTAAAGACGACGCAATCAAGCGCAGGATCGGGGCAACCCAGGAGATTGTCGATATGCTCGATGCCTTCCTGCACTTTCTCAAAGAGTACTTTTTCAAGGACTCCGCTTTATATCCTTTGCTCGATAAGACTAATCGCCACGGCATTCTCCACGGCGCATATAAAGACAGCGACTACGGCAGGCCCATCAACTTCTATAAGACCATCAGTGCGGTTGATATTTTGACTTTTGTTTCGATGCTCAGAACATCGAAAATGTCAGGCTTTCTTCCCGACCCTACCGGGGAATCAAAAGCGCTGGCTGCTCGATACCTTCAGTTAGAACAGCTCTCCTAAAGAGCGGACCGATTAAGGGCACCATGAAAACAAATCAGACTCCGCCCTGAAGTGTGACAGGCGTCAGAGTGCTAATCCATTACCAGCGCGGCAGCATTGCCATCGGCATCGAGCCGCGCAGCTACGCCCAGGTGATTGCAACCGATCCGAAACAGAATCTCTTGACGGTCGAGAATCCGGGTGGACAACAAATCACCTATGATCCCTCGCGGCTGCGCGGCATCTCCGCCTACCGCGAAATTGAACGAGATTTCACAATTGGGGACCGGCTGCAATTCACCGCGCCGAATAAGCAGTTGGGAATCGCCAATCGGGACATTGGAACCATCCAGCAGATCGGCGAAGACGGCACAATCAGGAACATCGACAAAACCCTCTGCTCCAAGTCTTGGATTACATCGCCGACCTGGTAGCTGGCGGTCCATGCCAGATCCGCGTCGGTCACCCCTATTACGGAAAGGCGGCACACGCGTAGCACACGTGGCCGCCGCTTAGGATTGGTTTTTATGGCTGAATCAGGAAAGGGCGACTGACGGGGGTTCAGCATCTGCTGTTTGCCAACTTCCCCATCCAATAACACCATTTGAGTATTCATCTGGCCGATGGCGCCGATCACTCGCGTGCCGAACGCAGGCCGGATGCAGAACAAGGAGCACCACGCAGCCAGGGCAGGTGTTCTCTTACAGCCGCGACTTAGCAGCTGCCATATGGGCCGCGGATTGTCTGGTTGTGTTACAGTTCAGCCGCTCCGAAGTATATAGGCCACTGGTATATGGAAGACACCACTGTTTCGGCGCGAATTTAGGAAAATAATTTCTTTAGAATCAGCAGCTTGCGTTTGCATTTCCCCTTTGGGTTGATGTATTATGGCTTAGAGGTTAGCACTAATCGATTAGATTGTCGGCCCGTGAAGCCGAAATGTAACCGACGCTGGCACGCTCCTTGACTCCCCGCCCTTACGGGCGCGCATAAGGTACCTCGGCGCGGCTCTCCTCCCAACGAACAAAAACTGTTTTCCGGTGTGTAGACGCCGCCGATCAGTCGTGCCTTCTGAGGCCGGCGGGTCGATGTCTCTCAGAAAGAAGGTTGAAGTCATGAGTACGAATGTTACTGATCAAGTACTTCACTTGATTGCAAGATCGATGAGCGAGGCGTGCTCAGGGATTGTTAAAGGCGCGGCCTGGGTTCCTGTGGTGCATATCATTCATTCTCTGGGTGTGCATTCAATGCGCGCCCCGGGGTTGCAGGCGGGTCCGGTCGAAAGGGCCAAGGCGCTTAATGAGATCGACCATCAGTTGAGCGAGCTCAAGGGCCAGTTGGTGATCACGCTCGCGGATGTTTGGATTGGCGAGGACACTCCAGACGGCTGTGCGGCAGTCTCTTGGGACGTCCCCCTTTCTGGCCGCCGCAAGGCGCTGGTGGCGGAAGTCTTGGAATGTTCCGGGCGCAGGACTTGCGGCATGCTGAAGTACAAGCGTTGCGCTGACGGGCAGGTTCTCTTCGGAGAACCTCTCTGGGGCGACCCGTCTACTTCGAGCGGGTTCTAGCTGCACGCAACAGAAAGTGGCCGCGGGTACCAACCGGAGCCGCGACCCTGGTGCCAGAAGCCCGTTTGACAATCATCGAAGTTTGGCAGCGGGAGACAAAAGTGGGCAACGGCGCCGCATAACCAATCCAAGCTGGCGGCGCCGTTGTTGCCGCAGATTTAGAAAGGTCGGAGGTGAAAATCGAGTTTTTCAACTACGGAATCCATGGTAGGACGGTGCGACGGGCCCACGGCCGGCATGGCCGCCTTCGCTTGGCGAGACCAGATGGTTTTGCCGGCGAGCGCCCGCCAGCGAAACAGTAACCCTGCGTAGCGACAACCAGGTCGAGAAAAGTTGAAAATCTCCCCTTGGTCGACGCTACTCAACCAACGACACAGAAAGGATGAGCAAAATGCAAGAACAAACGACTCATCAGACTCTCTCTCCAGAGGAGCCCGTGACGCCGGCACCTGTCCTTCCACAGAGCGACACCTCCGAAGCCACGGCATCGAATGCCGAAGCCGGACCGGAAAAGCAAGCAGCTTCAGACGCGCCCAATAGCCCTGAAACGCCGGCAACCACACCAGCCACTAAGGTTGACGGAATCCCAGAGTGGGTAAGAACGACGAGCGGCGAATTGAAGAGCGTTCAGGTTCGCTATTCTCTTTCCTCTGACGAGGCAAGCTTATTTGAGAAGGGTCGTGCACGGGCTGAATACAAGCGCGATCCCTGGGAAAGGATGCTAGTCCCCACAGACTATGCGGCCTACGGCACGACCGAAGCGCTCTTCGCCAGGATCAAGCTGGCCATCGCTGAGCAAACCCATCTTTCGGGTAAGGACAGCGCGCTGCTCACGCTATGGGTCTTCTCGACTTGGTTCGCCGATGTGCTTTCCTTAGCACCTGGCTTGATAATTTCTGGGCCGCCCCATGAGGGTGACACGATTCTGCGCGCCCTCTACGCTTGCTGCTACCATCCTGTCCTCATCGCTGGAATGACAGGCGCAACTCTGAGCGCAATCCACTGGGATAAGAAGCCGACTTTGCTCATCTTCGAGCCAAACTTGAGCAGGCGTTCGGCTGCGCTCCTTTGCAGCTCTACACGCCGCGGCTACCTGGCGCTGAGGACCGTACCCGGCGCCTCAAAGTTCGCTTTCGATTACTACGGTCCCAAAGCCGTTTATGCAGGTGAGGATCCGCCGATCAGGGCGATGTTGCAGCATTGCGTACACATCAACGCACTTCCGGCATCCGGCGCCTGTTCGGAGCACGTGGCGCCCATGCCGGAAGAAATGGCGCAGAAAATGCAGAACCGGCTCCTTCGTTACCGTTCGGAGCACCTGCCAGAAGTGTCGAAGTTAGAGACCTGCGCTGCAAACCTTTCCCCCGACTTCAACGCCATCGCGAGTGCTCTGAGTGAATGTATTGTCGATGCGCCAGACCTGCAGAATGATCTTGTATCACTGCTCACCCCGTATTCCGAGCAGCAGCTCGCTGAACGGCTCGATGAACTGGGAACGCTCGCCGTCGGCGCCGCGCTTGCTCTTTGCCATCAAGGAAAGAACCAGATTCTGATCAACGAGATCGCCACGGAGGTCAATCGCGTGCTGAAAGACCGTGGCGAGAGAATACAGTACAGCCCGGAAAAAGTGGGCCACACGCTCAAGAAGGCAGGCCTGCTCAGCCGGCGGGTAAGCGCGGCGGGCAATGGGTTCGTTTTGGATCGTGCAACTCAGGTCCGCATTCATGCGGTGGCCACCAATTACGGTTGTGTAAGTTTGACCAAGAATGAAGAAAACCTCCAGTGCTCGCTGTGTCAACAAAACAAATAACTTATGTAGGTTGTGTAGGATGTGGAGGTTTTTTGCAGTTCTTGAACGTTGCCAGCGCCAGCACCCTCACCGCGCTAACAGGATCTTGCCCTTCCGCCGGTCATTGCATAGGACCAGCCTGCGCACCGGGAACCTAGTCGCGACCATCGCGCGCTTTAAGTAATTGATTATAAATGAGTTATATTGATAGACGTCAGCAATCACGCGGAGATTTCACCTTAGCCAAATTCTCAAGGCAAAACCTCCACGCCAGGCGGCGTTTCGGCCGAATCAAATGCAAGTCTTTAAGAATGTGCGACTTTCATTTTATGGTGTACGGACTTTCACCTTATGCTGTCAAACTTTCACGTTATGGGTGCACCCACACTTGACCAGCGCCTAGCTGCACCCGATGCTATGAACAGCCCGAGGTGGACCCGCAGCTCATGCAGCGGTAGCAACTCCCGTTGCGCACCATGATCGCGCCGCACGTGCCGCAACTCGGTGCGTCGCCCATGTCGTACATGTCGCGCATGGCATCGGCTGCGTGATACAGCCCGCGATCCTGCAGGCTCGGCCCATGTGCCGGACTAGCCTGCGCCTCGCGCTGCGCCTGCAGCTCGGTCATCCGTCTCGGTGTCCCGGCGCTCGGCTCCGGCTGCGGCTCCGGAGCGATGCCGCCGCCCGGGCGCGGGCCCGCCGCCGCCACCTGGTTCAGCCGCTTGGCCACTTCCTCCACCAGCCGCGCCATCTGGCTTTGCGGCTCCGCCGGCTCATCCTCATTGAGGTCGCTCTCCTCGAGCAGGCTCGGCGACGCCGGCAGTTGCGGCGCGCTTGGCGCGAGGCCAGCGAACAGCGTCAGTTGCTGGCCTGAAAGGAAGCGCAGATTCAGCCAGCGGAAGATGTAGTCCATCAGGCTCTTCGCGTAGCCGATCTGCTCGTTGCCCGTCCAGCCCGAAGGCTCAAAGCGCGTGTGCGCAAACTTCTCGCACAGCACCTTCAGCGGAACGCCGTGTTGCAGCGCCAGCGAGACCGACGTCGCGAACGCGTCCATCAGCCCGCTCACCGTCGATCCCTCCTTGGCCATGCGGATGAAGATCTCGCCCGGCTGGCCGTTCGGATAAAGGCCCACGGTGATGTAGCCTTCGTGCCCGGCGATGGAGAACTTGTGCGTAATCGACGCGCGCTCCTCCTGCAGCCGGTGACGGATCGCGCGCGGCGGCGCGTTCAGGTCCTGTTCGTCCTTCGCCATCTCGCTCCCCGCTCCCAACGACGGCGCCGCCGTCAGCACCGGAACCGCCTCAGCCTGGGCGATCTCCTCGAGCGCCTTCTGGAAGGCCTGCGCCGCGGCAGCCAGTTGCCTGGCGCTCACCTCCACCCGGTCGTTCGCGTGCGCTTCCAGCGTTTTCAGGTCCGCCTCCGCTCCGGGTTGCGACGCCGCCAGGTGCAACAGCAGGCGGCCGCCAACCGTATCCAGTTCCGAAGGCTCCTTCTTCGCATCCATGCTTGTGTTCAGTGGCTGCGTGCCCTTCGAGCCATCGCGGTAGATGGCTACGGCCTTGATGCCCTGCCGCCAGCTCTCCGCGTACGCCTCGGCCACCTCGTCCACAGTGGCCTCGTGCGGCAAGTTCACGGTCTTTGAAATCGCGCCCGACAGGAACGGCTGCGCCGCCGCCATCATCTTGATGTGCCCCATGTAGTGGATCGACCGCGTGCCCTTCGCCGGCTTGAAGCTGCAATCGAACACCGCCAGGTGCTCCGGCTTGATCCCCGGCGCCCCCTCGATCGTGCCCGTCGCGTCGATGTAGCTGACGATCGCGTTCACCTCGTCGCTCGTGTAGCCCAGCTTGAACAGCGCCGCGGGCACGGTGTTGTTCACGATCTTGATCATGCCGCCGCCCACCAGCTTCTTGTACTTCACCAGCGCCAGGTCCGGCTCGATGCCCGTCGTGTCGCAGTCCATCATGAATCCGATGGTTCCCGTCGGCGCCAGCACCGTCACCTGCGAATTGCGATACCCGTACCGTTCGCCGTAAAGCAGCGCCATGTCCCAGCTCTCCCGGCTGGCGTCAATCAGCGCATCGAGCTGCGGCACCGTGAACGGTTCCCCGGTGGTCCTCGACTTGCCGATGTTGTTCACCTCGGCGCGGTGCATGCGGATCACGTCAAGGAACGGCTCGCGATTCACGTAGTAGCCAGGGCACGCTCCGCCCTGGTGTTCCACGCTCGCCGTCAGCGGTGTCGCCGAGCCCAGCGCCGGGCATTGCGCCGCGATAATCGCAGACTGCAGGTACGACTGCCCGCACATGATCGCCGTCATGCTTGCCGCCAGGTCGCGCCCGGCTGCCGAGTCATACGGCAGCCCGAACGACATGAGCAGCGCGCCCAGGTTGGCATAGCCCAGCCCCAGTGGCCGGTAGTCGTGCGAGTTCCGCGCGATGGCCTCGGTCGGATACCCCGAGTTGTCCACCAGGATCTCCATCGCCGTGATCAACACGCTGATCGCGTGCCGGTACGCGGGAATGTCGAACGTCCCCGCCGGAGTCACGAACCGCATCAGGTTCAGGCTCGCCAGGTTGCACGCCGAGTTGTCCAGGAACATGTATTCGCTGCATGGATTCGACGCGTTGATCCGCGCCGAGTTCTTGCTCGTGTGCCACTTGTTGATAGTGTCGTCGAACTGCATTCCCGGATCGCCGCACTGCCACGTCGACTCGGCGATCTTGCCCATGATCTCCCGCGCCTTGTAGGAATTTACCGGCAGGTGGCCCTTCACCGTATAGGTGGTAAAGTCCCCATCGGCCTCGTAGGCGCGCATAAACTCGTCACTGACCCGTACCGAATTATTCGCGTTCTGGAAGAAGATCGAAGAAAATGCCTCTGAATCCGGCCCGCTTCCGTCGTAGCCCGCCTTGATCAGCGTGAAGGCCTTCTTCTCTTCCTTGGCCTTGCACTCGATAAACTCCACGATGTCGGGGTGGTCCACGTTCAGGATCACCATCTTGGCCGCGCGCCGCGTCTTGCCTCCGCTCTTGATTACGCCGGCAAAGGCGTCAAACCCGCGCATAAAGCTCAACGGCCCGCTCGCCTGCCCGCCGCCCGAAAGCTGCTCCATTGACCCGCGCAGCGACGACAGATTTGTCCCCGTCCCCGATCCCCACTTGAACAGCATCCCTTCCGTCTTCGCCAGGGTCAGGATCGAGTCCAGCGAGTCGTCCACGGCGTTGATAAAGCACGCCGAGCACTGCGGGTTCCTGTAGCCCGTCGCCGAGTACTGCACCCCGCCAGTCACCGGATCCCAGTGCCAGTTCTGTCCGTCCGCCTCCGGCTCCAGCCGGTCGCAGCCCACGTTGAACCACACCGGCGAGTTGAACGCCGCCTTCTGGGTCAGCAGCAGGTGCGCCAGCTCATCGTGGAAGATGCCGGCATCCACCTGCGTGGCAAAGTAGCCGCCCGCCATGCCCCAGTCGCGCACCGTCTCCGCCACCCGCTCCACCAGTTGCCGCACGCCCGTCTCGCGCTCCGGCGTGCCCATCTGGCCGTGAAGGTACTTCGACGCCACAATGTTGGTCGCTGTCATCGACCAGTCCACGGGAACTTCCACGTCCTTCTGCTCGAAGATCGTGTTTCCCTTCGTGTCGGTGATTAACGCGGTCCGCCGCTCCCACTGCACTTCGTCGTAGGCAGAAACACCTTCCCTGGAAAAGCGCCGCGAGAACGTCAGGCCCTGGCTACGGGGGTTAGATTGGAATGCAGCAGTCGAAGTCTGTACGTGAGCCTCGTTCATCTTGATCCTCTCCAATCGGAAAAAGGGTGATAAAAAGCCGTATGCCTGGCCTCTCGCCAGACCGTGGAACTACAGGCAACTGCATGGAAACAAAAGGAAGACGGGGTCTAAGATCCGCGAGTTCCAGCGTCGTCCACGGCTCGCCGACGCCTTTCAGCTCTTTCCGCGTCGTTGTACCCTGGAGCCGCCTCGGCCGGGGGTCAATCAGTTCCGCTGATTGCCTGCTCACGAGACGCTAGGAGGAGCACCTGAACTCGGGAATTGCTCGATTTGCGCCGGTATTTATTAACAGCCTGTTTACAGCCGCAGATGAAAAATTACCGCTCTCCATGGTGCGTGTCAAGAACAAACCACAACATCTAGTGTTTTCTTAACATTTCAAGCATCTGCTCCCTAAACATTGCCATTTGCCTGTGGAAAGTTGCAGCCAGCCCTGTCTGGAGCGGGGATGGGCGGTCCGAATTGCCTCAATTCCGGGGCACCATCGGCATCAAGAATCGCCCCTAGCCTCGCCCTCCCAGCCTAGCCCACGCCGCGGATGGGCACAAGGCGCAGAACCGGTGCATTCAGCCGCCACTCCTGTTTGAGTTGTGGACAACCGGGCCGGCTCTGTGCTCAAGCTTCTCTCTGCGGAACGCCGTGCTTCTTGCGCATGCGAAGCCAGCCTCGATCGAGGAGAATTCACAAAAACCACCTTGACAGGTCTTGATTCACCGGCCCATAATTCCGCCGCTGGAATTATTTCTTATCTGCAGCACGCTTCTCTCTTTAGCAAGAGCCTCTGGTTACGATCGATCTCCCGTTCGCTTGCGTTCACGTGTTCGCAAATTCCCCCATCTGGAGGTCCCCCATGGACAAAATGTTCGTTCGAATCGTCGCCGGGATATTCGCGCTCGCCGTCCTGGCGATTCCTGCTTACGCGGCTAACCCTCTCACCATCAACACCACTACAGCCACCTGCGGCGGCCGCTCCGCCCCCCAGGTCTGGGAGATCAACAACGGCGCTCTCGATATCTGCTTTTACCCCGCCCACTCCAGCATCATCGACATGGTCCCGGTCGGCACCACAGACAACCTCGTCGACCAGACCCAAACCGGCGGCGGCGTCCCCAAGGGCTTTTACATGGATAACGCCGGGGGCCTGGCCAGCGCGCCTGGAGTTCCCGGCTACGATGCGACAGACAAGTACATCGACTGGTGGGTCGAGTACCCCTCCGGCGGCAGCAACGACTTCACCTACAGTGAGCACTGGATGGTCACGCCCGACGATCCCGGCGTTCACGTTTATCTAGTCGCCGACCACGCTGCAACCGACCCCACCGGATCGATCGGTCAGGTGCAGTGGGTCTTTCGCCTCGACCTCAGCAAGTTCAACTACCTGTACCTGGCCAACGAAGACCTCAGCAATCCCGGCCCGGTCAAGCTTGGGCCGATGCCCACCTACGCGGAGTACTTCGGGACCGTCAATCCTGACGGCCTGGGCGCCACTGACAGTGCGCGGCTGGAACGACTACAGCTTCGTCACCGCGGGCTCAACCGGCGGCTCCGTCACTGTTCCGCCCAACGACACCGTGCCAAATCCAAAACCAGTTCTTCGGCCGCTTGATGTTGTGCTAACGGTCGGTGGCCCATCCTTCGCCTTTTTCCTGGCGAAGGGTGGGATAGCACAGACCCAAACCGGCCCATACCCGATCTGACCCAACGACAAGAATTGGGTGCCCCATCCTTCGCCTTTTTTCTGGCGAAGCGTGGGATAGCACAGACCCAACCCTGCCCATAACCCGATCTGACTCAACCACAGAAATTGGGTGCCCCAGGTCCGGATTTTCGGACCTGGGAAACCCCGAATCAAAGAACCGAATTCATGCTGTCAGAGAGCGTGGACTCAATGTCCAAAATGCTTCGGTTCCCTTGGCAGGGTCATCTCGCTCAGCGGCACGAACTCAAATCCCTGCGCGCGGTAGCGCGTGATGATGCGGTCGGTGGCTTCGACTGTAGCCCAGCGCCTGCCGTCGGGGTCCTCCGAATCGCCGTCGTGCAGGAGGACGATCGCGCTGTCACCCTCGAGGGCGCCGATCTGCACGGCGAGATAGCCCACAATCTCGTCGGCGGTTCTCAGTTTCCAGTCCAGCCCTTCCACATCCCACATCACGAGCTGGATGTTGTATTGCCGCAGGTAATCGAGCACCCCCTCGTCGTAGTGGCCACCCGGCGGGCGGAAGTATCGTCCCCAACGGTTAATCTCGCGGTCGAGCTCCTCGAAGGTTGCACCGCAGAGATTGCGATGGGTCCGGGCATGGTTGCCGATCACGTGGCCCGCCTGCTCGACGCGCTTGACGGTGGATTCCTGCACCAGCATTCTCTCGCCGATCATGAAGAAGGTGGCGGGGACTGAGTGGTGGGAGAGGACGGCGAGAAGAGCCTCCGTGCAGGGAGGAGAAGGCCCGTCATCGAAGGTGAGAGAGAGTTTTTTCATCGCATGGTGGCAGAATACCCTCGCCATCCCGCGGATCACAATAATTCTCTGCGCTGCCTCAAGCCGCCGGGCCCCGGCCCAACCCTCGTTCCGCGTCAAAAACAAATCGGCCCCGCACGACGTGGCGTGCGAGGCCGGTTTCATTGAGAAACGAGCTACAGGTGCTTCCGGCGTGGGTTGAGCTGGCTGCTCTCCAATCAAGCTCTCACTTGGGGTGAGACGTTTTGGCCGGCTACAGCGGTTCCAGAATCGCTCTACCCAGGAGCCACCACGGCTGAGTGGCATTTTCCTCAACCGGGCCCCAAACGGCAGGTCTTCGCCGTTTGGGTGGAAGTAAATGCCACCTTTCACGGCCCTTAACAGGGCACATGAATTCTGGAACCGCTCTAGTCGCTCTTGATCCGCATGCCGTAAAACGAGCGGTAAACGAAGAAGAACGAAATAGCGAAGAATACCGCCGCCAGCAGATGTGTCCACATGGCGCCGCTGGTAGCGGACATTTGAACCGCCAACTCGACTGCGAGTAAGCCAAAAAGCGTGGTGAACTTGATCACCGGATTAAGAGCCACGGCAGCTGTGTCCTTGAATGGATCGCCCACCAGGTCGCCCACTACTGTCGCTTCATGCAGAGGCGTTCCTTTTTCGTGCAAATCCACTTCGACGATCTTTTTGGCGTTATCCCAGGCACCGCCGGCATTGGCCATGAAGATGGCCTGGTACAGGCCGAAGATCGCAATCGAAATCAGATAGCCGACGAAGAAGAAAGGATCCAGGAAGGCAAAGGCCAATGCCGCAAAAAACAGCGAGATGAAGATGGTCAGCATCCCGCTTTGCGCGTATCGGGTGCAAATGGCCACCACCTTCTTGCTGTCTTCGGTAGAAGCTTTCTCGGTTCCTTCAATGTGGATATTTCTCTTGATGAACTCCACGGCGCGGTAGGCGCCAGTGGTCACCGCCTGTGTGGCAGCGCCGGTAAACCAGTAAATCACTGCGCCGCCTGTAATCAGGCCAAGCAGAAAGGGAGCGTTGAGAATCGAGAGCTTGTCAAGATTTTCGGTGAGCGAGTTGGTAAGCGCCATGATGGTGGCGAAGATCAGGGTGGTGGCGCCCACCACGGCCGTGCCAATCAGCACCGGCTTGGCGCTGGCTTTGAACGTATTGCCCGCACCGTCGCCTGCCTCCAGCATCTTCTTGGCGTGCTCGAAATCCACATCCACGCCAAACTGCTTTTTCACTTCCTCACGCACTCCCGGTTCGTCCTCGATGAGCGACAGCTCGTAGATCGATTGCGCGTTGTCCGTCACCGGTCCAAAGGAATCGACCGCAATGGTCACGGGACCCATGCCCAGGAAGCCGAAAGCGACCAGGCCAAAGGCGAACATCGGCGAAGCCAGAATCACCTGGTCGAATCCCGCGGTGCTCACCGCGTAGCCAAGGGACATCAAAACGATGACCGCGCCTCCAAGGTAGTAGGCGGAGAAATTCCCTGCGACAAACCCTGACAGCAGACCCAGAGCAGCTCCGCCTTCCCTTGCCGACGCCACCACTTCTTGCACGTGGCGGGCCTTGGTTGATGTAAACACCTTCACAAGCTCAGGAATGAGCGCGCCCGCAATGGTCCCGCAGGAAGTGATGGTCGCAAGTTTCCACCACAGTGTGGGGTCTCCACCCAAACTGGAAAGTAGGATATAGGTGATCGGATAGGTTACGCCGATGGTCACGATGGAAGTGATCCACACCAGCGAGGTGAGCGGCGATTCGAAGTTAAACTCCTTCGCTTTGCCGTACTTCGCCCTGGCGATCAGCTCATTGATGTAGTAGCCCGCCACTGCCGCCACCAGCATGGCCACGCGAACCGCAAACAGCCAGACGATTAATTGCACTCCAGCGATTGAAGTCTTCGCGCCCAGCATGATGAATGCGATCAGAGCGACCTGCACCACGCCATAGGTCTCAAAACCGTCGGCAGTCGGACCCACTGAATCGCCGGCATTGTCTCCCGTGCAATCGGCGATCACGCCCGGGTTGCGGGCATCGTCCTCTTTCACATGGAACACGATCTTCATCAGGTCGGCGCCGATGTCGGCAATCTTGGTGAAGATGCCGCCGGCTAGGCGGAGCACGGCCGCGCCCAGCGATTCGCCGATGGCAAAGCCGATGAAACACGGCCCCGCATAGTCTCCCGGTACGAACAAAATGATGCTGAACATCATCAGCAGCTCGATCGAGATCAGCATCATGCCGATGCTCATGCCCGACTTCATTGGAACGCAAAATGTGCGATACGCATTACCGCCCAGCGCGGCGTACGCGGTGCGCGAATTCGCCAGCGTATTCAACCGGATGCCAAACCACGCCACAAAGTAGCTGCCTGCCATCCCCAGAACGCTGAACCCGAGGATGATGGCCACTCGCACCGCGCTGAAGTGAAGCAGCACGGCGAAATAAACCAGGATGACGACCGCGATGAAGGACCAGAGAAGAAGCAGGAACTTGCCCTGGTTGATCAGGTAGGTTTTGCAGGTTTCCCAGATCAACTGCGAAACTTCCTGCATCGATCGATGCACCGGCAGGCCCTTCAGGTGAACGTACATGAAGAGGCCGAAGATCATTCCTAAAATGCAAAACAGCGGCCCGTACATGAGCAGGCTGTGGCCGTTCATGCCCAAAAACTGAACCTGTGTCAAATCCGGGAGCTTCAGGTTGGCTTCGCCTCCGGCTGGTTCTGTAGACGCCGCAAAGGCTGCTCCCTGGCCGAGCGCGACCAGTGTTGCAATGACGCCGGCGAATCTTCCCCAGCGCCTCGAAAATAAAAGGCTCTTCATACGTCCTCCGACGTCCGCTCTGCGGCTTTTGGCGGAAATCCTCTTCATATCCGACATGCCGATTTCCGATCCAATCACTTGCCGCCTCAAAAACACGTCCACAAGCAGCGAGCACAAGCTCGCGGCGAGAAACAAACACACCCAACCTGTTACAGTCACATACCCTCCATACTCAAGGTTTTGAAGTCGTCACAGCGGTTCAACAATAGCTTTACCCGGAGCCGCGACTGCCAAGTGGCTTTTTCAACAAGAAAAAGCCACCCTGCACGGCGCAGGTAAGGGCACGTAAATTGTGGAACCGCTCTAAGAAGAACGGCCCCGGAACCGGCCTCTCAAACACCCGGGGAATTGCCATCGGAAGGCTATCATCCCCATATACCCCTGTCGAGTGACTGCTGTCACGGGCCTCTAAGCCGCATTCCCAACCTGATGTCGTCCCATTCCGGCCCGCGGAAGTGGCCTCACATCCCCTGCCCCGGAATCCCTACCTGTCCACTTTTTACTGTTCACTGTCCACTGTTCCCTGATCCTTGCCTTTATTCCACCGGCACGTCGATCTTGTCGTCGGGCAGCGGAGCCGTCATTCCCGGGCCGTCCTCGTCCCGTTCCTTCCCGTCCGGCAGCGGATGCAGTTTGAACAACACCAGCACATTGCGCTCCGGATCGTCGAGGGCAGGAAAGCTCGCAACCTGTTCCAGCGATTCATGCGTATGCAGCTCCGCCAGGATCACGGGATCGATCCCATTCCAGGACGCGTACCAACCCGGCTGGTAGCGCTCCACCTTTTCCCCCAGGTCCTCGGAGCTGATTTCGTCGCAAAGCGAGGGCACATGGGTCATCAGGGTGATGTCGTCGCCGCTCACCGAGACCAGCATCCGCTTCCCGTTCGGGTGCGCATCAATATACTGTGTCAATTGCGCCGCCGCATTCACCCATGTGTACTCGGGATGCATCGCGTACCCAATGGTCGTCGCCGCGTCAGCCGCGGTTGCGCACGCGGCCGCGCCAACCACGCACCAGCCCGCCCTTCGCGTCCATCCTCCCTGCGACACAAGCGCATTCGCCCCCAGTGCGACCACGCAGAAAATCAGGAACGACGCCGCCAGAATGTATCGCGGCTGGGGATGGTTTTGCACGGTCATGAACAACACCATTCCCGCGACTGCCAGCAGCGCCGTCCCAAAAACCGGATCTCGACGTAGCTTTCTGCTCCATTCCGCGCGCCACGCCAGCGCTGTCGCCAGCACTAACGCTCCAGCCAGCGGCACCACGCTGCGATCGATCCACAGCAACCCGTGAAACGACCACCACAATGAGGTCAACGGCCAGGTGATTCCATTCGGCAACGTAAAGTGGCTTTCGACCAGGAAGTACCGGTAGTCGGGCATCAAACCCAACCACGCAACGATACCGAACCACGCGCCATACATCGCCGCCGCGCTCAATGCCGCCGTCAACGCGCAACGCAGAGCCAGCCTTCGATTCGCCCACAACGGCGTCACGATTGCCCAACACACAGCCGGCGCCAGAAATACAGCCGTCGTCTTGGTCAGCACCACGAGCGCATACAGCAGCCCAATCCCGACCGATACCAACATCGGCCGCTTCATCCTCGGCAGCCGCACCGCCACATTCAAGGTCGCCAGCAACAGCGTCGTCTGCAGCGGCTCCAGAATCGCCAGCCGGCTGAAGCTATAGACATAAGGGCTCGTCACCGCCAGCGTCACGGCCAGCAGCGCAATCCATGCCGGGGTCCCCGCGGATAGGTCTTCATCCGCGGGGTGGGAGGCCGGGGTCCCCGCGGATAGGTCTTCGTCTGCGGGGTGGAAGCGCGGTCCACGGCTGCGCAACAGCAGGTAGCTCAGTGTCAGGCTCGCGAAAAAACACGCCACAGCCAGGCCACGCGCTGCCTGCACGCTCACACCCGTAAAGAAGTAAAGGAGCCACTCCGCAAAGGGCCACACCGGAACGATCACAGCGGGATTGAAGTCCCCCGCAAGATACCAGTTCCCAAACAGGTGCGCGCGCGCCGCCGCATTTCCGTACCAGCCCTCATCGGTGTACTTGGCCCAGTCCATCAACCACTGCGACCCGTTGGGAAAGTCGGCCCTCAGGTGCCATGCGTGCAGCGCCGCGAAGCCGGCGATCGCAAGCACCCACGCCGCGTAGCCCCAGCGCCGCAGCGCAACTTCCCGTCCTGTCCGCGGCCTCTTGCCTTCCACAACGTTCTCCTGCACTCCACGTTCGGACACTCCGCCGACATTCCTGATTTCTGAGGATCTTCAAAGTTGCAAAGCTGAATTCGGAATTCCCCTCGGCATGAATCCCCCCGAGTATAACGCCCGCCCACGAAATCGCTTCCTGCGTCCCTGGTCCCTGTTCCCTGGTCGCTGGTTCCCTGCTTTTTCGCTCCCTCGCTCCCTCGCTCCCTGCTTTATAGTTCCCTCGCTCCCTTAGTCCCTCGGTCCCGGCCTCATTCATGTTTTTCTTCGCAACGCCGATGAGAACTGTGATGGCTCGGCGGTCCACTATCGCGCCGGAGGCGAGGCACGTTGAAACCGATGCATAGCTCCGCTCCATTCCATACGCAGCCCTCCGCCTCCGGCCTCACCCTCGTGGAGTTGGATGCACCCTCTGCCTCCATCCAGGTCGTTGGCGTCAGCGCCGCCTGGCGCAAGTTGCTCGTGCAGGCCGAAATGGCCGCGCCCCACTTGCAGATCGCGGCCATCGAAGGCGAGCACGGCACCGGCAAGCAGACCCTCGCCCGCTATCTCTTCAGCCGCTCTCCGCTCGCCGCCACTTCTTTTCAGCGCCGCGACGCCCGCGAGTGGCTCGCCACCGACGCCGATCCCTCCACCCTAGCCGGCTTCACCTATCTCGATCGCATCGACCTCCTCGCTCCTCCGGGGCAGGGATTGCTCCTTGGCGTCCTCAAAAATCTTCAGGACCGCCCGCCCGGCCGCGCCGTCCTCCTAGCCTCTTCGCAAACGCCGCTACGCCAGATGGCCGGCCAGGGTCTTCTTCTCCCCGACCTCGCTTTTCGCCTCACCGCGATTCGCTTCGCCATTCCGCCGCTGCGCCAGCGCCGCGAAGACATTGCCCCGCTCGCCCAATTCCTCCTCGACCGCATCTGCGCCCGCTATCAGCAGCGCCCCGTCGTCCTTGGCCCCGGCTCGCTCGCCCGGCTGCTCCAGCACACCTGGCCCGGCAACGTGAGAGAGCTCGCAAGCGTCCTTGAGAACGCGCTCCTGCAGGCCGACAACGGCGTCATTCGTCCCGCCGACCTTGCCCTCCCCGATAGCCTCGCGCCGGCTTTCGAGCCGCACCTTGCCGTCAGCTCCGCGGTCAATCCCTGGGCCAACCCAACTGCCGCTCCCGCGCCGCTCCTCGACCCGCAAGCCGCCGCCCGCGCTGTTGATCTCTCCCTCGACGCCGTCATTCGCCAGCATGTCCAGTATGTTCTCGATCTCAACCGCGGCAACAAGCTCCGCACTGCCCGCCAGCTTGCCATCAGCCGCTCCACTCTCTACCGCATCCTCGCCAACGAAAAATTCCTCGCCCGCTGAGCACGACATCTCCTGCGCCAGGGCGCACCAATCCCATCACGGACGCCCCATATGCGAGCCGCTCCGTGCGCTCATCCGCTTCAATAGTTGTCTATGTGTTGAGATTTCTTGCTGTCGTGCGGGCGGTCGCTCCAAATGGATCCGACCCCAGGCCGCCACCGCCTACTGCTGCAGCACCACCTGGTCGCCTTCCTTCACGCCGCTCGTGATCTCGGTGACCGACCCGTTCGACAGGCCGACTATCACGAGAACCTTGCGCCAGCCGTTCTTCTGGTTCTTGTCCGGAACCTGTACCGACGCGTTCTTCTGGTTGTCGTAGATCACCGCGTCTTCCGGAACCGTCAGCACGCCCTTGTGTTCGTCCAGCAGGATCTCCGCGTTGGCCGTCATGTTGGCCTTCAGCTCGCCGCCGGGATTGTTGATCGACACGCGGACCTCGAAGGTCGTCACGTTGTCCTTCTGCACTCCCATCGGCGCAATCTTCGTCACTTTGCCTTGAAACTGCCGGTCGCGGAAGCTCTCCACCTTGATGCGCGCGGGCTGCCCCATGTACACGTGCGCGATGTCCGCCTCGTCCACCTTGCCCTGCACGTAGACCTCGCTCGTGTCGCCCTCGGTCATCACCAGCGTTGCCGTTGAGCCCAGCACCAGGATCGAGCTGACGGCGTCGCCGATCTCCACGTCCCGCGAAAGAATCACGCCGTCCATGGGCGCCACAATGGTCGTATACGAGAGCTGCTCCTCGAGCTGTTTCAGGCTGGCCTGGCTCTGCATCACCTGCGCGCGCGCCTGCTTCAGCTTGGCGCCATCCACTCCAATCTGCGCTTGCGCCGCATCGCGCTTCGTCAGCGCCGCCAGGTAGTCGCGATTGGCGTTGTCCAGCGTTTGGCTGCTTACGATCCCGTCCTTGTTCATCTGGATGTTGCGGTCGAGCGTCGTCTTATACATGGGCAGGTCGGGCGCCGCGGCATTCACCTTGTCCTGCTCGATGTTTGCCTGGTACGTCGTTACGTTGGCCTCCGCGCTCGCCATTTGCGCGCGCGCCGCCTCCACCTGCGCCTCGATCTCCTGCTGATCCAGCTGCGCCAGTTCCTGGCCCTTGTGCACTCTGTCGTTGATGTCCACGTAGAGCTTTTCAACAATTCCGGATGCCTTGCTCTTCACTTCGACCTTGGTGATGGGCTGGATCTGGCCCGTCGCCACCACGGACCTAGCCACGTCTCCTCGGGTCACTTTGGCCAGCCGGTTCGGGTCAATGGGATCTCCCTTGGCGAGGCGCACCAGTCCAATGCCCACTGCAACCAGTACAAGGGCGCCCAACGTGCCCACAACGATCCACAGGCGTTTATTTTTGCGCGATGCTGCCACAAACTCCTCCCCACAACGCGACGGGAGCGGGGTTCTCCCGGCGGACGCTGGCGAACCAATTGATGCTCAATCTTTATGACGGCGGCGTACCACCGTTGTAACCCTCTTAGCCTTTTTACGCAAATCAGCGGCCGATGGTTCCACTCCGTGATGTGAATCACCTCCAAATCGGGTCCAACGGAATCAGCCACAGGATGAAGCGCCGTCCCGGGCGCACCACAATACCCTTCCGCGGGAACCGCGCCTCCATTTCTGCCGTATTCTTCTCACAAAGGGACATGCAAAGACGGCCCTTATCCGTCTCAATCTCATGACCAGCTTTTCTGACACGCTCGGGCAGGTCTTCCGCGCCATCATGGCCAACAAGCTGCGCAGCTTTCTTACCATGTTCGGCATCGCCTGGGGTGTCTTCTCTTTGCTCGTCCTCGTGGGCTTGGGCGAAGGCTTCCGCGAAGGCCAGCACAAACAACTGGCTCAATTCGGCACCGACGTCGTCATGTTCTTCAACGGCACCATCCCTGCGCTGGCCAACCAGCACACCGGCATGCGCCCCTACGAGCTCACGCTTCGCGACGCAGCCGACATCCGCCGCCTGCCTGAGGTCCGCGGCGTAACGGTTGAACTCGCCCGCAACGACCCTTACGAAGTGAGCCAGTGGGGCAACACCTCCGGCCACCTTTCCGGATGCGAAGCCAACTACCCCGCCGTCCGCTACCTTCCCATCCTGGCGGGCCGCTATTTCAATGATGACGACGTCCGCGAGTCGCGCCGCGTCGCCTTCCTCGCATTCAAGACCGCTTCATTACTCTTTCCCGGCCGGCCCGCGATCGGTGAGACCATCAGCATCAACGGCGTCGATTTCACGGTGATCGGCGAGGGAAAGCAGATCGGCCGCGGCAATAACACCTACGACGACGAGAAGACCTTCATCCCCGTCACCACCATGCTCGAGCTGTTCCCCCTTAAGGGCGACAACATTCCGCAGGATGCGCTCACATCGGTCCAATACAACCCCACGATCAAGAATGACAACACCGCCGCCGACATCGCCGTGCACCGCGTCATCGCCGAGAACCACGGCTTCGACGCCTCGCTCCTCGACGCTTTCAACGAGTGGGACACGATCACCGAATCTCATTTGATCGGCGCCATCTTCACCGCTATGGATGTCTTTCTGGGCAGCGTGGGGTTAGTCACCCTCGGCCTCGGAGCCATCGGCATCATCAACATCATGCTCGTCTCCGTCACCGAGCGCACCCGCGACATCGGCGTCATGAAAGCCGTCGGCGCCACACGCAGCGCCATCCTCGCCCAGTTCTTCTGGGAAGGCCTGCTGCTCACCGGCCTCAGCGGCCTCATCGGCATTTTGTTTTCCGAGGCGGTCATGGTCGTGCTCCAAGCCTTGCTCACTGACAAGATCCCCGGCTTCGACCCGCCGCGCATTGTGCCCTGGACGGCGGCTCTGGCCCTCGGATCGCTTACCCTCTGCGGCGTCGCGGCTGGGCTTTACCCCGCCAGCAAAGCCGCCGCTCTCGACCCTATCGAAGCCCTCCGCCGGGAGTAGTAGGAGGAGAACAGGTTTTGCCAATCCGGTTCTGAATCCGCTGTGGCTTCAGACTTTTGTGTGAATCCGGATCGAACTCGAGGCCCCGAGGGGTGAAAACCTCCTCGTTTTGCAAGGGATCCGCTCCCGGAGGGAGCAGGGATTTTAGCCCAGGATGAAGTCCGCCTCAGCGGACGCAATCCTGGGTAGAGCGTTTAACAGGATTCGGCAGCCCCGTAGGGGCGGCGGATCCTTATCAATGGAAACCGGCGCATTCGGCTGAAGACGGAGAAAGCTGGCAGCTAGGAGCCAAGTAATGCTCAAAGACATTCTCGCCCAGGCCTGGGAAGCGATGCTCTACAACCGCCGCCGCACCGCCATCACCATGGTTGGGATGGCCTGGGGCATTGCCACCGTCGTGCTGCTCCTCGCTTACGGAAACGGCTTCTCCAACGCTCTCGAGACCATCTTTGCTCAATGGGGCACCAATACCATCGGCTTCTTCCCCGGCCGTACCACCCAGCAGGCGGGCGGCGATAAAGCTGGAGTCAAGGTCCGTCTCACCCTCGACGACGTCGATCGCGTCATGGCTGTTCTTCCCGAGATCACGCACATCACGCCCGCGGAGTATCAGAGCGCCACCGTGCAGAACGACCTGCACACATACACATGGACCGTGATCGGCTCGCGCCCATCCTACGCCGACATCATCAAGCTCTCCCCCGACCAGGGACGCTTCTTCAACGGCGCCGAGGACGAGCAGCGCGCCCACGTCTGTGTTCTCGGTTCCGAGGCCAAAACCAAGCTCTTCTCAGGCGGCTACCCCGTCGGGGAAAGCATTCGCATCAACGGCGTCATCTTCACCGTCATCGGCACTGCCCAACCCAAAATGCAGGAAACCAACGACGACACCAACCGCACCGTCTATATTCCCTTCAACACCATGAGCGATCTCAAAGACACACACTATCTCGACGGTATCTGGATCGGATATCACGGCGATTACCAGAAAATCGAAAAAACCATCCGCGAGACCTTGGCCGCGGCTCACAACTTTAAATCCACCGACCACGATGCCGTGCACATATTCAATCTCCGCACCCAGCTCCACCAGTTCGAGATTCTTTCCATCGCACTCCAGGTTCTCCTCTCGCTCCTGGGCGCGTTCACGCTGGGCATTGCCGGCGTCGGTCTCATGAACATCATGCTGGTCGCCGTGCAGCAGCGCACCCGCGAAATCGGCATCGAAAAAGCCCTCGGCGCGCGCAAGGGTCACATCATGGTTCAGTTCCTGGCTGAGGCCATGGCCATCACCGGTGTCGGTGGCATTTGCGGCATCGCACTCGCTTATCTCATCTCCATCATGGTTGGGCGCATCACCTTCTATAGCGCCATCGCCAAATACGCTACCGCCGCCGACATCCGCCTCATCATCTCTCCCAGCTCGATCATCGTGGCCACGGCGATTCTCATTGTTACCGGCCTGGTCGGCGGCATGATTCCCGCCATTCGCGCCGCTAACCTCGACCCCATCGAGGCGCTCCGCTATGAATAATGTCGCCGTGCGTGCCCGCACTCGGCCCGTTTGTAGCGCTGGGCTCCTGACCGGCTGTCGTGCGGGCGTCCTCGCCCGCACTCCGAATGATCTGTCATCCTGAGCAAAGTTTGGCCCGGTTCTGGGCCAAACGAAGTCGAAGAATCTGCGGTTGTTCTTCACCGGAACTGCCTGCAAAAATCGCCTCTTGAAAAGGCAAGGCTTCACTGCTCAGAAAGGCAGCTTGAATCTGAATCTGCTCCAGGGAACAAGGCATTTCGATTTTGCGACGGCGACTTAATTCACCGTCACGGTGAAGGTGGCCGTGGGCGCAGGCGCGACGGGGGGATTGCCGGTTGCTAGGACCATGAAGGTATACGTGCCCGCGGTGGTGCCGCTGTTACCACCACCGCCGCCGGAGTTCGATCCTCCGCAGGCGGAGAGGCCGGCGAAGACTGCCAGGAGCACGAGGACGCTGAGCATCGAGCGCCAACTGCGCCGCCGCGCAGGAATCCCGAGCAAAACGAGAAAAGCCAGAACCGATCCGCCAATGCCGCTCCATTTGCGGCCGCCGCCGGGCAATGTCGGTCGGGCAAGATTCGCCGCAGCAGCAGTTGTCGTCACATCCACGTACAAATACGCATTTGGCACGCCGGGTTGAAAAGCCACGGAGTTAGCGCCCCGCATGGTGCACGACGGCACATCGGTGGCTCCACTTGGCGCGCCAGTCAGCACGCAATTGGCCGTGACAACTCCGGTATAGCCGTTTATGGCGGTGGCTGTAATCGTGGACGATGCCGAGCCCCCCGGCGAGACGGCGGCGGGGGTTGATGCAGCGAGCGTGAAAGACCATGTCGCCACCGTGATTGTTCCCGTTCCGCTTGCCGGCAGATAGGTTGTGTCGCCGCTATAGCTGGCGTTGAAGGTAACCGGTCCCACGCTGAAAGTGTTCGGCAGCACGACAGCCGTAGCGCTGCCGCCCGACATGGGCAAGGCGCCAGAGTTGTAGCTGCCGCTCGTCAATGTTACGGCCCCGGTCGCCTGGCCACCTGTTCCCGCAACGGCCACCGTGACGCTCAAGGATTGACTGGGGTCAATCGAGTTCGAGGCCGGGGTAACCGTTAACGTCGGCGTCAGCTTTACAAACTGCGTCACGGTGACGGTGGTTGATGTGGATGAAGGTGTGTAGAAAGCATCGCCGCTATAGCTGACCGTGAGGACGTCAGTTCCCGGGCTCAGGCTTCCCGGCGGAATGGTAAGTGAGTACTGACCTGGCGTAAATCCCAGCCAAGCGAAGCCTGTGTAACCGCCGCCCGAAACTGTGATCATTCCCCCAGGCGTTCCCCCTGCGGTGACGACTTGGCCGGTAAGGGTGAGCGAATTATTGGTATACAGGCTGGTGGCTGAGGGCGTCACCGTCAAGCTGGTAGGCGATATCGACACTGTAACCGAAGTCGTCGCGCTCTCCGCCTCGTAGGTGTTGTCGCCGTTATACTCCACCGTCAAGGTGTCGGCCCCCGGATATAAGGAGGCGGGAGAGACCGTAAAGGTGTAACTGCCGTTGGAAAGCACTCCCGTGCCGAAGAGTTCGCCGAAGGCGTTCAGACTCACGTTCCCGGTCGGCGTGGCGCCTGTTCCGGTGACGTGGACTGTCACCTGCATACTCTGAGCGGTGGTCAAGATGGTGGTCGAGGGGACGATCTGCAGCGTTGGGATGAGGATGGTGGCGGTGATGGTGGTGGTGCCGGTTGTGGGGGCATACTCTCCATCGCCGCTGTAGCTCGCGGTGATGGTGTTAGGGCCATTGACAAACGCGTTTGAGTAAACCGACCAGTTCAAAGCCCCGACATAAAGGGCGTATGTGTTCGAAACCACGGAATTGATTGAGATTGTGACTGTGCCCGTGGGAGTTGGCCCTCCGCCGGAAACGACAATCTCAATGTTATCGGTGGCGTTGGCGCCTATCTGCGTTGCGCTTGGCTGCAGCGTGACCGTGGGAGTGGCTTTCGCGACGGTAACACTTGCGGTCCCCGTAGTCCTGGCGTAGCTTGTGTCGCCGCTATAGTGCGCAGTGAGCGTGTCGCTGCCGGGCGAAAAGCTGTAAGCCGGGATGGTCAGAGTCGCCGCTCCGCCGGAGAGCGTTCCCGCGATAACGGATCCGCCCACGTTGAGCCCGATGCTGCCGGTCGGCGTTCCGCTGGCGCCGCTTACCGCCACCGTTACATTCAAGCTCTGGCTCAAAGGAAAGCTGTTCGTGGCAGGCGTCACCGTGACGGTTGCGCTAGCGGTGCCAAGGGTGGATCTCCACGCGTTGACAACGTTCGCTGCGTTCAATGAGCCCAGCCCGGTGGCCGCATCGAAGCCGCCCGTCGCGGCATACCCTGAAAGAACTCCGACGGAATCGCCTGAATGGGTCACGGTGCAGTTGGGAGAGCCGGCCGCGCAGGCCATGGCGATGGTTCCGGTATCGATGTCGTTGAAAGAACATCCATCACTTGTGTTTCCTGTTTCAGCGCTGCAGTTGCTGTAGTTCTGCATGGCGGCCAGCGCGTATAGCTCCGCATTTGGATTTCCCTGCGCAGCGCCGGCCTTCTGGTTAATGAGCGCCATAATGCCCGCCATGGCCGGCGTGCCCACCGAAGTTCCGCCCACTTCCTGCGCCGTCGGTGGATTGGATAGCGACGTGGAACTCACACACGCCCCGTTGGCTGAAACGCACATCAAATATGCGCTGCCCAGGAAGCCGTTGCCCGCCATGAAGGCCACGTCAGGCAAGTCGCGCTTTCCATCGGCCGAGATCCCGGTCACGCCCGATTGCCAGCTCGGTTTCGCATAGCCGCCGGCGCAGCTCGCCACGGTTGCGCCGTCACTGGTTGTGCAGTTGCTGGCGCCACCTCCGCCGCCAATCGTATCCAGCAAAGGAGCAAGGTCCACCGTGGGACTTGTGTTGTTATAGATGAGATTCCACCATTGACTCACAAAATTGCAGGCCGAGTCGGCATCAGTGGGCGAAAGGGCGCCATAGCCGTGCTGCTGCAAGACGGTCGCCCACTCCTGCAGGTAGTTCAGGGCCAGCGGATTCGTGCATGTATCGTTCCACGGGACTTCGGGCACATACCCCAGCGAATTGGAACCGTTGCTGGAGTTGTTGCTTGCGGCCCAGTACGGTGCAGCGGTCGAACCCCAATTCAAGTCTGTTCCGCCCACCGCCGTGTCGTATGGTGTGGAGGCAATGCCGCTGACGGACAGGCCATATTTTGCGGGATGTGGAGGATTGCCGGCCAGCCCCTGGTCGCAGGTCGCCGCTCCTGAGTCGCCCGATGCGACGAATGCCGCAATACCTTCGGCTGCCGCTGTCTCCCAAAGATTGTTGTATGCCGCGTTTCCGCTGGTCCCCTCGCCCAGTTCGCATTCGCCGTAGCTCACGCTCAGAATATTTGCCGTCGCATTCTGGATAACGTAATCCGCAGAGGAATACACGGTATCGGTAGTGGCGGAATTCGAGCCGGACACCACCAGCACGACGTTGGCCCCTTTGGCCACCGCTCCCGACCATTCCACATCCAGTGTGTTCTCCACGAGATCGTCGATCGTACATTGCGAGTTCGAACTTGTGCTCCTGCACTGGCCGGGGTCGTTGCCGTTGGCCACGATGGTTTTAGGCGCCGTCCCGGCAGGCAAACCGAACACGCTGCGAAACGAGGCTACGTCGGCGGTGTTGATGTCGCTCGTTCCCGCGATCGCAATCGTCTGTCCCGTTCCGTCTGTCCCGGAATTCCAGAGCGGCAGCACGTTGTAAATGGTTGCAAAATCGTACGGAGCTACATCCTCGATGGTGTAGGCACTGCTTCCAGAGCCCACAGTGATGCCGAATTCAGGATTCGGGGCAAGAGTCACCGCTGCGTCTTGCTGGGCACTGCCGGGTACGCGCCGCCATCCGGCTCCCGATGCATCCAGGCTGACCAGGCCTCCCGTTTGATGAAGTGGCCGCGGAAAGAAATTGTGCAGCGCTTTGACTCCTTGAACCGCAGGCGCCAGCGCCGCTGGAATCTGCGGATCGCTCATGTTTGCGATGTGCGCTTGCCCGTTCACCAGTAGGTTATGAATCTCTACATGAAAAGCGCTCTCCACCTGCGCAGCGGCGCCACCGAAGCGGATTGTCATCCGGTCGGGAGAGACTTCATCCACATGCAGCCCGTGCCCGGCAAGCCAGCTCGAAATCGTCGCAATATCGGCGAGGGAAGATCCAAACATCCTGCCCACGTCCGCAGGCGCGAGCCAGCTATGGAAGTTTGGCGAGGACGGATCGTATTGGCTGGCCACGAACTGGTCAAACGCGGCCTGTTGCTCGGGGCCGCGTCTGAGAACCAGAATCAGATCGGTCATGGCCAAATTCGGGCTCGCCGGGCCGCGGTCATTCTGACCCATTGCAGCCGGATGCGTATTTCCCTTCAGAGTGATCATCTGGCTTTCGTCGATCTTGTCAACAATCCGAGGCATCGCGCCCGGCTCTTGACAGATCACCAGCTTCCCGTGGACGAATGAGCCGGTGATCAGGCAGAGAAGAGCAAATCGCAGGAAGCGCATGTGGCTGCGCCATCCTTTCTTTAGGGGCAGCACCCCTGATCGAACCAGACAGATGGATTGCTCACAATCGGGAAAAGCGATCTATGGCCCGATAGAATTGGAATGTACGTACCCCAGCTGATTGCGCACCCATGATAGCAAATTCGCGATTTGCGCGGGATAAACACACCGGGATCGGTACGGTGCACGATCCTCGCGTCAGCAACACGCGGCCTCATTTGCGGGTTCATGGTGATACAAATCACCGCGGTCGCCGGGGTTCTTGTTCCGACCGAGCGAGCGACCCCCTCCCGCCACGAGACGGACGCGCACCAGTGCCCCACCGGCTGCCATTCGCGCTACTCTGGTGAGTTGAGCCATGCCCCAGCGCACTGACCTCAAACGCGGCGCCGTCAAAGTCTCCGCCGGTCCCCGCCTGCGCATCGCCATGATCGTGGCGATCCTTGCCGACGTCCTTCAGATCGCCGTCTTCCCCTGGGTCATCGAAGGCGCTGAGTCGCCCGCCGACGACATCCTCGACCTCTGCGTCGGCGGCCTGCTCACCTTTCTCCTCGGCTGGCACTGGGAGTTCCTGCCTTCCTTCGCCGCCAAGCTCATCCCAGGCGTCGACCTCGTTCCTCTCTGGACCCTCGCCGTCGCCAACGTCTATCGCAAAGCCAGGGCGCAAGTCACCGTGAGCGGGGGCGCTGAAAATCAGCAACCCACCAGAAACAACACGCCGAATCCATAAGCCGGGATGTTGTTTGGTCCTGCGCTAAGCTGATTCAGGGATTGGTCTATTCGAGGGCGTAACTCGCAAGGACAAGAACATAGTTGGCAAAACAGAGCATCAATATACTTCACACGGCATTTACTAGTTTGTCGATTCGTTCCCTGGCACGGAGAATCGCCAAATTGCATCTGGCGATATGAACGCGCGCTTTGGCGACTGTCGGGTTTGTCTCTACGGCCTCTCCCTGCCTTTCGCAATTTGCCGTTGTTTCCATTTCTACTTGCTGTGTTCGATCCCGTACCAGTTCCCAGACGCGGATTGCCCTCTCCAGATCGTGAATGGCTCTTAAGTTTCTACTGAGCTCATCAGACATGCCGCAAAGTCTAGCAGAATTCGACAGCAGGCATCGCCTGCGCAGCTGGCTCTTCTTGCCCTGCGCCTTTTGCCACTCGGCCTCGCGCCGCTGCATCTCCTCTTTCGAGACGGTGAAGGCTTTGCCGGCGGCATTGTCGAAGGGTTCAGCTTCCGTTTTTCCGGGCGCCAATGGGGCGGGCAACGGTTTCCCTCGCCTGCTTTTGCCATTTCTGCACATTCACGCCCATCGCCAGCAACCACAGCATCAGCAATCCCTCCGCCGCCACTCCCAGGATTTCAATGACCGTCCCGATATGTTTCGCGACGGCGGGAGCGAGGAACGCCAGCCAGCCTATTCCCGCCAGCACCATCAGAGCGCCCAGAATCCGCGGCAGGAAGGTTGACCTGAGGATGAGGTATCCGAGCAGCACGCAATACGGCCCGAAGAAGACGAGCGCATTCACGTGGTAGGTGGGCAAATGGAAGATATCGAGCGACCCAACCACGCATCCCGCGAGGCTCACGAGTGCTGCCACGAGTGAGAGCCACCTGTTCACCGGTTTGAACAGGTCGTAGAAGAGCAGCGAAGTGATCGCATAGAGCACGAACGCCAGCAGGCTGCCTGTTTTTCCAATGGATTCAGGTACGCGGCTCTGAATGATCGTCGTGACGATCGTCGTCGCAAAATAGGCAAGGTAGACAGCGCCCGTGAGCCGCGCCATGGGACTCCGCTCCGCCTCACGCGCCTGCTTCTTCATCGCGCCCTCTCCGGCAGCACCGCTGCCTGGTGAGCACCGCAGAAGCTCGCCGCGCTGGCTTCGCAGTCTCCGACGCCTCAGTTGCCTGCCGGATTCACTCCCACAATGGCGCAGTTGATTCGGTACTCATACGGGGAGATCGCCCCCATTTGAAACGGCCCGGAGGCGACCCAAGTGGTGTGCGGATTCACCGGTCCGTTCAGCGTCGTCTGCAACGATGTGACCGACGCTCCATTCGCGGCGAACTGGTTGCACTGCAGCGTCGCCGACAGGATGGTCACATTCGAGTTATTCCGCCAGATGGCCTTCGATACTTCCACATTTCCGTTTACAGGTATCCAGGTACCTGCGAATTCCTGTAACCTCACCAGCGCGCTATTGTCGCCGCCCTGTCCCTGCCCCGGCGCTTGCCCCGGATTCACTCCCGGCTGGCCCGGCTGACCCTGTCCCTGGCCCGGCGCCTGCCCCGGATTCACTCCCGGCTGGCCCGGCTGACCCTGCCCCGGTTGCCCTTGTCCCGGTTGTCCCGGCTGACCCTGGCCTGGCTGGCCCTGGCCCTGCCCCGGCTGACTCTGCGGCGTTTGTTTATTGTGCGTGCCCATGTAATAGAGGCCATACAACACCAGAGCCACAATGATGACTCCCCAGATCCATCCGTGCTTTGACTGTGCGGGGGGCGGCACCGCCATGGCGACCGGAAACTGTCCCGGCGCCGCGTACATTGGCGGAGGCGCGGCAGGTTGTGCCACCGGAATCGGTGCGGCCGGCGCCGCCGCCGGTGCGCTCACCGCGGCCGCCGGAGCCGCCGCTTGCGCCTTCACATCGTTCCCGCATTTCACGCAAAATCGTTCATCGCCTTCCAACTGCGCGCCACAGTGATTGCAAAATGCCATACGTTCCCTTTCTTCTCGAGCGTCGCACCGCTCCCTTATTCGCTAATCCCTGTTCCCTGCCTTTTCACGCCACCGGCACGGCTCCCGCGGGCTGCATCCCGCCCGCTCCCGGCAGCATCGCGGCTTCCACGTGCGCCAAGGTGCTCTCGAGGTGCGTCTTCTGCTCTTCCTTAACCTGCCGCAGCCCCTGCTGCACCAGCCCGAACACCACGTACCAAGTGATCAGCCCGGTGATTATCTGGTTCCCGCTGAACGGCAGTTGCCACGGGCAATCCCACAGCGCATGCATCGACACGGGGATGATGAACGCTCTCAGGAACCGCCCATCCACCAGCATGGCCGGGCTCATCGGCCTGTCCTGCTTCACCCGCCAGAACGCGCCCGCTGCAATCGCCGTCCACGCCACGTGTCCCAGCGGCGATTCGATCCCGCGCAGCAGCAGGTTGCCCAGCATCGCTGACACGCCCGCTGCCATCACCTGCTGGCTGCCCGCCTGTGCGGCCTGCTGCATTCCCTGCATCAGCACATCGAACGCGTAGCCCATGGTCTCAAAGCAAGCAAAGCCCGCGCCCACCGTCGCCCCGAACAAAATGCCGTTCAGTTGGTACTTGTAGCGAACGCTGCGCATCACCAGGATCACCGTCAGCAGCTTTGCGCATTCCTCCACAATGCCTGCTTCCATCGACGACACGTCGAAGATCGGCACCGCGTAGCCCAGCAACGCCATGCACAACGACACCACCGCGCCCAACAGGAACAGCTTGGCCACAGCGAGAACCGAAACGTTACGCGGCGTGTTCATTTCGAAGAACAGCACCAGCGTCGCCAGTGGCACAGCAAACGCGCCCAGCAGCATGATCCCAGGCACCAGTTTCTCGTTGCTGGTGTAGTTGAACGCCAAGGCAAGAATGATGTAGGCGGCCACAAACGTCGCCAGCAGTCTGAAGAACATCCATGGCTTCGGCCAGCCTGTCTCCACCACGTCGATGGGCGGCGAAGTCTTCGCCGCGCCCACCATCACGTAGTCCTCTACCGCGTCCGAGCCGTGCCGCTTGAATGTCTCGCTGAACATCTGCCCCAGGCTGAACCCCTCCAGTTGGTCCGTCGAGGCCAGCTTCCGGATGCGCGATTCCAGCCCTTCCAGAAAATGCTTCTGCGCGCGCGCATGCGCCTGCGCCACCGGCACGTAATACACCTGTTGCGGACCGGCCGGGTACGCCTGGTACACCATCGGCACCATGCCCGGCGGCGGAGCTTGCGGCGGCACCGCTCCTATCGGCGGCCCCATCGGTGCCCCCATCGGTGTACCAGCCGTCACGCCCGGCAGCGGCGGCGGTGGCGGTGCCTGCACTGCGGCAGCCACCGGCATCGCAAAGGACTGCACGCTCGCCGCCTGTGCTCCGTTTCCTGCCATTGGCGCAGCGCCTTGCGCGTCGCCGGCCACCGCCAGCGTCGCTCCGCAATGTTTGCAGAATTTATGGTCCGGGAGGGACTCCGTCCCGCAGCTAGGGCAAAACATATCTAATCTCCTGTCTTCTGGGGGGCGGGGGATGCATAGCAAAGTAGCACCCCCCGCGTCTTAAGTAAAGAGTTCTATAAAGCCTTTGCAACGATTTTCATCGAAGCCCCTGTGCCGCGTTCCGGGCGCCCACGCTCGCCGTCCGCCGCGGCGGATTTTTGTCGCGAGGGTCGGCTCCTAACACCGCTAGCTCGGCTAACCCCGCTAACTCCGCTGGCCTTTCCCCTCACTTCACCTTCGTCATGTGCGCGAGCATTCCCTCCGGCGGCCCGTTCAGCGACCCATCATCCTGCAGTGTCAGCACCGTCGTATCACCCTCGCACACCAGGTTCACCGTCTTGCCGCTCTGCGTGTACGTGCATGCCGACGTCATCGGTCCCATGCTCGCATAGGCCTTGCCGCCACTCTGGAACTCGACCGACACCACGTTCCCGTTGCCCGCGTAGGTGTGGCCCTGCACCTTGGTGCCGCATCCCACCACACCCAGGCACACCAGCGCAGCTGCCGCTACCGCCCATCCACTTCTTAATCTCAATTGCATCGCCGATCTCCCGCTCCAACTCCGCTGGCGCCTGGAAGCTGGCAGCTAGCGTCCTGCCCCGAAGTTCGCAACATAAATACAGCTGTCACCAATACTGCTGTCATCCTGAGCGACGTTTGGCCGGCTTTTCGGTCGAACGGAGTTGAAGGATCTGCGGTTCGGGACGTTGACCTATGCTACGAACCTCTGAGATACCACACGAGAAGCTGGAAGCTGTTTTACCGCGATTGTCGTTAGGGGGAATGCCGCTCCTCAGACTCTAACCACCCGCAATCCCCTGCGGCAAGCTCTTTCTTCGTCCCGCCGTCGCGCCGCTAACCTCCGCTGTCCGATTCCAGAATCGTGCCCTTCTCGCCCCCGACCGACCCAACCCTCGCCGCCTCCGCCCTCGTCGACCATTCGCTCGATCTCTGATACACCGACGGGTGCCCAGGTCCGGGGCCCCCACGGACAGGTCCACGTCCGTGGGGTCGAGATCCCGCTTCTGGGACCTGGGATAGCACGAACCCGAAACCCCCGGCCTTGTATCGGGGCACGACTTCAAAGCCTGCCCTGAGCGAAGATCGTCCGCCGCGGCGGACGATCGGAGTCGAATGGGGACCTGCTTTTTGGAATTCTGGCGAAGGGCGCAAGCGCACGACCCTCCGCCGAGCACGAAGAACTGACAACTGACACCTGAACCCTGTCTTTCTGACCACTGCCTTCACGCCGCCTTCGGCCCTTCCCACCTGCCCTTCTGAATCTCTCCCGTCGCCGGGTTCTCCCATCCACCGCCAACCCAAACGTCCCCTACCTTCGGCTCCACCATCCTGTATCCCATCGCCGCGAGAATTCCCCGTCCTCCGTCATCCTCATCCTCTTTCCGCTCCTTCTCCTCCTCCGCCAGCTTCATCAGCATCTTCACGCTTTCGAGTTTCCCCTCGAGCGCCTTCGTCATCAGCAATTCCGCCAGTTCCTCGCTGCTCTGTGCCACCCGCCGCTCTGCCGCGATCCTCAACCGGTCAACCCCATACCCCTTTACCCTCCTCTTCCGCGGTTTTCGTTCGCTCGCCGCTGCCCCGCGCCGCCCCCGCCTTCCCTTTCCGCTCATCGCAACAATCTCCGCCATCGTCCACCCTCAGCTCCCTATTCCCTAGTCCCTATTCCCTAGTCCCTATTCCCTAGCCCCTATTCCCTAGTCCCTAGCCAGCCACATCCCTCCACATCCGATCCTCCGCCAGCGCCTCGAGTGTCTTTCCGTTCCGGGGCACTACTCCGTAAACCACCTTGCACCCCATCGCCTCCGCCACTCGCCCCAGCGATCGCAGCGTGATCGACCCCGTGCCCTCCCGCTCCTCCAGCTCGAACACCACAGACCGTCCCACCCCCATCCGCTCCGTCATCTCTTTGAGCGGAACCCGCAGCGACTCCCGCACCGCGCGCAGCAGCTCACCCGTTGGCTCCTTCTCTCTCCCCGCCAGCCGGTAATACCGCATCTCCCTATCCAGCTTCTTCCGCAATTGCTTCCGCTCCATCGCCTTCATCTCCCGCTCCCTCTCGGCCTCCGCCACCGCTCTCAAGCCAACGACAAATGCTCTCTGCCCACACTTCTGCAGAGAGCTGACAGCTGGCTGCTGTCCACTGTTCACTGTTTATTGGTTATTGGTTTCTTGCTTCGCTGCCGGCTACTGGCTCCCGGCTGCCGGCTACCGGCTGCTGGCTACAGGTTCCCCACCGTCCGCTGTTCTCTGTTCTCTGTTCTGGACTGACCCCCAAAAGTGAGACAGGTTGTAAATTGACAGTTTGCAGGGAAAGGGGAGCTGCAAATGGGTCAGAGGTCGAAGTACCGGAAGTTTACCGAAGCCTACCGGGAGCTGGCGG
>JBEKKI010000026.1:0-84866 GCA_050010795.1 Occallatibacter sp.
ATCACACTTCCTTGATCAGCTGCGAACCACCCACTTGATTCGATTCCATGTGCGCAGGCTTCAACATCTCGGACTTGAAGTTGCCATCACACCCGCGACAGCCTGAATTTTCAGGGCAGATCTTTCGACTGCGCCGCTCGCTAAAAGCGCGAGCGGCTTCGCTCAAGATGACAGCATTGTTGTGCTTAAACCTAGTTGGCCAGCACCGCCCGGTACCGCACTTTACCCTTCTTCACTTTTTCGATGGCCTCGTTGGCTTTCTCCATGGGAAAGCGCTCGGTAGTGGCTTTGACGCCGTGGCGCGCGGCAACGTCGAGCATCTCGCGCAGAAGCGCCGGGCTGCCGACGGGGCTGCCGCCGATGGTGCGCTGGCCAGAGATGAGGGGGAAGGCGTGGACGGCGACAGGAGACGGAGGAACGCCTACGAACCAGAGAGTTCCGTTGGGGCGGAGGGTCTGGAGGTAGGCGCTCCAGTCCTGATCGGCGTTGACCGTGGTGAGGACGAAGTCGAGCGCGCCGGCCACTTCTTTCATGGCCTTGGTTTCGCGGCTGTTGACGAAGTGGTGCGCGCCGAGGGCGCGGGCTTCAGCCTCCTTGGCCACGGAGGTGGAGAACGCGGTGACCTCCGCGCCGAAGACGCGCGCGAACTGGATGGCGATGTGGCCGAGTCCGCCGATGCCCACGATGCCCACGCGCGACGACGGGTTCACGCGCTGAAGGCGCATGGGGTTGTAGACAGTGATGCCGCCGCAGAGCAGCGGCGCGGTCTGCTCACTCGGTAAAGCTTCGGGGATGGGAACGACGAAGCGGGCGTTGGCGCGGACGCGGTCGGCGTAGCCGCCATGGCGATGGACGCAGGTGCCTTCAGAGAACGGGCAGAGGTTTTCCTGGCCTTTCATGCACCATTCGCACTGGCCGCAGGAGTTGGATTGCCAGCCGAGGCCGACGCGCTGGCCGACTTCGAGTGAGCGGACTTCACTGCCAAGAGCCTCCACGGTGCCGACGATCTCGTGGCCGGGAATAAATGGATACTGGCTGATGCCCCAATCGTTGGCGATGAGGTGGATATCGCTGTGGCAAACGCCGCAGTGGGTGATGGCGATTTCGACTTCGTTGACGCCGAGAATGCCGGGGTCATAACGCAGATGCAGGAGCTCCGCCCCAGCCGCGTGAGCTGCAAGGCCTTGGATGAGAGTCATGTTCTCTCCAGAGTCTCTATCAAATTTTGGACCTAGCCGGCTTTCCCCAAAAGCGCCGGTCAATCCCGGAAGAAAAGCTAAATCCTTGTACCGTTGATTTTATTCTAGTCCGCCGCCGGATTCGATGTGGAGATTGAGGATTTGGAAGCCGGAAAGGACGCCGCCCGCGGGGGCTTCGCCGACGAGTTCGGCCGATTCGCCGTTGAGGCCGGCGGATTCCGCGTTGCGGAGCGGCTCAAGGGCATTGGCAACGGAAAGCGGGAGGCTGGTGAGCGTCTGGCCGTGGATTTCGCCCTGTGTTTCCGGGGCCAGCAGGCTGACGTAGACGCGGTCGGCGGGGTGCTGATTGCGGGCCACGGCGAGGACCGTGGCGAGATCGATAGGCGCGCCCAGAGGATGGGGCTGCAGCAGCGTGCGGTCGAGCGTGGTGGCATCGGAGACGAGCAGGCGGAGACTGCCCGAGGCAAGCCGATCGGGCAGCTTGAAGCTGATGCGGATGTTGCGCGCGGGTTGATGGCGGGGACGGACCGTAGCCTCGACTTCGACGGTGTCGCCGGCGTGCGCGAGATTCGTGGAGACAATACGCGCCTGCTCGAGTAAGACCTCAACCTGGCGGGGAATGCCCTGGACGTGCAGGTCGATGGAGCGAATGGCGCCCTGCCGTGCGCCGTTTGTGTAGAGGAGCGAGAACTCGTTCCCTGTGAGAAGAGCGGCCAGCAGCGGCGCGGGAGTCGACCCCGCCGTGGGAGCCCAGAAATCGACTGGAACGAGCGGGAATCCCGCGACATCGATGTTGCCGGTGACGTGGTAGCTGAGCGCTTCGGAGCTCAGGTTCGACTGGAGGAGCGATTGATAGAGGACGACCTGTATGGCGAGCGGCGTGAGCGAAGGCAGGTCGAGAATGTCCACGTTGACCTTGCGCGGGCCCTGCGGGGCGTCGACGGTGACGTGGACGGGGATCATGTGGGCGGTGGCGCCGAAGACGCCACGAATGGCCGACTCGCGATCCTGCGTAAAGGCGCCTATGGTGACGCCGGTGTTGACAATCTTGAACGAATTAAGCGGTGAAGCGAGGGTGACCACGACGTCGGCAGTGGTCATGGGCAAGGATACAGGCCCCGCGCCCAGAACGGGATGACCGCAGGCGAGGAGTTGCTTTGGATCGACCCAGGTAACGGTGCATGTGGCGGCCACCTCGAGATCGCCGCGAACAAGCTGCATGCTGACGGCCGAGCCGGGCTGGAGCGTGGGAGGCGGAGAGGCGACGGGGGAGTCGGGCGCGCCCGAAGCCGTTGGGGATGATGCGCCGCCCAGCGAGCCGCCGGCAGCGACGGGCGAGAGCGGAGTTCCAGCGGTTTGCTGCTGCCAGAAGCGAATGGCGTCAGGGAAGAATCCGGTCATGACGAGCGGCGTGTCCATGGGCTGGAAAGTCATGGCGCCGGGGGTGAGCGGATTTTCGCCAGCTGTGGCGTTGGCGGCGACGAGAAACGGGTCGACGGCCGGGGCCTCGTCGCTGGCCTGTTCAACGGAAAGATCGCGAACGGGAATGTCGCGGATTTCAAACATTTGCTCGATGGGCGTGATGCCGGCGATGGGTTCCTTGGTGAATTGGCCGATGCGATAGGAGAGCGAGCCCACGAGCTTGTCGCCGATGTAAACGGGGCTTCCGCTCATGCCTTCGACAACGCCGGTGTACTCAGGCTTGGCGCCGTGCAGGCGGGCGAGGATCATGTCCTGGCCGGGGCCGCGGGTGTTGCGCAAGATGCCGAGGATCTCCACCTGCATGGGCTCGGGCGTGGCGCCCTGAAAGACAGTCCAGGCTGTGGCCGTCATGCCGGGGCGGACCTGGCTCAAAGGAAAGATCGCAGGGTTTGCCGGCGGCTCTGCGCTGGCCTGGAGCGCCGGCGCGGAGGCGGGCGCCGGCACCTCCGAGGGTGTTGGCGATTGGGCCACGAGCAGGGCGGAGGCGGCCGAGGCCAGCGCCAGGCTTGAAAGGACGGCAAGGGCGGGGAAGCGGGATTTGGTTCCCTTCAGGCGAGTTTCCACGTCTATTAGAGTACGGCAAGACAGCCGAGTTTGCGGCGCCGGCGGAGTTAGCGGAGCCAGGAGCCGAGTTTGGGGTGATCGTAGCTGCCTGTCGTTGGTGCTGATCGCGTATGCTGGTGAGCACAAGGGGTTGACATGACAATGTCGTGTTCGAAGGCTCGATTTCTTCGCAGATTACCGCTGGGGTTGCTGCTTGTGGCGCTCACGATCTTGACGGCTGCTCCCATCGCAAGCGCGCGGAGCCAGAACCAGAACCAGAGCCAGGCGCCGGCGGCGCAACAGCAGCCGGACCAGTCGGCGCCCGCGGCGGGCGGCCCGGCCGGCGACAACGGGCCGATCGCTTTGCCCAGGAAGCCCGAGAATCCCGACAACAATCCGCCGCCGGCGCCCGCCGAGCCGAAGTTCAAGAACCCCGAGGGCACGCCCAACATGAGCCTGCGCGTGGAGGTTCCCGAAGTGACCGTGGACGTGGGCGTGCTGCTGGAGAAGACGCACCAGTTTGTGCCCGGCCTGAAACCCGCGAATTTCCGCGTTTATGAAGATGGAGTGGCGCAAAAGGTGGAAGGGTTCAGGCGCACCGAGGCGCCGATCACGGCGCTGATCCTGATGGAGTATTCCGCGCGCGGCTTCATGTTCCGCATCGATGCGCTGAATTCGGCGTGGGCGTTTACGCAGCAACTGCGGCCCCAGGACTACGTAGCCATGATGACGTTCGACCTGAATACGCACATCGTGAGCGACTTTACGCAGGACAAGCAGCAGATTCAGTCGGGCATCAACCAGCTGGCAAACGAAGTGTGGATGCCAGCGGCGTTCCATGAGACTTCGATCTTCGACGCATTGAACGAGTCGCTGGACCGGATGTCGCGCATCCAGGGGCAGAAATACATCGTGCTGATCGCATCGGGCGTAGATACGATGTCGAAGCTGACGCTGGACGAGATTCTGAAGAGGGTGAAAGCGTCGCACGACATCACGATCTTTTCCATCTCTACCGGCGGTCTTCTGCTGGCGATGACCGAGGGCATGCCGGGCGAGATGAGCGGCATGCGCGACCTGACCTACCTGCAGGCCGCGAATCAGATGAAGACTTTCTCCGACTTGACCGGCGGGATGCACTTCGAGCCGCGGTTCGTGGGCGAGCTGCCCGACGATGTGAAGGCAATCAACCAGAGCATTCGCGCCAAGTACGAGCTGGTGTATCACCCCTCAAACGCGAAGCAGGATGGAACGTTTCGCAAAATTCACGTGGAGCTTGTGGACGACGAGGGCAATCCGCTGCGCATGCAGGACGAGAAGCACAAGCCGCTCAAGTACGACCTGATCTACCGCGATGGATATCGCGCGCGACAACAAGTGGAGTAGCAACGACCTGCGATCCGAACAGACGAAACGATCCGGCACTATTTCCCAAAACGCCGCAATACCGGAATGTGGTTCAATTTCGGCACATAAAGAGGCGCCTGTGACTCCTGTCACCCGGACGCAATCCTAGCGGCCAATATGATGACGAGCGTGAGGCACCGAGTGCGTGCATCCGCGAAATACAAGCGGATGCAGCGAGCGCGGGCCGCGCGAATCCTTCAATTGTGGAGACGGGAATGAAATTAGTTCCAATCATGTGGGCTGTGTGGGGTGTGTCGTTTGTCTTTATGGCCGCGGTAAGTATTTTTTCGGCGAGGCTGGGAAGAAACGAGGAGGCGCAGATTTACCTGGCGGAGTCATCGAGCCGTGTGAAGAGCGAGCAGGATGCCATCGCGGAGCGGGTGAGTAGGGTTCGTCCCCTGAAGATGACGGCGCTTGGGCTGGCAGGATTGACGACGGTGATCGTGGTGGGATACTACGCACTCGACGTCATGCACCGCTTCGGAATGTAGGGAACATCAATTCGAGATCGCGAGCGGGGAATTTTGCGCAGGTCGGGATGACCAGCGCGCTCTTTTGGGCCAAGCGAGAGCACGGCATGCGAGACCGCCGGGCCCCGCATGCGAAGTTGATTGCGCCGGGCCTACTGGAAGATGTGCAACTGGACTCCCATGTCCCAGACGTAATATGCGATCACCACGACGGTCATGACAATCACAAGCCAGCGGGCAATTCGCACCAGCGGCTCGACCTTGGCCACTTTGGCGGTAATCACCGCCTGCTCCGCTTGCTCATGTTGGAATGAATCGTCAAGGAAGATCTGATCTTCTTCGTTCTTGGTCAGGCTTGAACGATAGATGTACAGGACGGCCGTGAATAGAACAAATACGGACCAGACGATCCACATCACCGGAACAAACATACCCTACCTCCGTTCGAAATCCGGTCCCAGAAAACGCGGGGTCGTGGGGAACTGCGGTCTCGCGGCCAGAGGGGCCCTCTACGGTTGATCATCATAGCCCCGAAAGGGTGCAATTGTGAACAGGCCCCCGCGAAACGGGTCCACGATTGGCCATGGAGAGAGGCAGAAGCGCCGGTCCAGTGCGTTTCTGCGACCCCCCTTGCGCCGGCGCATCTAAAAGGAGTACCGAGGGTGGGGCTTGTGGAAGGGTTCGCCGAACGGTACAGTACGAAGAGAGCAAGGATTTCACGACACCGAGGGAGACACCGATGGCCACAACAACAACAACTGTAGAACCGACCCAGGAAACCGTTAAGAAACCGCCACTTGTGCTGACGGCGACGGCAATCGCCAAGGTGCGCGAGATCATGGCCACCCAGGACCCGCTGCCGGCCGGGCTGCGTATTGGCGTCGCGGGCGGGGGCTGCTCGGGCTTCCAGTACTCCATGGCCTTCGAGAATCAGGCCGGGATGATGGATAAAGTATTCAATTTCGACGACTTGAAGGTATTTGTAGACGCGACCTCGCTGATGTACCTGAACGGGTGCACGGTGGACTATGTGGAGACCCTCGAGGCCGCGGGATTCAAGTTTGACAATCCCCAGGTGAAGTCGACCTGCGGCTGCGGCTCATCGTTCCAGGTGTAAAAGACCAGAGATCAGAGATCAGGGGTCAGGGATCAGGAAAAGCAAAAGCAAGTGCGAATACAAAGGCTCGCCCGAAGAGGGGGGCTTTTGTGTGAGGCAGGGAATAGGGAACAGAGAATAGGAAAAGCAAAGACATAGGCTCGCTCCGAATGGGCGGGCCTTTTGTTTTTTGGGTGCGGCCTGCGGAGTTATTGCTATGGAGCCGGGGTTTCAGGCGGCATGGACCCTCCATTGCCGCCGCCGATGCCCGGACCGCCACCGATACCCGGCCCTCCGCCGATACCAGGCCCTCCACCAATGCCCGGACCGCCGCCGGGACCGCCTTGCCCCGGCTGGCCACCGAGGCCGGTGTTGCCGCCGGGCATAGTTTTCAAGTCGGAGAGCGGGTCGTAGGTGAACTCCCACTCGTTGTAGTGCTGCTTTTTCTTGTAGATCAGGATCGAGGTTTTGGGGCTGGCGGGCTCGAAGCCGATGATGCCCGCGCCGCCAAAGGTCTGGCCGCCGAGGCCGGTGCTGGAGCCGGTGCCTGTTCCGGTGCCCGTCCCGGTGCCCGTTCCTGTCGTTGATGTTCCGCCTGTAGACGCGCCGCCGGTGGTATCGGTTGTACCGCCGGCGGAAGGTCCAGTGTTATCCGTCGAACCGGACCCGCCGGTCGATGGCGGCTGGCCGCTGCCGGTGCCGGACGAGCCGAAGATGGAGCCGCCTCCGATGGAGCTGCCTCCACCGGTACTGGGGCCAAACAGGCCGCCGGGCGTTGTAATGCCCGGTATTCCGCCGCCGCCGCTGGGGCCGACGCCCGCGATCGTCGATGCGTTTCCGCTGAGCGGCTGGCCGAAGAAACCCATCGCGGTGGGCGTCTTGTTCTGGCCGAACGGGATGGGCTTCCAGTCGTCCTGCCCTGTGATCGGATCCTTGTATTTCTTCCGCAGGAACCGGATCTCGTTCGTTTTCGCCAGCGCATCCACATTGGGCGGGTAGGCTTTGAATTTGCGGTAGTAGAGCTGGATGGCGCGGCGGTATTGCATTCCGCGATGAAATGTTTCGAGGTCGCGGTCGCGCTGGATGGAGCGAGCGATTTTGGGCGCGGCGACGGCAAGCGAAAGAACGAGGAGCGCCATGAGGAAGATGGCGAAGAGCATCACGTAGCCCTGCTCGGATGGGGGAATGGCCTTGCGTGTGCGGCGGGTTGGGGAGGAAGCATCCATGGTTCGAATCAGAACTGCGCAATCTGCAGGGTCTGCGTGTTGTTGTACGAGAGATCGGTGATTTCTACGTTCGTGGGGTGAATCGCGCCCACTCTGTAGCGATGGTCGACAATGTCGCCGCTCCTCGCCATGAAGATGTCGTCGCCGTGCATGAAAAAGGCTTTCAGCACTTTGTGGTTGTCCTCAGAGTAGCCGAAGTAGCGCAGGTCGATGGCCGGCGGCTTGGGCGGCGGTGGCGGCGTGTTCTGCGCGACGGCAGCTGGGCCGTTGGGCCGCGGGGGCGCAATGGCCTTGGGGAGCGGCGGCGGCTCCGACTCGGCGGAGAAGATGTTGCGGCCGGTGCCGGAGTACTCGACATTCTCGCTTTGCGCCAGCTTGTCGAAGTGCAGCGCGGGATCGATGCCGGCATTGGTGAGGCGCTGCGCCTCGTTGCCCGCGGCGGGTGCAGCGGCGCCGGCAGCGGGAGCGGCGGCGCCGGCAGCGGGAGCAGTATTGTTCGCGGTGGGAGCGTCGCGCAATTGCGGCGCGGCTGGCGCGGGGCCAGAGTCGGGCGGCGAAGAGGGCCCGGAGAACATGCGATAGACCACGAAGGCAGAAATCACCAGGACGCCGAAGAGCACGCTCGCAATGATCACCTGGCGCTTGTTTTCGAGGCCGAGGGCAAGAGCCATGTTTATTCGCCCTCCTTGCCTGCGGCGCCGGCGTCGCGTGAGTTCTGGTCTGGAGACGGAGCTTCGGGAATTCCGCTTGCCGCAGCGTCGGCGGGGCGCAGCCATGTGGAGACACGGAGCCGGAGGTTGACGAGCCCGCCCTGCTGGCCGGTCAACGACATGGCACGAACGATGAAGAAGATCTGATTGCGCTCGAGTGAATTGATGAAGCGCATGATGGCGGGATAGTTGCCGCTGATACCCGCATCCATCGAGATCTCGGTGAGGCCCGCGACGGGCTTTTCCTGCGCGTACTGCACGCGCGTGAGCCGGACCCCCGACGCCACCGCCATCTCTCCGATGCTCGTGGAAATTTGCGAGTAGTCGAGCGGAATGCGCTTCTTGTAGAAGGTCTGGATCTGGCCGCGCGTCTTTTCCACGCGCCCGTCCAGGCCGCGCAGCGGAGCGGTTTCGAGTTCGAGGGCCTTCAACTGAATCTGCTTTCCGGCGAGCACTTCGTTGGAGTGCGAGTCCATAGCGGCCCAGTCCATGCCAAGACGGACGGCGAGAAAAACAGCGACGGCAAGCAGAATCGCAAAGCCGGCAATATGCCACGGGAGCGGCGAAGCGAGACGCTCACGCCATGTCGAGGAGGATTCGCTGCTCATGAGTGGCCTCCTCCCGCGGGGTTCGAAAAGAATGCGCCGGCGCCGGAGGGCGCAGGGCCGGAATACGGCTGGCGCCCATTCGGCTGCGGCACATTGGGATTCGGCCGCATGTGCTTTGGGTTGGGCATGCCAAGCGGAATGGGGGAAGTCTTCGGCTCGCGCTTGACCGCGCGCTCCAAGGCGACACGCTCCTGGAGCGTAGGCGGATTGTAGTCGGCAAGCAAATCGAAGTCGAATCGGTTGGAGATGCTGATCGGCTCCTGGCGTTGCGCGGGGTTGTTGGTCGACTCGGCGTTTTCGCCAACGATGCGCGGTTGAAGAAAGCGCCGGGAGCGCTCGAGATTGACCACGAGGCCGTCGGCGCGATCGCGCGGGCCCACGACGCGGAGGTGCACGCTGATGTGGCCGTCCTTGGCGCGGACAGGCTCGATGGAAGTGACCTGCACGCCGCCGGGCAGCACGGTTTCCATGGCCTCCATGGCGAGAGTCCAGGAGAAGGCTTTCTCGTCGAAAAGCTGGTTGAGAGCGTCGGCCTGCTCAAGGAGCTGCGCGTTGTCAGATCGGTTCATGAAGGCCTGGGCGGCCGTGCGCTCAGCCTGGACATGAGCGATCTGGCCGTCGAGCGAGTGCTCGCGGGCGCGCGCCTGCTCAGCCTGGCTGCCGAAGAGATGCAGACCGAGAACAAGAAGCAGGCAGAGAACGGCGAGCGCGGCCATGCCGATGCGCAGGCGCTTGAGCGCCGGTGAGAGATCGGCGTAGGGGCGGCTGGCGAGATTGAGCGTGATGCGCATCGCGCTAGCTTGCTCCTGCCAGCGCGCCTGCGACGCCGGCAAAACTGGTTTGAGGCATCGCAGTTAGCGCGCCCTGATCGGGACGGGCGGCCCAATCGACGACGGAGAGCTCAGGATTGCCGATGGATGCCGCGAATTCCTCGGGGTCCTGGATGCCTGCGTAGTAGAGCGTGCGCGGACGGGCGCCGAGCCTGTCTTCAAAGTACGCGGAGGCTACCGCGATGGTGCGCTGAATTTCGCCGGTTCGCTCGGCGGCGTCGGCGGGCAGATCGAGCGTGCGATAGAGCAGCAGCTCCTGGCCGGTGGCGATGGAGGTGGTGATGGTGTGCGCGCCCAGATTGGCGGCCATGATGGCTTCCATGGAGTCGAAGGATTCGAGCGCGGCCAGGCTCGACGGCAAAACGACGCCGGGCTCGTAACCTGCATCGCGAACGGCGGATTCATACTCCGCGAGGATGGGGCCGGGAATGACCGCGGCGAGGACTTTGACCTCGGCCTCGCTTTGCGACAGCGTCTGGTAGCTGACGCCTGCGTGCTCCACTTCGAAGGGAACCATCTTGCGCAGGCGGAAGCGCACGACGGGGAGGGCGTCAGCCGGCTTGGAGGGGAGGGAATCGAAGTCGAGGACGAAGACGCGGACGACCGTGTCGGGAAGGATGACGGTAACGGCGCGCTTACGTGGCGAAACTTCGTCGAGCGCGGATCGGATGGCGGCGGCCACGGCTTCCGGCTCGCGCAGGTTAGGCTCTTCAATGCCGGGAACGATCGCGCCCGCGGGGAGCGGCGCGAATGCGTATACGTGTGCCTGGCCGGCGCCGGAGCTACGTTTGCGCGCGGGCCGCGCCGCGGCCAAGACGCCTTCGGGCGCAATCTCGATGGCTACCGGCGGACGACCTGCCGCCTGCCCACTGCCCGGATTTTTCTTCAACATCGAACTCACCGATTGTCTTCTCGTTCCCTTGTTCCCTTGGTCCCTGCCGGGGTCTCCGGCGAGCGGTCTTTGCTCGCTGGGGTCGCTCGTTCCCTGCCTTACCTCGACGCCTCGATAAATGTAACCTTGTTGATCTCTTTGAGTGTAGTGACGCCGCGACGAACGCGCTCGATTGCGGACTCGCGGAGAAAACTCATGCCCTCTTTTTGCGCCTGCCTGCGAATTTCGGAGGTGGGCTTTTTGGCGAGAATGATCTCGCGGATGGTGTCGGTTAGATCGAGAAGCTCGTGAATGGCGGTGCGGCCGCGGTAGCCGGTGCCGCCGCACTCCATGCAGCCGGACCCCTCGCGGAAGTCGAAGTCGCGCCACTCATCGGGGTTCATGCCGCTTGAGAGCAGAAGTTCATCGTCGTAGTGGACGGTGTGGCCGCAGTACTCGCAAACGGTGCGCACCAGCCGCTGGGCGAGGATGCAGTTGAGCGCGGAGACGAAGTTGTAGGCCTCGACGCCCATGTTGAGGAAGCGGCCCAGCACGTCGACCACGTTGTTGGCGTGAACGGTTGTAAAGACGAGGTGGCCGGTGAGCGCGGAGTTGATGGCGATCTGCGCCGTTTCCTGGTCGCGAATCTCGCCGACGAGAATCTTGTCGGGATCGTGGCGCAGTATGGAGCGCAGGCCGCGCGCGAAGGTGAGGCCTTTCTTCTCATTGACGGGAATCTGCGTGATGCCGCGAATCTGGTACTCGACCGGGTCCTCGATGGTGATGATCTTGTCCTCGTCGCTCTTGATCTCGTTGAGCGCGGCGTAAAGCGTGGTGGTTTTGCCGGAGCCGGTGGGGCCAGTGACGAGCACCATGCCGTAGGGCTCGCGAATGTAACGGCGGAAACGACGAAGATCCTCGTCGGCGAATCCCACCACGTCGAGCGTGAGGTGTTTGAACTTCTCGCTCATCGATTCCTTGTCGAGCACGCGGAGCACGGCATTCTCGCCGTAGATCGTGGGCATGATCGACACGCGGAAATCGATAAGGCGGTTCTTGTAGCGCACGCGGAAGCGGCCGTCCTGCGGCACGCGCTTTTCGGCGATGTCAAGCTCGCTCATGATCTTGATGCGGCCGAGAATCGTGCCGTGGTGCTCGCGGGCGATAGGCGCCATGGCCTCCTGCAGCACGCCGTCAATGCGGTACTTGACGTGGACCGAATCGTCGTAGCTTTCGATGTGGATGTCGGAGGCGCGGCGCTCGAGAGCGGTAAAAATGGTGGTGTCGACGAGGCGGATGATGGGGCTGATGTCTTCGGCCTCGCTCGTCAATTTCTCAATCGAGATGTTTTCGTCGGGATTTTCGTCGCCGGTAAGCACGTCGAAGGTTAGGCCTTCGCTGGCTTCGTCAAGCACGCGCTGCGACTGCTCAGTCTTCTTCAACAGGTCGGTGATCTGCGAGAGCGTAGCCACGCGGGCGGTAATGCGCGCGCCGAGGAGGCCGGCGATCTCATCGAGGACCATGAGCCGCGAGGGATCGCTGACGGCGATGACGAGCGTGTCGGCGGTCTGCTCGATGGGCACGAAGTTGTAGCGGAACATGAGCTCAACCGGCACGGTGCGCAGCAGGTCGTGCTGAATCCTGAAGTTCTTGAGGTCGACGAATTCGGCGTGATAGCGGCGCGCGAGGGCCTCGGCGTGCGCGCGCTCGTCAGTTGGGCGATCGGGGCCACCCGGAACGGGAAGCGTGACGACGTTGGATTCGGCCATTTCCTTAAGCCTCCTCGAGCTCTAGGGTCTGTTAACAGGCCCTAATACCCGCTCGACTGCCCAAGCGAAAAGATGGGCAGGTAAAGCGAAATCAAAATGAAGACGACCACGACACCCATGACGATCAAAATCGCGGGCTCAATGAGGGCGAGCGCAGCGGCCAACGCCGAGGCCACGTCCTCTTCGAAGAATTCTGACACGGAGTTGAGCATTTGCGGCAGCGCGCCAGTTTGCTCGCCCACGGTGATCATCTCCGTGGCAAGGTCTGGAAAAATGCGGGTTTTGGCGAGCGACTCGGCCAGGCTCTCGCCTTCGCGCACGGTGGTGATGGACGATTCGACAGCCATTGAAACGCGGCGCGAGGCGATGGAGCGCGAAGCTGTCTCGAGCGAAGGCACCAGCGGCAAGCCGCCGGTGAGCAGCGTGGAAAGCGTGCGCGCAAACAGCGCCACCTGGTACTTGACCCAGATCTTGCCCAGGACCGGCACTTTGACACGAAAGCCGTCGACAAAGTCGCGCCCGCGCTCGGTGATGGCAAAGCGGTAAAAAGCGATAGCCGTGATGACCGCAGTGATCGCGAGCCAGAGGATGTTGTGCTGCATCCAGCGGCCAAAGTTGAGCAGATCGACGGTAAGAGCCGGCAGTTTACTGCCGAGTTGGTCGTAAAGCTTGGCGAACTGCGGAATGACCACCGTGAACATGAAGGTGAGCAGGGCAAAAACCAGGCACAGCAGCACACAGGGATAGATGAGCGAGCCAATGAGCTTCTTGCGCAGCGCCAGCGCGACCTTCTGGAAGCTGACGTAGCGATCGAGGACTTCAGTGAGGTTGCCGGATCGCTCGCCGGCCAGCAGGGTAGTGGTGTACATCACCGGGATGCCGTTTTGCGCCTCGAACGCCGCCGAAAGCGCTTCGCCGCGCTTGACGCGGGCGCCCACGTCCTCCAACTGAGCTGAAAATGCGGCGCTCTTTTGAATCTTGCCGAGCATCTGAATGGAGCTGAGGATGGGCAGGCCGGCGCGAATGAGCGTGAGGAACTGCTGGTTGAAGATGAGAAACGGCTCCAGCTTGACCTTGCGGCGCGCGAGGCCGATGCTGCCGCGCGCGCGCACAGAAAAGACGTGGTAGCCCGCATGCGTGAAGCGGGCCCGCAGCTCATCGGCGGTGGCCGCCGTCTGCACCTGCTCCTGCACGTGGCCACGCTCATCGGCCAGCTTGATAACGAACTCTGCCATCGCTCGCGAGTGCCGGCAGCGCGGTTTGGGCGCGACCGGGATCCCCCGTCGTCTTCTTTGGACCCTGAGGGTTGCTCCTACTCAAGGGTAACAGTCTCATCCGAAAAAATAGACGAGCGGGAGGGGTGGTTCGCTCGCGCGGGCATAGTCGAAACGGGTACCGGAAGGCGGCTTTTGGAGCGGGGCGGTTTGCGGTGCCTGTATGCTGGGACCAATCGCAGCCTCGGCTGGTAAGGAAACCCGCGTTCGGGGCAGCAAGATCGAGGGGCAAAGGCTGAGATGGACTGGCAAGCGCTGGATCGCCGCATGAATCAATTCGCGCATGCGCTCGACACCGTCCTGCACAGACGCTGGCAGACGCTTGCCGCACTATGCGCCGGCCTGGCGGTTGCTGCGGCCCTCCTCATCGCCTTCCGATCCGTCCACAACGCCGCAGCCGTCGTCACTCCCTACCCGCACGATTTGGCGCGGGTGAGCATTGCGGTGGCGGGAGACGTGATCCCACATGAGGCTGTCAGGCAGGCTGCGGCCGCGGCAGGTGAGGGCGAACAGGGGTGGGCGGCGCTCCTCGGCGATGTGGCGGACGTGTTTGAGGGCGCGGACTTCGGGTTTGTGAACCTGGAGACGCCGGTGGCGCCGGCGCACTCGCATGGGACGAAGGCGTTCCTGTTCGACGCGTCCGTTGAGCTGCCCGAGGCGCTTAAGGCCAGCGGGATCAAGATCGTTTCGTTCGCGAACAACCACTTGATGGACCAGGGTTGGGCGGGCTTCGCCGAGAGCCGCGAGCATTTGAAAGAGGCCGGGCTGCTCTTCGCCGGAACCTCAGACAATGCGGCGACGGCCTGGCAGCCGGTCATCACTGAGGCCAACGGCATCAAAGTGGGCTGGCTGGGAATGACGCGCTGGCTCAATGGGAACCGCAATCCCGACAAGGACGACCAGCCGCACGTGAACTTCTATCCCTATCCCGGCGAGTCCAACGGCGCGCCGGGCGCCGACGAGGCCACGGTGCTCAACGCCGTGAAAGCCGCTCGCGCGCAATGCGATCTGCTGGTGGTGAGCGTGCATTGGGGGATTGAGTACGCGACGGCGCCAAGGCCCGAGGACGTAGACCTGGCGCACAAGATGCTTGAGGCGGGCGCCAGCGTCATTGTCGCCTCGCATCCGCACGTGCTGCAGCCGATCGAGACCTACCGCACCGGGGACGGCCGCGACACGGTGATCTTCTATTCGCTGGGGAACTTTCTATCGAATCAGTCGCGCAGCTATGTCGACGGCCTGAATCCCGACTCGAACGGCGAGCCGCGCGACGAAATGATCGGGCTTTTCTCCGCGGTGAAGCGCGACTACGGCCCGGCGGGCGTGCGCGTGGAACTCGGCCACGTGGGCATGCTACCCGTATGGGAAGAGAATAATCGCAACGACATCGCCGCGGGACGCGAGAAGAAGCCGATGATCAGGCCGTTGCTGATCGATCGCGAAATCCCTGCGCTCGAAGCACGGCTCGATGCGCTGAACAAACTTGCGGGGTCGACGACGGCGAGCGCGCCCGTGGCGGTGGGCGGGCCAAACGGTGAGAATGCGGCAGGCGCGAACGGCACGGCAACCGAGCAAGGTAGCTCCGCGCTGACCCCCGACCAGAAGAAGGAATTCATCGTCGTCACGACGCGGCTGAAGCTGCTGACGGACCGGCGGGCGCAAATCCTGGCGCGGGCGGGTGACGAGTATGTCGAGGCTCCGCCGAAGCCGCCGGCAAAGCCGTAGTGGAGCGACGATTGATCATGCAAACGCCGGGAACAGCGAGCCAGCCGGAGCAAAAGCACAGCAGCACGATGGCTGGAGCGATCCTCGGGGTTTTGATGATTCCAGTTGCGGTCGTCGGCGCCGCGGTTGTTATTCCCATCCACTTTGTGACGCGATGGGCGCGGCAGCACGGCGAACACAAATTACGCATGCTGATGAAGTCGCGGGGCCGCCTCATCAACTGGCAGGAGTTTCTGCGCGCCATGCGCGAGCAGGGAGGCACCTGCATCGAGGAGCGGTTCTCTCCCAAAGGGCCGGTGAGGTTCTGGTGGACACCGGAGAACGTGTACCGCGAGTCGCCCTACGAGATCATCGACTGGTTCACGATGCGCAAGGGCCGCCGCGCGGAGCCTTTCATCCACTGGTGCCGCGACCGCTACACCAGCGCCGAAGGCGGCAGCGCGGTGCTGGTGGACACGCCGCTGGTGCCGAAGCGAGAAATCTACGCTGTGTGGACGGAATGCCGGTCAGACACGGCCAAAGCACGATGGGTTGAAGTGGCTCCGCCGGAGATTGTGCCGCAGAGGCCGGGGACCTGACAGGCCGGCCGAACAAAGGCTCCGGCGGATCGCCGCATGGAAACTGACGCGCGCGATATCGTTCTGGACCTATCCCACCAAACCGTAAGCCGAAAGGTGAGACCACGGCATCGTCTGCGAAAGCGACCCAACGTGCAAACGAAATGGATCGCGTCTAGTTGGCTTTTGCGTAATTCGCCATGCCCTGGAAATCGATGACGACAACCGCCTCGTTGCCGACAACCCAGGCGTCGTGTCCCGGCGGGATGTTGAGGACATCGCCGGCCTTCGAGGTGGATTCAGTTCCATCGTCCATCCGGGTCACCAGCGTGCCGGATAATTGATAGCCGAAGTGAGCAGCGCCGCAGCTTGGGGTTTTGGCGATGGGCTTCACGCAGGTGGACCACTTCCATCCCGGTTCAAAGGTGGCGCGAGCAATTAAGGCGCCAGCCACGTTGACGAGTTCGACTTTGCCCTTCTCGAATCGGCGCACCTCATCGGGCGTGTTGAAGGTTTTCCTCTCAATTCCTACAGCGGTATGTGCCATTTTCTTACCTCCTGGGGATTTGTTTTGGGGATTCGTCCTCGGGACCCCGGGTAGGACGATGATTCACGATACACTCCGGCTTCGGCGACGGGAAAGGAAATTTTGGCGGCGGGCGAGCGGGGTCAGTAGCCGTTTGCGACGAGGGGTCAGGCGGCCAGGCTACTTCTTCTTGCTGAAGAGGTTCGAAAGGCGCTGCCACAGCGTGGTTGGAGTTGTTTCAGGAGGTTGCGCTGTCTCCGGCTCAGGATTGGCCGCGCTTCCGGTCGAGCGCGCGGCCCCCTCGGCTTCGTCTTTTTCCCGCGCGTCGTGAAGCACCTGCCATAGTGCGACCCCATCATCCTCCCAATCGGAGTGGCCACACTTACGGCAAAGATATTCACGGATCACGCGGCCGGTGAAAGTATTCTTGTCGGTTTGATCCATCAATTCGCCGCACTTTGAGCAATTCATGGGCGCGTCTCCGACTCTCTGACCCCTGGCCGCCGTTCAATATCCGTTCGCCACCAGCCAGGCCTCGGTCAGATCGAACTCCGGCTTCTTCTCAGCCTTCAACTGCATGGCCGCGAGCTTCACCAGCACATCGGCTTCGATATTCATCGGCGCGCCGACGCTGAGAGTGTGCAGATTCGTTCGCCCGTAGGTGAGCGGCAGGATGGCGATGGCGATCTCTTCGCCGTCGAAATCCGCAATCGTCAGGCTGATGCCTTCCACCGCAACAGACCCCTTGTGCACCATCCACTGCCGCACGTTCTCGGGTACGCGCACCTTCAGCGTCCAATCGGTCGTCTCGCGATGGAAGTTCGGGCTGCTCTCGGGAATCACCGGATCGAGCGCGGTCATCACACCGGTTCCGTCCACGTGGCCCTGCACAATGTGTCCGCCCAGCGGACTGCCCGCGGCCGTGGGCAGTTCCAGATTCACACGCGCGCCTGCCGCGAGCGATCCGAGCGACGTGCGGTCGAGAGTCTCCTGCGCGAGATCGGCGTGGAAGTACGTGGGGTCGACGTCGAGCGCCGTCAGGCAAACGCCGCTCACGCCCAGCGAATCGCCCTCGCGCAGGCGCGACGCAATGCCGGGCGCTTCAACAGTGATGCGGCGAACGCCGCCGCGATCGGTCAGGCTGACCAGCGTGCCGGTCTGCTCGATGATGCCGGTGAACATGGATCAATTCTAAGGGAACAAGGAACTGGGAACGGGGAGTAGGTCGCAGGGAGGAGGGGGTTGGTGGCTAGAGCGGAGAGGTCAGCGAGCCGGCCCGCGCATTTCTCACAGCTTGATGTCGATGCCCTTCTCGCACATATCGCCGAAGAGCCCGAGCAGATGTGTAATCCCCAGCAGCTCGCGCACCTGCTTGCCCAGATTAATCAGCTCCAGGCACGACCCGCCCGACTTGGCGCTCACGTAGAGGCTCACCAGCGTGCCCAATCCCATGCTGTCCACGCGAACCAGGTCCGTGAGGTCCAGGATGATCCGCTTGTGCCCGGGAATCAGAGTGCGAATTTTCTCGGCAAACTCGCTGCCCACCCCGGCTACCAGGTGGCCGCGGCAGTGGACGAGGGCAGCAGTCCCCTTTTCTTCGACGCTGAAAGTGAGTGTTTTCGAGGCGGCTGCGTTCGGCATCGGGTCAATTCCTTCGATTGGATGGCGATGGGAAAGCGGGGTCGACGACTGATTGTCTCACATTGGAGCAGGGACCAAGGGACCAAGGGAACAAGGGACCAAAAGGGACCAGCGACCAGGGACCAGGGGGAAAGAAGTCTATTCGCCGGCAGGGGCCTGTTCGGGGGCAGGCGCGGCGGAAAGCGAGGATCCGGCGGTGAGGGCGCGCCAGGCGAGGTAGAGCTTCAAGCGCCAGCGCAGGATCATGCCGAAAGCAAGCAGGTAGAAGATGGCGCCGGTCTGCATGAGCGAGAGGTAGTGGTCGAAGTAGCCGCGCGCGAGATAGCGTACCAGGGCGAGCACGATGATGACCGCGAAGAATGCGCTGGAACGCTTCATCATGATCACGCCGTCTTTGAGGTGCAGATCGGAGGTGAGCAGCAGCGGATAGGCGAAGACGACAGCGCCGATGAGGAAGGCCGCGAGACCCCAGTCCCAGGGAACGCGGCACTCGGGAACGATGAACATGCAAAAGCCGGTGGCCATACCCAGCGGAGGCATTAGGATCTTTTTGAGCGTCACCGCGCTGCGGCCCTCGCGCACACGCCACACCAGCACGCCGGCGAGACCGGCGAGCGATACAACAGCCGTGATGACGGGAGTGGAGAGCATGAAGCTTTGCCTTTCAATTCTTGCTACGGGCAGGGCGGCTCCGAAAAATCCGGTTCTCGGGGGTGGAGCCCGAACCGTACTTCTCTATTGTATTGGACTCGACGGGTCCGAAATAGGCTCAGGAATTCTGCGCAGGCAGCCAAGGGTCGCGGAGCAATGAGCTGAGGCCGAAGTCGTCGCCGTAGCGCTCGACCTCGACATCGGTCATGTGGACGAAGCTGGGCATCCCGCGGAAGGCGGGAACCGCGTCGGAGCCCATGATCTGCGGCGAGATGAACAAGTGCAGGCGATCGACGAGGCCGGCAGCGAGAAATGCGGTGTTGAGGCGCGTGCCGGTTTCCGTGAGGAGCGTGAGCACGCCCTCTTCGCCGAGCTTGTCGAGGACCTTGTCGAGCGGCACGCGGCCTGCTTCGGCGGGGAGAACTTCGACGCGGACGCCGCGCGCGGTGAGCTCGCGGATGCGCGCCTCATCGTGGGAGACGGTGAAGATGACGACGTCGTTTTGCGCGGTCGAGACCAGCTTGCAATCGAGCGGCATACGCAGGGCGGAGTCGAGGACGATGCGCAGGAGCGGGCGGCGGCGGCGCAGGCCGCTGCGATCGGTCATCCAGGGGTCGTCGGCGACAACGGTGTCCACGCCGACCATGGTGGCGTCGGCGGCCCAGCGTAGCGGCTGCACAGCAGCGCGAGCCACTTCGCTGGTGATCCAGTAGGGCGCGTGGGGAGTTTGCTGCGCGGGCGGCGGCGCGATGCGCGCGTCCAGCGTCATGGCGACTTTCATGAGCACGAGTGGGCGCTTGTGCTGGATCCAGCGCGCGAAGCCCTCGTTGAGGCGGCGCGCTTCGGTCTGGCAAGGGCCGAGAGTGACCTCGATGCTTGCGGCGCGGAGAGCGGCAAGTCCCTGGCCGGCGACAGCGGGGTTGGGATCGATGGTGGCGGCGACGACGCGCGCCAGGCCGGAATTGATGAGCGCATCAGTGCAGGGCGGCGTGCGGCCCGTGATGCTGCACGGCTCGAGCGTGACGTAAGCGGTGCCGCCGTGTACGCGGTCGGCGGCGTGCTGCTGCGCCTCCTTGAGCGCGACAATCTCGGCGTGGTCGAGCAGGTCGTACTCGTGCCAGCCCTCACCGATGACCTGGCCCGCGCGGTCGAGGATAACGCAGCCGACCGCCGGGTTGGGCGAGGTGACGCCGATGCCGCGGCGCGCCAGTTCGAGGGCGCGGCGCATCCAGTAGTTATCTTGGTCGAAGGTGCTCATGTGCGCGTGCGGCCTGCGGAACCTTCCAGTGTACACGCCGTGAGGATTCTGACTTCAGGGACGTGAGCCCACACCAAAGGTTTCCTTGACATTTGTATATCGTGTCAATACACTATACAGATGATCAGGAGTTTCCGGCACGCCGGACTGGAGAGTTTTTACCGCACCGACAGCAAGGCGGGGATCCAGCCTGCGCACGCTATGAAACTCCGCAGGCAATTAACACTGCTTGATGCCAGCACGTCGCCTATGGACATGAACGTGCCAGGTTGGCATTTGCATCCGCTCAAAGGAAAGCTCAAAGGCCATTGGTCCGTACGTATCAGCGGTAACTGGCGCATCACGTTCAGATTTGAAGGCGAAGACGCGATCTTAGTCGACTATTTGGATTATCACTGAGGGAGAAAATCAAATGATGTATAACTCCGCACATCCCGGCGAGATCATTCAGGAGTATATGGAGGGTCTCGGTTTAACCGTTACCGGACTTGCCGCACACCTGAAGATCACGCGGGCCAATCTATCGCGGATCATCCATGGTAAGACCGGCGTGTCGGCCGAGATGGCCGTGCGACTTTCCGAAGCATTCGGAACTTCTCCCGGTGTGTGGATCAGGTTGCAGGCCAATTACGATCTGGCAAAGGCCCTGCGCAACCGGCGCGTCAAGATTACGCGACTGGCCGCGTGATGTGAAATCGCTCGACTAGCTTGCTGGTTCCCAAAAGCGGGACCCGGGGCACCCGCCAAGGGCTTCAGGAGGCTGCGACGCTGCGTGCTCTTTCTAGTGCAGCGAGCGCGAGCTGGTCATCTTTAGCGAGCCCCGCAAACGCGATGGCGCACAGGATTGCCAAAGCTTCGGCCCAATTCAGAGCTACTCGGACTTGATCATGGTCGAAGTACGACCCAATACCGTTCTTGTTCAGACGTGGGCCGATCTGCTGATAGCCGGTGTGAGTAAGGCTGTTTAGCGGTTTCCATGCGCCACCTTTGATCGTTGACAGCAATGCGCTGTCGAGTAGTCCGGGCTTTTCAAGGGACGCAATCATGCTGTTTATTGCCGGGAATTTGTCATGGCCGGCCTCGTCAATCTCGCTGTCACTTGCGCATTGAGCCAGCCACATGCCGCGTACATACGCCTCGAATTGCAGTCGGATGAGCGCCAGCGCGGAACCGTAGAGGTCTTCATCGACAAGGACAAGAATTGCCAATCCGTGCTCGATGGAAGCGTGAAGACAAGCGCCCGATAGATACGAGCGTTTACACGGCTCCGCCAGGGTGAGTCCGTCAACGTGCCGTTGAACCCAGAGCATTGACTCTTTGTATCGCGAGAGCATTTCGCCTTTAGGGCACCCGGCCGCGTGATTCATGGCGCTCTCCAAATTACATTCTTGTTTTTGTCGAACAGAAGCAGACTGGCCGCAGATGTCTGATGCGTTTCGCCCGTTCGGGCGGTTACGAGATTCTTTTCCACTCCAAGGCTCGACTGGAATCCGTCATCATCTGACAGCTCCAAATGCCCCGGCGCCAATAACAGCCTTTGTTCCCCTTTCCCGTTATTCAGAGAGAGCATTGCACCATAATTATCGATCGCCGAGAGCATACCAAGCGTCTGGCCTGACAAATCGGACACACCAACGATCTGAGCACCTATGTTCCCGTCTCCATCCAGATAGGTGCGCGCCTTTCCCTTGAGGTCGTACAAGGCCAGCGCGGGAGACGGATTAAAGGTCACCGGTAGGTTCTTGGTCTCAGGGGGCATAGGCATATTCGGCCAAACCGCTCCCACCGTGGCTGTGCTCTTCTCTGTCATAAACAATCGCGCTCGTATATTTCCATCGGCGTCCTTTAGGGAAAAGTTCTTAGCTTCCAAACTGGGCAGTACCGCGCTATCCGTGGTAAGCAAGGTAACCGGGAATCCGTTTGAATCATCCAGGCCGAGCGAGCCTCCAAGTGCGCCGCTGGACAAGATGACAATCCGGTTTTTCCCTTTCTCGTCCGCGAGTTGAAGTGTACCTCCCAGATAAGGATTCCCAGAGCCAAGCTTTACCCTCTGCTTCCCCTCAACATCGTAGAAAACGAGTTGCACCGCCCCGGAATTGCCGGGGCTTTCATCTATCGAGAGATTCGCGCGTACTTTACCGCTCTTGTCCTTCAGAATGAATTGACTTGCATCCAAAGTGTTCGATTGACTTGCCTGCACAGGCTTCGTTCGTGAGGTCTGTCCCATTAGCAAAAATGAGGCAGCGGCTATGAGCGCCGCGGCTCCGCCCTGCTTCAACCTACGGTTCTGCCTTTCGAGCTTCAATAGCCGCTCGTTTAGCTGTTCGAGGCCCTGGACATCGGAATTCATAGCGTCTCCTCTTGACCTGAGTTTGTGTGAGCCGGATAGTATAGCAACGCGGCGGCACAGGCGAAATGGAATTCTTCGTCAGCCGCCTAGCCTTGGCCGGGCAGGTGGCCCAGGTCTCGTTTTTGAGATCTGGGAAGGCTCAAATCTTCCGCCAATGCAGATTACTCCCGGCGAGTCGGCTTGCCGGAGGTTTCCGCGCGATGTGTTGCAGCCGACGGTTCTTGCCCCCTGCCAGAGGGGAGCGCGTTTCGGCAGGAAAAGCAACCGCAGGTCCTTCGACTACGTTTGCCGCCAAAAGCGCGGCAAACTTCGCTCAGGATGACAAGCAGAAGGTTGGTTGATCTTCCAGAACCGATTACTCCAGCAGCGAGTCGACAAATTCTTCCGGGGAGAACTCGAGCAGGTCGGTCATTTTTTCGCCGACGCCGACGTAGCGCACGGGCAAATTCAGTTCGCGCGCGATGGCGACGGCGATGCCGCCCTTGGCGGTGCCATCCAACTTTGTGAGCAGAATGCCGGTGACGCCGGCTGACTGCGTAAACTGGCGCGCCTGCTGCAGGCCGTTCTGTCCGGTCGTCGCGTCCATCACCAGCAGCACCTCGTGCGGTGCGCCGGGAACCAGACGCGCAGCCGTCCGGCGCATCTTGTCGAGCTCGTCCATAAGCCCGGATTTGGTGTGGAGGCGGCCGGCAGTGTCGACGTACAGCTCGTCGATGGAGCGGGATTTGGCGGCGGAGATGGCGTCGAAGAGGACGGCCGCGGGGTCGCCGCCCTGCCGCGTCTTGATCATCTCCACGCCAGAGCGCTGGGCCCAGATTTCCAATTGCTCAATGGCCGCGGCGCGGAAGGTGTCAGCCGCGCAGAGCAGAACGGAGCGCCCCTGCGCGCGGCTCCATGCCGCGAGCTTGCCGCTCGAAGTGGTTTTGCCGGTACCGTTGACGCCGACGAGGAACGTGACTTTGGGCGGCGCGGCGGGCGCGGGGATTTCGTGCTGGGGAGCCTCGAGAATCGCGCGCAGTTGTTCCTTGAGGAGGTCGCGGAGCTCGGCGCCGCCTTCGATGGCCTGGTGGCGGGCGCGGTCGCGGAGCGCGTCAAGAACGGCGGTGGTGGTTTGGATGCCGAGGTCGCTCGTGAGCAGCGCGGCTTCGAGATCGTCGAGGGCGGACTCGTCGACGGTGCGCGTCATCGCGGAAATGTCGGCGATTTTGGCGGAGAAGGACTCGCGCGTGCGCGAGACGGCCTGGCGCATGCGGCCGAAGAAGTTTGTTTCTGGTTTTGGACCAGGTTTTTCGGGTTCTTCGCTGCCAAAGAGCGTGGTGATCATCCCTTACAGTTTAATTGCGAGACGCGAATAAAGTCTCCGCAAGGATTGGGCGACTTCCGCCCCGCTCCGTTCAGGCAGGTGTTGCCGCATTCCAGTGCCCGTCAAGGCACGTTCGGCGCAGAATCGGTTGGGGCCGACGATGCGCTCCGATATGCTGAAAAGAGGCAACTAGGCTGCCGAAAAGAAATGAACAACATTCCCCAACATCCGCTTGGAAAGATCATCGAGAGCCGCATCGCCATCATCGATGGAGCGACGGGCACGACCCTGCGCAACTACGGGATGAAGGAAGCGGACATCCGCGGCGAGCGCTTCAGGAATGCGAAGAAAGACCTGCTGAACAACGGCGACCTGTTCACGCTCACGCGGCCGGAGGTGGTCGCCGACATTCATCTCAAGTTCCTCGAGGCCGGCGCGGACATTCTGGAAACGAATACATTCGGCGCGACGAGCATCGCGCAGAGCGAGTTTTTTGTCGACGATCCGCGCGAACGGGGCGGGCGAAAGGATCCGGAGTTCTATCAAAAAGTGATCGACGACAAGTTTCTCGGCGAGCTGGCGTGGGAGATCAACGAAAAGTCGGCGCGGCAGGCGCGCGAGTGTGCCGAACGCGCAGGCAACGAAACAGGCCGGCAGCGGTTTGTGGCTGGAGCCATCGGTCCGCTGACGGTTTCACTCTCGAATTCGCCCGACGCCGACGATGCAGGTTTTCGCGTGGTCACGTTCGACCAGGTGAAGACGGCGTACAAGCAACAGGTGCGGGCGCTCGTTGCCGGCGGCGCGGATCTGTTGCTTGTGGAGACGATCTTCGACACGTTGAATGCGAAGGCGGCGCTGGTGGGCATTCGCGAGGTGTTTGACGAGGATGGCCTGACGGCGAGCGGCAGAGAACTGCCGATCATGATCTCCGCGGCGGTGGGGCGCGGTGGCGAGACGATGATTTCGGCGCAGACGATTGAGGCGGTCTGGAATGCGGTGCGGCACGTGAAACCGTTCAGCGTGGGGCTGAACTGCTCGCTGGGGCCGGACCTGATGGCGCCGTTCTTGCGCGAGCTGGCCGAAAAGGTGGACGTGCCGGTCTCGTGCTATCCGAATGCGGGACTGCCGAATCCACTGTCGGCGACGGGCTTCGATTTGGGGCCGGACGATATGGCCCGGTACTTGAGCGAGTTTGCGCGCGAAGGCCTCGTGAACCTTGCCGGCGGCTGCTGCGGCAATACGCCAGAGCACATTGCAGCGATTGCGAAAGCGCTGGACGGCGTGGCGCCGCGCAAAATTCCGGCCGCGCCGGTCGCAGAAGCCTGCGGCATTGAGAGCGCGACATGAGCGCGGGCGCGGCGAAGCCGGTCGAGACGAGGCCGCTGCGGTTGTCTGGATCGCAGCCCTTCACCCAACAGCCCGGCGTCTTCATCCTGATTGGCGAGCGGACCAATGTGGCCGGATCGCCGAAGTTCGCCAGGCTCATCAAGGATGGCAAATACGACGAAGCAGTCAGCGTGGCCCGCCAGCAGGTGGAAAACGGCGCGAACGTGCTCGACATCTGCATGGACGAGGGCATGATCGACGGCGTGGCCGCGATGTCGCGCTTTCTGCATCTGCTGCAGAGTGAGCCCGAAGTGGCGAAAGTTCCGTTCATGATCGACTCCTCAAAGTGGGAGGTGATCGAGGCGGGGCTGAAATGCCTGCAGGGCAAGGGCATTGTGAACTCGATTTCGCTCAAGGAGGGCGAGGCGAAGTTCCGCGAGCATGCGCGCGCGATTCTGAAGTACGGAGCTGCGGCGGTGGTGATGGCCTTCGACGAGCAGGGGCAGGCCGCGAGCTTCGAAGAAAGGATCAAGATTTGCGAACGGGCTTACCGGATCCTGACGCGCGAGCTGTGCTTTGCGCCGGAGGACATCATCTTCGACCCGAACGTCCTGACAGTAGCCACGGGGATGGAGGAGCACAACAATTATGCGGTCGATTTCATCCGGGCCACGCGATGGATCAAGGAGAACCTGCCGCACGCCAAGGTAAGCGGCGGCGTGTCGAATATCTCGTTCAGCTTTCGCGGCAACAACAAGGTGCGCGAGGCCATGCATGCGGCGTTTTTGTATCACGCGATTGGCGCGGGCCTGGATATGGGCATTGTGAACGCGGGCATGCTGGAGGTGTACGAGGAGATTGAGCCGGAGCTGAAGGAGCTGGTGGAGGATGTGCTGCTGAACCGGCGTCCGGATGCGACGGAGCGGCTGGTGGAGTTTGGCGAGAAGCTGAAGGCTGCGGGCGCGGCGGGCGCGGGCGAAGAGACTGACGCGAGAAAGGTCGAAGAGTGGCGGCAGGGCACGGTGGAAGATCGGATTTCGCACGCGTTGGTAAAGGGAATCGACGAGCACATTGAGGCGGACGCTGAAGAGGCGCGCGTGAAGCTGGGCCGGCCGCTGGCGGTGATCGAGGGCCCGCTCATGGACGGCATGGGCGTGGTCGGCGATTTGTTCGGTGCGGGCAAGATGTTTCTGCCGCAGGTGGTGAAGTCGGCGCGCGTGATGAAGAAAGCGGTCGCGTACTTGACGCCGTTCATGGAGGCGGAGAAGGCGTCGATGGCTGCGGCCGGCGCTAAGGTCAAGGCGCAGGGCAAGATCGTGCTCGCGACGGTGAAGGGCGACGTGCACGACATCGGGAAGAACATTGTGGGCGTGGTGCTGGCGTGCAACAACTACGAAGTGATCGACATGGGCGTGATGGTGCCCGCAGAGAAGATTCTGGAGCGGGCGCGCGAGGCGCGGGCCGACATCGTCGGCCTGAGCGGGTTGATTACTCCGTCGCTCGACGAGATGGTGCACGTGGCGCGCGAGATGGAGCGCCAGGGAATGAAGCTGCCGCTATTAATTGGCGGGGCAACCACGAGCCGCGCGCACACAGCGGTGAAGATCGCGCCCCACTACAGCGAGCCAGTGGTGCACGTGCTGGATGCCAGCCGAGCTGTGCCGGTGACGACGAGCTTGTTGAGCGACGAGGGCAAACCGGAGTTTGTGGCGCGACACAAGGCAGAATATGACGCTCTACGCAAGGCGCACGCCGCGCCGCGAAGGGCAACGATTCCGCTCGCGACCGCGCGGGCGAGGCGGACGCCGATCGAGTGGCGGGCGGAAGACTTGCCGAGCCCGGCCTTCACAGGCTTTCGGGTCTTGGACGAGTTTCCTCTTGGGCAACTGCGCGAGTTCATTGACTGGAGCCCGTTCTTTCACACGTGGGAATTGAAGGGTGTGTATCCGCGGATTCTTGAGGACGAGAGGCAGGGCGAGCAGGCGCGACAGATTTTTGCGGAAGGGAACGCGCTGCTTGATCGGATCGTGAAAGAAAAACTGATCACCGCGCGCGGCGTGTACGGATTTTTTGCGGCGAATGCGGTGGGCGACGACGTGGAGCTGTACGCGGACGAGTCGCGCGGGAAGGTGCTGACGACGCTTCATTTTCTGCGGCAGCAATCGGATCGGGAGGGCAACGAGCCGTGCCGGTCGCTTGCGGATTTTGTCGCGCCGAAGGAGACAGGACTCAAGGATCACGTGGGCGCGTTCGCAGTGACGAGCGGGATCGGCCTGAGGGAACTGTGCGATCGTTTTCGTGCCGCCCACGACGACTACAACGCGATCATGGCGGAGGCGCTTGCCGACCGGCTGGCCGAAGCATTCGCGGAGTGCCTGCACAAACGCGTGCGCGACGAGTGGGGATACGGCCGAAGCGAGAACTTGAGCAAAGACGAGCTGATTCACGAGAAGTATCGCGGTATCCGGCCGGCGCCGGGGTATCCGGCGTGTCCCGATCATACGGAGAAGGCAACGCTGTGGCGGCTGCTCGACGTGGAAAAGAACGCGGGCATCGAGTTGACGGAGTCGTTTGCCATGTGGCCGGGGTCGAGCGTAAGCGGGTTCTACTTTGCGCATCCTGAGAGCCGCTACTTCAGCCTGGGGAAGATCGATCGCGAGCAGGTGGAGGATTACGCGCAGCGCAAGGCGATGAGCGTGGCCGAAGTGGAGCGCTGGCTGGGGCCGAACCTGAACTACGAACCGGGTGCGTGACCCGCCGCGCGTGCCTATGCGACGGGCGACGGCGATGAACTGCTCCAAACGCGGAGCAATTCCCGCGAAATAAGCCGGGCGCGACGATCGAACATTCCTTTTGTCATCGCCCGTTCAAAAATAATTTGCAGCGCGCGCGAAACTTTTGAATCCTGCGTGGGTTCATCCGGGTAATTGGGGATTTCGCGTTCAATCCAGCTCGCGGAGAGTGGATCTCCGCGAGGCGCGGGGGTATTTTTGCCTTGGAGGGCAGAATATGAAGCGCACTCTGTTTGTGGTTTTCTCACTTCTCGTGACGCCGTCGTTGTTTGCCGACGCCGGCATGCGGCTCATCCCGGCCGGCTCGCTGGTTTCGTGCACGACAGGCGACGGCAGAATCTCATCGCAGTCCACCGCCGTCGGCGATCCGGTGTTGTGCAAGGTGCAATTCCGGCGCGGCAATTTCATGCTGCCTTACGGCAGCTATCTGGGCGGGCAGTTCGCTGAATACAAGGATCCCGGCCACTTTGTTGGAAAGGGCTGGATGCAGCTCGATTTCGACCGAATATACGTGGGCGACACCGTGGTTCCCATCAACGCCAAGGTTGTGGACGTGCCGGGCTACAAGATCGACGCACAGGGACGCATCCTGGGCAAGGGACACGCAGCGCGCGACATCACGCTTTGGTGCATTCCGGTGCTGTGGCCGATTGATTTGCTGATGCTGCCGGCGCGGGGCCCAAGGCCGGCACTGAAGTCAGAGACCACGATGACATTGCGCGTGATGGACGACATCGAGGTGCCGGTGGTTCCGGGTCCGCAGCGCGATCCGTACGGGCTATACCAACGCGGGCCTCAGTCGTACGCGCCCGAGCCATCGCCGCCCACCGAGGCGCCCGACCAGGGACCGGAAAACGCGTATGCGCCCGAGCAGCCTGAAGCTCCGGCTGAGCAGCCTGCGCCTCCGGCGATGGCTTATGCGCCGCCGGTGGCGTATCCCGCGCCGGTGGTTATGCCCTACTTTGCGCCGTTTCCGCCCGTCGTGGCGTATGGCGGAGTGGTCGTCGGGCCGCGAGCGGCCTGGGCGTACGGGCCAAGACCATACGTGAGAGGACCGATTGCGAGGCCATATGTGGCGCGACCCTATGCGCCCGCAGTGCGGGCCTATGGGTACGGATATGCCGGACGCGGATTTGCTGCCGGCGGCTATGCAGCGCGCGGGCCCATGATGGCGATGCGCGCCGGCGCCGCGTTCAGCGGAAGAGTGCGTTAATACAAGTCAACAGAAAACACTGTAAGGGGAATTCCGGCCGGAGCGAACCTGCGAAAATTGCAGGCGCGCTTCGGCCGTTTGTTTGGCGTGTGCACGCCACCGGGGAAATAAGCGCCGGCTGGGAATCGAGTGTGTAACGAGTTGATCAATATGTGAGCAGGATTTTTGCGCGGTTTTTGCGGGAGTTTGACCGTGCGTTTACAGACTTGCCGGGATACTGGACGCGTGGTTTCACATATTCGTCCAAAGGTTCCCATGAAGTTGGCTCTGGACGGCGGCTCGTTGGTGGAGATTTCGCTGCCGGCTGGCATCCCATTCAAGCAAGCGCCGGCGCGGGCCGCGCGCATTCATGCCGATGTGGGCCGCTACCGGCTGCGGCTTGCCGAAACACGGCAAGACCGCGAGGCTGCTTGCCGGCTGCGGTTCAGGGTATTCAATATCGAGCTGGGCGAAGGGCTGGAGAGCTCATACGAGACGGGCCTCGACACCGATCGCTTCGACTCGATCTGCGACCACCTGATCGTCGAGGACAAAGTGAGTCGCCGCGTGGTGGGAACGTATCGCATGCAATCGGGCGAAACGGCGGTGCGCAACGCCGGCTACTACTCCGAGCAGGAGTTCAACCTCAAGCCGTATGAGCCGCTGCGGCCGGGAATACTCGAGCTGGGGCGCGCATCGATTGACCGCGAGCACCGTACGCCGGAAGTGCTTATGTTGCTGTGGAGAGGAATTGCGAAGTATGCTACCAGCATGGGGCTTCGTTATTTGCTCGGTTGCTCTTCTTTGAACTCCAATGACCCGGCTGAGGGTTGGCAGATGTATCGCCAGCTTGAGAATTTCAGGGTTCCCGCGGAGTTTGAGACGACGCCGGCCGAAGCGTATGCGTGCCCAAAAGAGCTGCAGAGCATGGACGCACAGCAGTCCGCCTGCCAGAACGATCGATTTGCGCGGGAGAGTTCCGATCCGGCGCGCGTTTCCCCCGCGGTGAAGGTTCCCAAGCTGCTGAAAACCTACCTTGCCATTGGCGCGCGCATCGCAGCAGCGCCGGCATGGGACCGCGAGTTCCGCACCATCGACTTTCTGACGCTTCTTGACCTGGAGTTGCTTTCTCCGGCGGCGCGCCACCGTTTTCTCGCGCCATTGACGCCGTGACACTGCGGCGCATCCGGCGCGCTGTGGCGCTGGCATTCGTTCTGGCATTCTGCGTTCTGCGCTACTGGCTGCGACGTTTGCGCGGGCCCATGACGCTGGAGCGGCGTGCGCTATGGCTGCAGTCGTCGGCACGATCGATCCTGAAGGCGCTGGACATCGGATCCGAGGTTGAAGGCGAGCCGCCTTCATGCGGCCTGGTCGTGGCAAATCACCTGAGCTACCTCGACATCGTCATCATCAGCGCGGTGATGCCGTGCTTTTTTGTGGCCAAAATGGAAATCGTCGGCTGGCCGTTCTTCGGCAAGGCGGCGCGGACGGGCGGAACGATCTTTCTCGACCGGTCGAGCATGGCGAGCGCGACAGCGGTTGCCGAAGTAATGACCGAGCGGTTGGAACTTCCGGTGCCGGTGCTGCTTTTCCCCGAGGGCACGAGCACGGATGGTGCGCAGGTGCTCAGGTTCCATTCGCGGCTCATCGATCCTGCGACGAGGGCAGGCTCGCCCATCACACCAGCCGCGGTTCGCTATGTGATCGACGGCGATGTGGAGGAGCGGGAGCTGTGCTGGTACGGCGACGCAGCCTTTATCGCGCATCTTTGGAAGGTGCTGGGCGTCGAGGGCTTCTCAGCGCAGTTGTGGTTCGGTGAGCCGCAGATTTATCCGCACCGGCGCGAGGCGGCCGACGCGACGCACGCGCAGATCACTGCCTGGCGCGAAGCCAACGCGCTCGAGACGGAAAGCGCGATGGCGACGCAATAGGTCCGGCCGGAGCGCATCACGCGCTTTGCCGTACAGCAGGGCCCGCGCCGTGAAGCGAAGCTCCACCAGGAACAAGCGACGATTGCGGGATGCGCGTGGACGCGGCAACCCAGCGCATGACGCCCGGTGCGAGCGTGAGAGCCGCCAGCGCGGCGGTGCGGCCGCCGTGCGTGACCGCTGCGCGTGAGAGCCATGTGGAGAGGGTCATGGAGTGAGTGAGTTGCTGGCGGAGGGTACGGGTATAGTCCGCGGCGCTCGAGCCGGAGAGGAACATTTGTGCGGCGAGGGCGGCGCTGTGGAGAGCAATGGAGATGCCGTCGCCGGTGAAGGAAGGGATGACTGCAGCCTGGTCGCCGACACACCAGAGGCCGCCCGATTCCCCAGCGAGGTAGCCGTAAGGAATGGGCGAGATGGCGAGCGGGCGCGGCCAGAGTGGCGTTGCGCCATCGAGCAGTTGGTGAAGGTGGCGGTTGCGGCGGAGGATGGATGCTAGCAACTGTGGCCAGCCGCCGACAGAGCGCAACGCCGAGCGGCGGACAACGAAGCAGAGGTTGGCGATCGAGTCTTCAATCAGCGACAGGCCGCCATACCCGCCGGTAAAGAGATAGAGGTCCATCGAGTCACGGAGCGCGGCAACCTGTGCCGGCGCGAGCTGCCAATGCATTTTGAATCCGACGAGGTTGGATTGCCGGGCGTGGGTGCGCGGGAAGCCACGTAAGTCGTGCTTGCCGGTGGCGAGAAAAACGGTGGAGGCGCGGATGAAGCGGCCGTTGCTGAGAGTGACGCGCCACCCGTTGCTTTCAGGCGTGAGCGACTCGGCGCTGAAACCGCGCATGATGCGGCAGCCTTTTTCTTCCGCGCAGGCGAGCAGATGCGCGTCGAGGACGCGGCGCGAAAGCGAGAGCGCATGAAATGGAAGCGGCGCTTCGACAATTTTGTTTCCAGCGGAGAGGCGGACGTTGCCGATGGTGGTAGCGCCGAGGTCGAGCGGCGAGATGCCGGCTTGTTGAAGGTAGTCGACGGCTTCGCGGCTGAGAAACTCGCCACAAACTTTGTCGTGCGGGCCGGGCTCTTTCTCGAGCAGTGTCACGCTGCGGCCCGCGGCAGCGAGGCGAAGTGCAACCATGGCACCGGCGGGACCGCCGCCGATGACAAGGTGTTCGACGCTGCGAGGGGGAGCGGTCATGGCGACTTTCTCCGGCTGACACACAGGCGCGCAGGCCTGAACGGTTGTATGGCGACCGAGCGGAGATCGAGGCCTGCGGCGGTGCACATGCGCTGCCAGTCTTCGCGCACGAAGGCGCGCGCGATGGAGACAGGGCCGTCGTTTTGCACGAAGGGATGGAGGCGCGCAAGTTTCGAAAACATGCGAAGCAGATGATAGGGGATCGCGGTGCGGGAGAGATCGTTGATGAACCAGCCGATCGTCGCGTGGCGCTCCATCCACTCGATGAAGCGGATGACGTCGCTCTCGATGAGGTGGTGGGTGAAGAGCGAACTGATGACGAAGTGAACGGGCTTGTCCGGCTGTTGAGCGAAGACGTCGGACGCTACCCAGCGGATCGCGCTTGCGGGAGGTGTGGCTTCGGCCGCGATGGCGACGGCGTCGGGGTTGATGTCGAGGCCGGTGAGTTCGACAGCCATGCCGCGCGCGCGGGCCCAGCGCTCGATCCGGCGCATCGTGTCGCCGTAGCCGCAGCCTACGTCGAGGATGTGGAGCGGCTCGGCTGTGCGAGGGGACGCGGCAGTGTCGAGCCACTGGAGAATGGGCCGGTAGCCAAGGAACCAGCGATTGAGGCGCTCAAGATCGCGCAGGCAGGCGCGGAGTTCCTCGCGGGTGCACGGCTCATCGATCATTTCGGTGAGCTCGGCACGCCGGCGGAAATCGATCGCCTCAGACGGCATGAAACATCATGGTCTCCGCGGTGACGCCCGGCCCGAACGACATGGCGCAGCCGAGTTGTCCGGGACGGGCGCGCTGCATCAGCCGCTGCAGGACAAACATCACCGACGCCGACGACATGTTGCCGCAGTTAAGCAGGATGTTGCGCGAGTCGGCCAGCGACTCAGGAGAGAGCGCGAGACCCTGCTCGGCGGCGTCGAGGATGGTGCGGCCACCGGGATGGACTGCCCAGAGATCGATGGAGGAGAGCGCGTTACCGTGCGTGATCCGGCTGCCCGCCTCGGCGAGTGCCTGACGCAACTGGCCCGGAACCTGGCCGGAAAGATGCATATCGAAGCCCTGCTCACCGATGCGCCAGGTGATGAGGTGATTGGTGCCGGAGAGGTTTACGGCGAGAAAGCCGTCAAGCGCGAAGCCGGCCGGCTTCGCGCTGACCAGATAAGCGGCACAGCCATCGGCGAAGACCAGGAAAGCGAGCAACTGCTCGAGATCCTGTGTTTCCTGCATGTGCAGCGAGCAGAGCTCGAGGCTGAGCAGCAGGACCCGTGCGCCAGGCTCGGAGCGAACGATGTGGCGCGCGACCTTGAGGGCGTTGATGGCGGCGTAGCAGCCCATGAAGCCGATGAAGGTGCGCTCGACGGAGGGGTTGAGTTTGAGCGATTCGACCACTTCGCAGTCGAGGCCGGGCGCGTAGAGGCCGGTGCAGCAGGTGACGATGACGTGGGTGATGCCTTCTCGCTCCTCTTCCGTGAGGCCCAGCTTGGCCAGGGCGCAGCGCGCAAGTTGCGGCGCGAACTGCTCGAAGGCCTGCATGCGGCGCGCCGTGGAGGGAAAGCTTCCGCGCACGAAAAGAGCGTCGGCGTCGCGCAAAGTGCCATCGTCGGTAACGATCGGCTTGAGGAAGGAGAATCGATGGTCGATCGCCGCAAGACGAATCATGCGGCGAAAGAGATTCCTGGGCGTGCCCTCAGGCAGCATGGAGTGGGCAAACTCGATGAACGCCGGGTGCATGTCGTGTGGAGGGACCGCCGTGGCGATGCGGTTGAGATAGGCAGTCGTCATGGAGCCTCCGGGGAGAGTCGCGATCTGTTCCGAACAGCATACCGTGAAGGGCGCCGCCGAATTGCAAGCGGCGTGTCATTCCATTGCAATCATTGGACGCGCCGGATAAAGATTGGGATTCACGAGGCCTGCTGCCGAGGGGCGGCCGTGGAGCCGCGGACCACAAGGCTGGTAGAGACGAGGAACTCGCGCTGCAGCCTGGGATTCGCGCCGTCCTCGATCTGGGCGTGAAGGGCATTGAAGGCCGCGCGGGCAAGATCCGCACGCGAGAGGCGGATGCTGGTGAGCGGGGGCAGCGTGAATTCGGCGAAATCGATGTCGTCAAGGCCGACTACGGAGAGATCGTGGGGCACGCGGAGGCCTGCCAAATAGGCCGCGCGGAGAACGCCGATGGCGGTCATGTCGTTGGAACAGACGAGGGCAGTGGGACGCGCGGCGAGCTTGTTCAACTGCTCGAAGCCCGCAACGCCTCCCTTCAGCGTGTGATCGCACTCGATGACCCATTTCTTTTGCAGCGGCAAGCCGGCGGATTGCATGGCGGCGCGGAAGTCGTTCTCGCGCGTGATGGCCGAGTGCAGGCTGTGCGGGCCGGCCAGAAAGGCAATGGCACGGTGGCCGAGCTCGGCAAGGTGGCGAACGGCCGCGTTAATGCCGGTGGAGTAGTCGAGCAGAATGGTGCTGGCCTTGGGGTCGTCGAGCTTGAATTCGGCGAGCACGATGGGCACGCCGCGGTGCGTGAGCTGATCGAGGACGGGCTCTTCCTCGCCGAAGGTCATTACGGCGACGCCGTCGACTTTGCGCTCCAGCATGCGCCGCGCACACATGGCAAGCACCTCGGGATCGCTATTGGTGGAGCTGACAAGAATCTCGTAGCCACGGGAGACGGCGATTTCTTCGAAGCTCTGGATCAGCTCAGGGAAGAAAGGGTTGGTGATGGTTTCGACAATGATGCCGAGGAGGCGGCTGCGGCCCGAAACCAGCGTGCGCGCATGGGTGTTGGGCAGATAGTTGAGCTGCTTGATCGCCTGCCAGACTCGTTTGCTGAGGCGCTCGCTGACCAGCGGTGAGCCGTTCATGGCTCTTGAGACCGTGGCGATGGAAACCTTGGCCACGGCGGCAACAGCGCGAATGTCGGGGAGTTTGACGGTTGTCTTGCGTTTTGGTCTTCGAGCCACGAACCAATCCTAATGCAGCGGAACGGACTGCAAGGAGAAAAACAATTCGATTTTCCACCGGGTTTTTCTGCGCCCCGGGGCACGAGGCGGGTCAGGATCTTTCAGAGATCAAGAGGCGCAGGTCGCGAAGGTTGTGGCCGGTGGGGCCGGTGACGACGGAATCGCCGATTGCGGTAAAGAGAGGACAGGCATTGAACTCGGCCAGCGATCGCTCGGGATCGAAGCCGAAGGTGCGGGCGCGGGCAACGGTGGTGGGATCGGCGATGGCTCCGGCCGATTGCGTGTTGCCGTCGATGCCGTCGGAGCCTGCGCTGAACACGGTGAGAGACTCGCCGGGATGGTTGGCGAGTTCGAGCGCGCAGGCCAGAGCGAACTGCTGGTTGCGCCCGCCGGCGCCGGGTGTGCGGGTAAGAGTGACTGTGACCTCGCCGACGGAGATGAGACAGAAGCGATCGTGCTTGACGCGGAAGGTGTCGAAGCGCTCCAGCAGGTAGCGCGCCGCATCGGCGTAGTCCCAGTCGTCGCAACTGTTGTCGACCATCACGTGATAGCCGGCTTCGCGCGCCAGCGCGCGGGCATTCTCGACCAGGTCGTGGCTGGAGAGGAGGATTTCGAAAACGGAATCGCGAAAAGCCTCGTCTTCGCCGCTCATGCTGTCTGCCGAGGTCATGCGGCGGGGCCGCGCGGCGTCGGCCCACGGCAGCCTGGGCAGAAACGAGGGGCGCCAGCCTTTGTTGCCGGGCGACTCGGGCAGGTCGGCCCGCTCAAAGAACTCGCGGATGGACACGGGCATTCGAGGGCCGAGATCGTACTTCTGCATCAACTCGCGCACGTCGGCCACCGTTGAATGGTCGGGCGTCGTGGGGCCCGAGGAAAGCGCGTCGAGCGAGCGCAGGGGAACGTCGGGCAGCAGGAGGCTCACTTTGAGCGATTCCGGCGCGGCCATGGCCAAACGGCCTCCCTTTACTGCGGAGAAATGCTTGCGGAGGGTGTTGATTTCGTTGATGGGCGCGCCCGATGCGAGCAGCAACTGGTGGAAGGCGATGGTGTCTTCAAGCGTGATGTGCGGGTCGAGAGGCAGGTCGAACAAGGCTGAGCCACCGCCGGAGATGAGGAAGAACACGAGAGTGTCTTTCTTTGCCTTGCGCAACAGGGCGAGCGCGGCGCGGGCAGCGGCGAAGGAGTCTTCGTTGGGGAGGGGATGTCCGCCCTCGAAGTAACGAAAACGCCAGTTGCGCGCCGTGGGCAACTGGTTGGAACAACAGATTCCGCGCAGGCCCTTGCGGCGCTTCATACGCTCGAGCAGGATCTGGAGCATGGGGCTGGCAGCTTTGCCAAGGGCGATGACGAAGATGCGTCTAAAGGCGGAGAGATCGATGGCGGCAGGGCCGCTGCCGTCAGGCATAAGGCGGAGCAGCGCGTGGTCCTCGAAGCGCAGCCGGCGGTCGAAGGCGGAGGCGATGTTACACGCCTTCAGCGCGCCAGTAAAGATTTCCGTGGCCGAGGTGTGCATGGCGTCGAGAGCGGCGTCGCCGACCTGGGTCATGGCAGCAATTCCTCAGGACTATTGACGTTGGCGGAAATCATTTCACTTCTGATTTTACGCTCAAACGGTGAATGAATTGTGCGCGTGGAACTGCAGATGAGCGGCTTCAAAAAGCATTCCGTGGAAAAAGCGGAACGGATCGTGCAAGATGCGATGGATGGCCGTCCCGGCCAGGCACAAGGCAGCAGCGCTCGGCCGGAACGGAGTGGGTGGCGGCGGCGTGCCAGCTACGGCCGCTACGGTATTCTGGCAGCATCATGAACGATCGCTCGAATTCGGTTCCTCTAGACCCGGTTGGGCTGACACGCCAGCTATGCGAGATCGAATCGACAACCTACCACGAGGGCGCTGTGGGCGATTTTCTCGCGGAGTTTCTTGCGGGCCGAGGTTGGGAGGTGGAAAAGACGCCGGTGGCGCAGCCGGCAGAAAGCGCAAGCGCGGGGCCGCGTTGGAATGTGTATGGCGGCGTGCGGGAGCAGACACCGGACCTGGTTTTTTCAACGCACATGGACACAGTTCCGCCGCACATTCCATTCAGCGAAGACGCGGAGTTCATGCATGGGCGTGGCGTGTCAGACGCGAAGGGAATCATTGCGGCGCAGGTGGCGGCGGCAGAGGTGCTGCGCGCGGCAGGGCTGCGGATTGGTTTGTTGTTTGTATCCGGCGAGGAGCGGGATTCGGCGGGCGCCAAGGCAGCGAATCTGAGGCCGAAGGGCAGCCGCTTTCTGATCAACGGCGAGCCCACGGATAACAAGGTGGCGCTGGCCTCGAAGGGCGCGCTGCGCGTGGTGTTCCGCTCCACGGGCAAGATGGCGCACTCGGCGTATCCGGAACTCGGCGACAGCGCGGTGCACAAGCTGGTCGAGGTGCTGGCGAAGCTGCTTAAGCTGGAGTTGCCGGTGACCGAGGACGCAGGGCCAAGCACGCTCAACATTGGGCAGATCCACGGCGGGCACGCGCCGAACGTGATCGCGGACAAGGCCGAGGCGCAGGTGCTGGTTCGCCTGGTGGGCGACTCGGCGCAGGTGAAGGCCGCGCTGCTCAAAGCGGCAGAGGGATTGGCGGAGGTCGACTTCACGCTGGAGATTCCGTTTGTGCGCCTGCGCGCGCCCGAGGGATTGCCGACCATGGTGGCAAAATTCACGACCGACATTCCGCAGTTGAGCAATTGGGGCGAGCCGCTGCTGTTGGGCCCGGGCAACATTCACGTGGCGCACACGCCGAACGAGCGGCTGGCGAAAAAGGAGCTGCTGGAGGCGGTGGAGCTGTACGTGAAGGTGGCGAAGCGGTTGCTTTGCTGATAACCGCCGCGAGAGGAAGATTTCAACGCATCGTTCCTGACGCTGGAGCCAAGGAACCTGGGGCTGCAATGGGTTGGCGAAGGCCCGCTTATCAGGGCTTGGCGTAGGCTGTCGCCGCAGCGGGCGATCGGAAGGCAAAGTCTGCATCCGCGGAGCTGCGGTTCATGATGGGATGCTGGTGCATTCCCTGTGCGGAAACGGTTTGCGAGACTTGCTTCGAGACTGAGTCGTAGACCTGGCTCAAAGGTGTTTCGCCCTTGCCGCTTTTGAGGGCCTGCAGCAGATAGTAGGTGAAGTAACCATGGTGGAGCTGGCTGCTCTCGAGCGATTCTTCGTTGACCTCGCTGGCAGCCATGACGATGCGGCCCGTTCCGTCAGTCATGTGCGTGAGCATGGCGCCGGAGGGAGCGCTGTCGGCAAGGGGCTGGCCGGATTGAGCGGCGCCGCGCGCAGCGCCGCCACTGTAGCAAGTGTCGAGAAAGACGGCGGTGCGCAAGGCCTTCATGCGCGTGGCTACGGCGTTGGCCAGCTCGACCATGGGATATGCCGTGGCGTAGAGCGCGTCCTGGTCGAGGTTTCCGCCGGAGTAGACCACGGTGTCATAGGTGACGATGTAGTTGGCGCCACCGGCGGAGTCGGCGCTGCGCGGCGTGCCGTGCGTGGCCAGGTAAATCACGACGAGATCGTTGGGTTGGGCGTGGCGTGCAATCCAGTTGAGCTGTTCCTTGATGTTCTTCGTAGTGGCCTGATCGTCGGTGAGCAGGTGAACGTTATCCGCGGGAAATCCGCCGATGTTGGGGTCCTTGAGCGCGTCGGCCATTGCGTTGGCGTCGGCGGTGGTGTAGTTGAGATGAGGAATCTGAGTGTCGGTGAACTGGCCGATGCCGACAACAAGAGCCCACTTCTGCTGCACCGGGCCGGGACGCACGGGTGGCGCGGCGGGCGCAGGCGTCGTGCCCTGATCGGTTTCAAAGCCGCGCGAGGCCGGCGTGGAGAGCACCAGCGGATTGAGGCCATCATTGAGCGCTTCTGAGCCGTTGAAGCGCGCCTTGTCGAGCGAGTAATTGGCAAGGGCTTCGTGGCCGAGGCGCTTCTCGACGAGGCTGCGGTAGTACCAGGCGTCTCCAAGCTCGGGACACTCTGAAACGGCGTGCTTGAGAAGCTCTAAAGCATCTTGAAAGGCGTCGTTGCCGCTCTGCGGAGTGATCCGCTCCAGGGCTTGAACCACCAGGTCCTGCCCGGCGCCGCATCGGATTCCCTGCGCCACGGCACGAGGATGCGCGAACAGCGTTGCCGCGAGCAGCGCAAGAATAACGGCGACAGGACGAATGCGGAGGGTCATCTCTGGGCTACGTGACCGCCGGCAGTTGCCGGCTTCCTGGTAGATCGAGCCTTCATTGCAGCCAGCACGCGCGCGCTCACACCGCTGCTGGCGAGTGTTTGCTGGCCCGCGGGAGTCAGGTCGAAGTCGATGGCATTGGCGCCGTTGATCGCCTGGATGATGATGCCGTCATCCATTCCGGACTTGACCATGGCGATCACCTGCGTGTTGTTCAGCCCTTTGTGTACAGGCACCGGCGGCTTTTTTGCGGCCTGCGTCTTCATCTCGGCGAGGAGGTGCGGGCTGACCCCGTTACTGGTGAGCGTCTTCTGCCCGCCAGGCGTGAGGTCGAAGTTGATTGCGTCGGCCCCGCGAATGGCCTGGATTACTATGGCCTCGTCCATGCCGGCCTTGACCATGGCGATGACCTGCGCATTGGTGAGGCCCTTGGCTGAATTGCCTGCAGGCGGATTGTTTGCTGCGGTCTCCGCTTCAGCCTTGGCGCGCGCCGCCTCCTCGTGTTCCCGGTTCAGTTCCTTGTAGTGGGCGATGGCGGTTTCGATGCGCTTCTGCGGCGCGAGGAAGTACTTCTCGTCAGGCTTGGCGTCGATGGCCTTGCCGTAATTGATGGCGGCCTGGTCGAGATATTTCATGGCCGCTTTCTCGTCTTCGGCCTGATACGCGAGCGCCTCGTAGGCTACGCCGATATCGTAGAGCCGGTAGGCGTCTTCCTCCGGTTTGGGAAATGCCGGCGCGGTCTCGAAGGTTTCCAGCGCTCGCTCCCACAGTCCCGTCTGGGCAGCTTTGTCGCCCTCGTCGAGCGGACCCTCCTTTTTCGCGAGGAAGACAGCCACGCTTTCATCCGTGTTGACGATATGCTCTGCGATCTGCTGCACCGCATCGAGGATCAGGCGCGAGCGCACATCGGCAAGGGTGGGGGCAGTGTTGTCCTCAGTTTTCTGGCCTTTCAAACGGTTCCACGAGCCACTCAGCGACCCCATGACGCCGTGGGACGTGGAGATTCCCGAGCTATCGAACTGCTCATCGTAGTTTGAAGTAACGTTGTCGGAAATCAGGGTTTCGCCATTGCCCGTTTTCGCCTGGAACGAGACGGTCAGTTTGCCGGAGATGCGCTGAAATTCCTGCGTTTTCGGGCTGTTCTTGGTAAGGGCAACCGCCGGCGCCCGCGTCACGATCTGGTGCGGTTGAGCATATTCGGTTATGCGGCAGGTGATGATCGCGTTGGGTTTTTCATCCTCGCGAAGGTTGGGATTGTCCTTGAGCAGCTCGGTTTCGAGAAGCGCCTGGAAATCGTAGGGGAGGGCGCCGTCATCGCCGCCCGAGGTCACGACAACCTTGATTGAGTCTCCGGGCAGACGGATGAGCGCCGGAAGCTTGCGCTGGAGAGTGACTTTCTCCTTGGCTGCACCAAAATTCTGGGCGCCGGCGGGCGCTGCCATCAGCGCCCCGATGCCCAACGAAACTATGACAAGATTCTTCGCCGAACGGCTCATCTCGACCCCCATCGATTAACCGTGTGTAGCCGCCGCCGGCCCCACCCGGCGGCGCAATTTCCAGGACCTACGAATTGACCCTAGCATACCTGCGTATCAAGTTGTTCGTCGCCAAATTTACTTGCTTTTCGATGGCCCGCCCTTCTTCGAGCCCGACCCCCCGGAAGACCCCGAAGACGAAGGGGCAGACCCTCCGAGCAGCCCGCCGAGCCCGCCGGACGACCCGCCCGAGCCGGAACATGAGGCGGGCACTGCCGCGACGCCGATTCGCATTGAGGCATAGGTGACGCCCGGAAGCGCAGTTTCCGCGCGCTCCGCAAGGGGAAGGTTCGGATCTGCATCCTTGGCCACCAGGTAACCCTGCACGAGATCGAGATTGGGCAGCGCTTTGGCCAGCTCGTCGACGTGCCTCTGCGGGATCATCAGGTAGTCGCCGGCAACCAGCCCGATATATTGCGGCTCGCGGTCGGGCGCGTCCAGCGCCTGTTGCGTTGCCACGGCGGTGATCAGGTTGCCGGCCATGATGAACCTGGTGCGATCTTCCCAGTAGCTAAGGGCCTCAGTAAACGTGCTGAGAGCAGGCACGCTGATGGCAGGGAGGCTGACAAGGGGAGCGGCCGCCTTTCCGGCCTCGATCATCAGGTTCAGAGCCTTGATGAACATCGATTGCTGGGCAGCCTTCGACACGTTGACCGACATTTTCCCGGTTCCCTTAGTCAGCAGGATCTTGCTGGTGCCCTGCGTTGCCTGGACCGACCGGAAGCCCATGGCGTCGAGGGAGATTTTGCCCGCGGTGTTGGGGGAGATGGATGCAATAGCTGCCCATGCAAGTGGAGCAGCAATGTTGATGAGCGGATGAATTTGCGTGGCATCGACGCGCAATTGCGAGGCCTTGATATTGGCTTCACCCGCTCCCGGCCGGTACTGAGCCAGCGCGATGCTCACGGAGACGTCGCCATCGTGATCGAGCAACTCTTCTTTCTGGATGTCGGTGGCATAGCGGATGTGCCGCTTCTCCGCGTTGTAATGCAAATACTGCGTCTGGGCCTTGGGATCGGGTAGCTGATCCGTCGGGCCGCGCGAAGCCGATTTGTTGCCGTAGTCCGGACTGTAGGGGTTAACGGAGTCATAGAATCCGTTCCAGAAGCTATACGAGTCGTGAGGCAAATCGTCGGCGGAAGCTGCCCCCGACGGCTGCGTTTGTCCGGCGGCGAGCTGGGGAAGAAGCGTGGCGATCATGCCGAGCGCTGAAGCGTCGGCCATAAAAGCACGTCGAGAAACGGACATCGTACTACCTCCATCTGTTGCCGGAGTGGTTCATTGCGCCGCCGGCTGAACAACTGATTCGTGGACCCAATTCATGAAACCAGAAAATCGTTGAAGCCTAATTGGGCTCGCTCCTGGGAGCGCTGTGAACGGTCAGGAGACCGATACCCCAATTGGTGGGGACCTCGCCCGAAAATCCGCGAGTTCCTCCGCTGGTTTGATTCAGGAGTTTCTCGAGCGGCGATGACACGCCGCGCGTACCCCGCGATGCCACGCCCTCAAAATTCAGCACATAGGGATCTGCGAGAGGCTGCTCCGTGCTGAGGAGTATGAGCGTATCCACGCCATACGGCGGACCGATACGCAGGACCGGCGCGCCGGGAAGAACGAACTGGTGGCCGTTGTCGGAATCGTTGGGGAACTGATTCTCCGCGTAGTCGCGCGGATAAAGAACAGATCCCTGGCCATGGCAGTCGATGTCGAGCACATACACCCAGCGGCGGTCGATGACGCGGTCCTCGGATGCGAGTGCCAGCTTCAGCAGATCGCCCTGGTGCGTGGTCTGGTCAGCTGCGAGCGGCACACTGGCGCCCGACGGAAGAAGGGTGAGGGAATAGTACTCATCGGTGGAGGCGTCAGCGGGGCTGTTGGCCAACTCAAGCCAGCCGTGCACCTTGGCAAGCAGCGATGCGTAGTTGTTCAGCTTGGCGCTTGCGGCATCGATGGCAGAGGCATCGCTTACCCGAACCCAATCCGTGCGCACAGGGTAGGGTGATGTAGCGGAGCAACCCGGGCTATGCGGGGTCGCACTCGGAGAAGGCGGACCCGCAGCAAGCTCGCTCTTGTGGTACCAGGCGTATGCGGGGCCATCGGCCGTGACGACGCCGGTGAGCGCGTATTGCGCAAGCGAGAGATTGCCGGCGGCCTGAACGGCGCTTTCAGCACCCGAAGGCTTGAGTTTCGCAGCCAGCGCCTGTGACGGCGGCAAATTGACCCAGAGCTTCGCCCCGGCCGGGAGGTTCTTCCTAATCGCATCTGCAGTGAGCGGCGCGCCGAGATCGATCTGCGCCGTCGAGCCTGCCTGCTGCAGCGTCCAATGGGAGCCGTCCCAACTGAGGACGTGAGTCCATTGCTGTTCGGCGGGATCGGAGACCAGCGCTGCGCCTGATGCCTGCGCCTGCGCCGCCGCGGCGTCAATCTGTTCTTCGGTGAGATTCGAGGGCCACATCCAAACGAGTAACGGCGAGTTGTCGGCGGGAATCCATTTGGTCAGCTCGAAAATGTCGCCGGGTGCAACCTTTGCGCCCGCGGGACTGACAACTTGAGCCGAAGAACGCGCCAACCCGTTGAGATTGGTGATGCGCAGGACGACCTTCTGGCCCGAGCTATTGGGAATGGTGGCCGTAAATTCGCTGTTTTTGCCGAATCCTGCAGCGCTACCGATGTCGAGCGAGATGGTGCCGTCATCGCCGGTGCCGAGCGCAGCGGCGCGAACCTTGCCGGACTTCGTTGCGGCGCCGCCGAAGAGCGGCTCTTCACGGCGCACCGCGGAGGCGTCCAGGTCGGGATCCTGATCGGGCACGTTGCCGCCTGCCAGAACAGCCTTTACGCGCTGATAGACGACAGAGGCAGGCGTGTCGGCGGGCAGAGCCTGCAAAGCCTGAAGCAGGGCGGCGGTGAATGCGCCGTGCGGCTCAGCGTTGGCGTCGCCGGTCGGCATCTCCTTTGCGGTTTGATCCTGCTGCGCGGCTGATAAAACCAGAGCGGGATTGTCGGGGCGCTCTGTCGGTGCGAGAACCGGCTGGCCGTTGGGCAATGTGTCCGGCGCTTGATCGATGTCGCGCGGATCGAATGCCAGTTCGCGTTCGCGATACAAGGGCCCGATGCCACGGCTGATGCCGCCGGAGTGGCAGCTATCGAAGATCACGGTGAGGTGGACGCCTTTGTCGAGGGCGGCGCTGAAAATGCGCGTCATCTCGCGATCGCGAACGTCATAGCCGCCTTTGTAGGCGTCGGACGGAACCAGCGTAGTGTCGGCATGGACGTACTCGCCATTGACCAGAACGGTCAGCTTGTTGCCCTTGCTGTTGACGCGCAGCGAGCCGTGACTGGCGTCATAAAAAACCACGGTGTCGCCCTTCTGCGCCTCGTCCACAAGATATTTCTTCATGGCGGCGAGAATGCCGTCGCGCGTGGTGTCGGAGGCGGGAAGCACGACGATGCCAGGGCCCGGATGAGGCGCTGCAGGATTGGTGAGAAGGGCAACGTTCCTGGCCGGGAAGCCGAACTTGGGACTCGTGAGCAGGTCGGCCATGGCCTCGGCATCGTTGACCGAACCATCGAGATTCTGGAAGGCGCCCAATTCGCAGCGGCCATAGATGCAGCCCGCTGGATGATCCGCCGTTGTGCCCGGCGGCTGGTACAAGTTGATGCCGATCAGCAGGGCTCGCTCGGTTTGCGCGGAAGCCACCGAAGCGGCGAGTACGCAGACCAAGGCAGACGTGATGGCGACATACGGCTTCATGAGCGATCCAGTTGCGATCTCAAGACAGATCATTCTCCATTTGCCGCAGTCATGTCCGCGGACTTTGTGCCGCGTTTTGACGCCTCATGGACAAAGGACTACGCACTGCGCGGTTGTGCCGGTACACCGGGGGGAGGGTTTGCGTTGTAATACGCCGAATGAAACACCGCCAGCTAGAGGAAGTTGCTCAGCCGGCATTCAAAAGAACGGCACGCGTCAAGGCCCGTTTCCTGCGTTTTATCGACGTAAACGCAGGCGCAAGGGTTTCATGGAAAATCGTGCTTCTGTGGGGGGAGGAATTAAATCTAATCGAGTCCGAATCAAGAATGGCCTCGCAGGAATAGAAGAAGTATAGCTCTTCGAAGCAGCAATACGGCCAACAATCTTGAACCCCGTTGGCTCCGAGGGTTCGCGCGGACCATGCGGAGATTAATCGGGTGGCGATCCATGGGCAGGGAATGAACGTTTCGTCATTTCGGACATCGCATGAGGCCGTGGATGAGGAACAACTGGAATCGTGGAACAATCTTCTAACGCGCACGCGGGTTGGTGGGATGATTTTTCACGTCGATTGGCATTGGCATAACCGGACGCGGAACAGGAGAAAACGCGATCGATTCGGGCGCGGCTTGACAGCAGCTTCGCGTTGACTCTACTTTTCAGACTGCAATTTGTTTCATTAGCCATTCGCGGCGACAGCGATCTTCTGCTGGAGACAATGCTGTGTCACTCAGATACCCGTTGATTTCGTTGATCCTTTCCTGTGCCGCGGCGGCCCTGCTGGCGCAAGCTCCGACGGCTCCTGCAACCCCTGCTGCACAGCCCGCGACGCCGCGAGCACCATCATCTCCACCCAGCGTGGTGGCGGGCATCCCTGTGAACTACGACGAGGCCAAAGTGGGTGAGTACACGCTGCCCGATCCGCTCACGCTGAACAACGGGAAGAAGGTGAAGGACGCGAAGACCTGGTGGACGAAGCGGCGGCCGGAGATCGTGAAGATCTTCGAGACTGAGCAGTATGGGCGCGCTCCGAGAAGGCCGGCGGATGAGGCCTTCGATGTGACGGAAAAGGGCACGCCGGCACTTGACGGCAAAGCAATTCGCAGGCAGGTGACGATCTCGTTTTCAAAGGATCCGACGTGGCCGAAGATTCACCTGCTCATCTATCTGCCAGCCGGCGCGCACAAGCCGGTGCCGATGTTCTTCACCATCAATTTTGGCGCCATTCAGAATGCGGTGGACGATCCGGGAATCACGCCGGAGGAGGTTTGGGATCCGCGGACGAATACAAAAGTGATGCCGCCGAAGGGACGCGGATTCGGGCGGATTGATGTGGTGCCGCTGCTCGATGCCGGATTTGGCGTGGCGACGTTCTACTACGGCGACGTGGATCCCGATTCGTTGTCGGGATTTGCGAACGGAATCCGCGCACGGTACTTGAAGGCGGGCGAGACCCAGCGCGCCCCGGACGATTGGGGTTCGATCGCGGCCTGGGCGTGGGGCATGAGCCGCGTTGAAGATTACTTCGAGTCAGATCCAACGATCGATGCCAAGCGCGTGGCGATTCACGGGGTGTCTCGTCTGGGCAAGACGGTGATGTGGGCCGGAGCGCGCGACCAGCGTTTCGCCACGGTGATTGCCAGCTGCTCGGGCAAGGGAGGCGCGGCGCTGAGCCATCGCGACTATGGAGAGACGATCGCACACCTGACGGCGCCGACGCGCTATCCGTATCAGTTCGCGGAGAACTACGCGAAGTGGGCGGGATTTCCCGATAAGGCGCCGATGGATGCGAATATGCTGGTCGCGCTGATTGCGCCGCGCCCGCTGCTGCTGCAGACCGGCAGCGCGGATTACTGGTCCGATCCCAAGGGCGAGTTTCTGGCGGAGGTGGCGGCCGGGCCGGTGTACAGGCTGCTCGGCAAGGATCCGCTGGACACGGACGTGTGGCCTGCGCCGAAGGCGCCCATCCTGCACGACCTTGCCTATTCCATGCACGAAGGGCCGCATGGAATGGTGCCGAGCGACTGGGACATTTATATCCAATTCCTCAAGATGCATCTGCTTCCGGACGAGTAGCCGCGGGGGCCGGGCTCAGCGCGGGTTCGCACACACCAGGAGAGAAAAGGATGGGCGGAATGAGATGGACTGTGTTGCGTCTGCTGGCTGCGCTGGTGGTCGGTGGTTCGGCCCTGGCTGTGGCGCAGAGTGCACCTGCACCCATGGAATCGGGCGCGCTGGAGGAAGGATTTCGCAATCCGCCGGATCAGGCTAAGCCGCGCACGTGGTGGCACTGGACGAACGGCAATGTGACTGAGGACGGAATCACGAAAGATCTCGAGTGGATGAAGCGCGTCGGCATCGGAGGCTTTCAACTTGTAGATGTGGCGGCGGGTGGCGGGCAGGTGGTGGAGAAGAAGATCGAGTTCGGCACGCCGGAGTGGTACCACGCTGTACGGCACGCGGCCGAAGATGCGCGACGGCTGGGGCTGGAAATGTCGATCTTCAGCGGGCCGGGATGGAGCGAGACCGGCGGGCCTTGGGTGAAGCCCGAACAAGCAATGAAGAGACTGGTGTGGAGCGAGACGCACGTGGACGGGCCGCGCACATTTGATGCCAAGCTTGCCGAGCCGCCGTCGAATGAAGGGCCGGTGCGCGATTTGAGCGCGGGAGCGTGGCCCGGCGCGCCGAAGTTCTACCGCGACCAGGTAGTGATCGCCTACCGCACGCCGGCTGCCGCAACCGATATGGCCGCGTTGCACCCGCAGGCGACGACGAATGAGGGGCCGATTGATGCAGGGCCGCTTGTCGACGACAGCCTAAATACATCGGTGGTCATAACAGCGCCGAAGGATGGAAGCCCCGCGTGGCTGCAGTATGAATTCAAGGAGCCGTTCACCGCGCGTGCTCTCTCGCTCGGCTGCCGCAGGGGGATTTCTGTAGGGCGCATCCTGGCGAGCGACGATGGAGCGCACTTCACGACTGTCGCCGAAATGCCCGGCCCGCAAGGCTACCACGGCGCAGCGATCCGAACGTTTGCGTTTCCCGCGGTGACGGCGAAGTTCTTTCGCATCGAGCTGGACGGCGCGGGGCTTTCGCCGGCGGCGGTGATTCACGGAGGCGCGGCGATCCCTGCGCCGCAATACACGCTGACCGAAGCGATCTTCTACTCAGATGCGCGCGTGAACCGCTGGGAAGACAAAGGGACGTTCGGCAGCCTGATGGATCGCTACGATGAGGCGCCCACGCCTGCCGCTCCTGAAGCGGCGGAGGTCGCGCGCGGCGACATTGTGGATTTGACCGGCGAGATGGATGCCGACGGTACGCTCCATTGGGAGGCGCCGGCAGGGAATTGGACCATTCTTCGCATGGGCTATGCGTTGACCGGCGCGATGAATCGCCCGGCTGTGCCGGCGGGGAGCGGCCTTGAAGTGGACAAGCTTAGCGCCGGGGATGTGCGCGACTACTTTCACGGCTACATGGATCCGATCCGGCAGAATCTCGGCGACCTGACGGGAACGGCTCTCAAATATATGACGATGGACAGTTGGGAAGCCGGGATGCAGAACTGGACCGGCGACATGATCGCGCAGTTCAAAGAGCGGCGCGGATACAATCCAACGCCGTACCTGCCGGTTCTGGCGGGCCGCGTGGTCGAAAGCTCGGATTTGAGCGACCGCTTCCTGTGGGACTTTCGACGTACTCTGGCTGACCTGTTCGCGGAAAGCTATTACGAAACCATGGAGAGCGAACTGCGCAAGCTCAACATGGGCAGCTACGCCGAGGCGTCCGGCGTCGCTCTCGAGATTCCCGAGGACACGCTGTTGAATAAGAGCTTCATCGATGATCCCATGGGCGAGTTCTGGGTGCGCGCGCTGCATCCGGAGTCGATGTACTACGTCGATGTGCGGGGAGCGGCGGCGTCGGCGCATGTGTACGGCAAGCCGATCGTGGCGACGGAGTCATTTACCGGCGGAGGCTACGAGTCGCCCTACACGCTCAAGAAGATTGCCGACTATTGGTTTACGCAGGGCGTGAACCGGCTGGTCTTTCACACATCGGCGGAGCAGCCCCTGGATACCAAGCCAGGCAACACGATGGTGGGCACGCATATCAACCGCAACATTACGTGGGCCGAGCTGGCCGGGCCGGTGATGACGTACTTTGCGCGCGTCAGCTTCATGCTGCAGCAGGGAAGCCCGGTGACCGACATCGCGTATCTCTTGCCGGAGGGCGCGCCATCGACGATGCCGTTCTGGGGCGCGGGGATCGAGCCTGCGCCGCCTAACGGATACGACTACGACTGTCTGAACACGGATGTTCTGCTGCATCGCACGAGCGTGACCTCCGATGGACAGATTCATGTGGAGGGAAGCGCGGCGATGCCCGAGGGGATGACCTACCGGGTGCTCGTGTTGCCGCCGACCGCGCAGATGACGCCGGAAGTCTTGAGCAAGCTGCACGCGATGGTGATGGAGGGTGCGACGATCGCCGGACCACGGCCTGAATCCTCGCCCAGCCTGAAGCATTATCCCGATGCGGATAGGGAAGTGCGCGATATGGCAGCCGACCTGTGGGGCGACATGGATGGCGTGACGGATACGCAACACGCCTTCGGGAAGGGAATGACGTATGACGGGCTGGCTCTCGACGAGGTGCTGAACCGGCTCGGAGACCGGCCGGATTTTCGATCGAGCGGCAGCCTGGAGAGCCCGCCGGCATGGGTCCATCGCCGCACAGCAGACGCCGACATTTACTTCGTCGTGAATCAGGCGGATGTGCCGGAGCATATTGAGGCGCGGTTCCGGGCGGAGCGGAAGGGGGTCTCGATCTGGCGGCCGATGACGGGCGAGATCGAATCGGTCCTTGTCGATCCGTACGACGTGCCCACGCGAGTCGAGGACCATAGTGGCAACAGGCGGCCCGGAATCGAGCCTGCGGCATACGTCGAACAGGCAGGATTTACGACGGTCGCGCTTGATCTGGCGGAGCGTGAGGCGGTGTTTGTCGTGATTCGAAACGGTGCCGCGGAGCCAAAGCGGTTGGCGGGTGCGGCGGTCGAAACCCCGCTGGCCACAATTGCCGGGCCGTGGACGGTTACGTTTCCGCCGAACCTCGGCGCGCCGGCAAACATCAAGATGCCTACGTTGATTTCGTGGACCACAGTTGCTGATCCAGGCGTGAAGTACTTCTCGGGGTCTGCGACCTACATCAAGGACGTGCACGCGCCGGCTTCGTGGTTTCGACCGGGCCAGCACGTCTATCTCGATCTCGGAGAGGTACGAGATCTTGCCGAGGTCAAGGTGAACGGCAGACTCGCCGGCATGGTATGGGCGCCGCCCTACCGTGTGGATGTGACGACTGGGCTGAGGCCCGGTACGAACCATCTGGCAATTACGGTGACCAATGAGTGGACGAACCGCATCGTTGGAGATCGCCTTGCGCCGCTAGGGAAGCAAATCCTTTCGCAGGACGGACTTGTGCCGCCGCGAGGAGGCGCATTCTTCGGCCCGAGAGAGCCGGCGGAGTCGGGTTTGCTAGGCCAAGTCAAGCTTGTGGCAGAGCGCGGACGGTGACGCGGCGCCAGGAGACACGCTCGCGCCCATTTTGCCTGTCGACGCATGGATAACTCAAGCGATGCATGCAGTCGCTATAGGAGACCGATTTTCCGCTTGACTGGGGGATCGGTACGTTATATTTGGAGAAACGGGTTTCCCTGAATCAAGTCCGCTGGAAGCGACGGGATCCAAATGAAAGCAACTTCTTTCATGTCTCGATGAGCAGTAAAGCAGGGGCATGAATCTTTGCTTTTCCGAGTCAGGTGCACGGCGCCCCATGCCGGTTGACTTTTTGTCCTGTCCGGAAGGCTGTGGAAAACACCTCATCCAAGTGAGGAGGGCGAAGCCATGTGCGCAATCGGGCCTGGAGCAGCGGAGGGAGAAGGTGACTCTACGCCGGGTTTGTCATCGCCAAGTCCTTTGACGCATGATCGGCCGCCGCAAGGACACACTGCCCTGGACTCTCACCCCATTGCGATGACATCGTCGAAATGGTTCGCCTTATATACGACATCGCGGCACGAAAAGCGCGTCGCTCAGCACCTGAGCCAGCACCAGATTGAGTGCTACCTGCCCCTTTACCGCGCGGAACGGAAGTGGTCCGACGGTTCAAGAGTGACGCTGGAACTGCCGCTGTTCCCCAGCTACCTTTTTATCCATATCCCACGCAACGAGCGCACGCGCGTGCTGGGGATTCCTGGTGCGCTCGCCGTTGTCGGCGGAACAGGTGGGGAACCGGCGGCGCTGCCGGATGCGACGATTGACTCTTTGCGAACAGGGCTAAAGCTGCGGTCGGCGCAGCCGCACCCGTTTGTGACGGCTGGACAAAAGGTGCGGATCAGGTCGGGCGCGTTCGCGGGGTTTGATGGCATTGTGGTGCGAAGCAAGAACTGCTTCCGCGTAGTGCTTACCCTGGAACACATCATGCAGAGTTATGCCGTTGAAGTGGACTTGAGCGACCTGGAGCCCTTGGCCTTCAGTGCGTTCGCGAGCGCTGCCATTCCCTCACTGGCTGCCGATGATCCGCGCATAAAGCGAGCCGCTCCGCAAGAGCTTCATCCATCCATTTAGTTCTCATTCAGAGCCATCGATCAAGAACCTTGCCTGACAGAATTCAGCAAATGATTATCCGGCGCCAGGGATTTTCGGGCAGCCGTCCCACCGCCTCATCGGCCCCTGCCGCGGGCTCTAGAACTACCAGGACGAACGTGGCGAAAGTGAACCATCCCGGAAAGAACGATGCCGAGGCGCGCATCCTGGCCAGCGCGGCGGGTATGTTTGCCAACTTTGGCTATAACGGCGTGAGCACGCGCGATATTGCCGCGAGCGCCGGAGTCAACGAAGTCACGATTTACCGGCATTACCCACGCAAGCGAGACCTTTACGTTGCGGTGCTGGATGCGGAACTGCAGCAGGTGAAGCTGCGCGGAGACCTGCTGGCCGGCATTGCGGAGGCCGGCGACGGCAAGACTGCATTGACGCGGACGTTCGGGCTAATTGCAGCCACAATGATGCAGCGGCAGGAACTGGTACGGCTTTTGCAATACAGCACGCTGGAACTGGGCGACGATATCGATCCTCTGCTGCGCAAACACCTGGGACAATTGGTCGAGGTGATCGCCCGCTACCTGGAGCCGTGGGTCAGCCGAGGCGAGCTGCGCTGTACGAGTGCAAAGGCACTGGTACTTTCCCTGATCGCGATCATCCTGAGCCATCGCTCGCTCCATCGGCTTTTTGCGGGCGACGGCTCGGCTCCCGAGACAATGCTCGAGGCCTACGCGGAATTCGCAGGCTCGGAGTAGGCGTGGTCCCGTTCACCGGCGAACTTGCCGCGCAGCCTGGGTGAAAATGAACGATGATCCGGGTGGCAAGAGTTAAAACAAAATCGAGTTTTTTACGCTCAACGCGCACGTTCATGAACGCAAGCCTCCATGCACCTATTGCACATCATTGACAGTTTTTCTCCGGCGGCCGGAGGGCCTCCGGAGGCTCTGAAGCAATTGATCAGAGCTACACGTGCCTGTGGAACTGAGGTTGAGGTGGTTTGTCTTGACCATCCGGAGGCGGAGTATTTGAAGGACATCGTGTGTCCTGTACATGCTCTGAATCAGACGTTCCTGGGCAGATTTGCCTTTTCTCCGCGGCTTTGGCGCTGGCTGCACGAGAATGCCGCGCATTACGACGCAATCGTCATGAATGGCGTTTGGTCGTTTCCGGGTGTGGCCTTGCATTTTGCGGCACGCCGCGCGGGAACGCCATACGGAATCTTTACCCACGGCGCGCTCGATCCGTGGTTCAACCGAAAGTATCGCCTCAAGTACGTCAAGAAGCTGATCTACTGGCCGGTGCAGTACTCGGTTCTGCGCCATGCATTTGCGGTGTTCTTTACCACGGTGGCCGAGCGCGACCTGGCAAAGACAAGCTTCAGGCCGAACCGCTGGAACAGCGTTGTGGTTCCGTACGGAATCACGGAGCCGGAAGAATGCGAAGGCGGGTCCGAGGCGCAGATTGAGGAATTCCATGCGGCCTTGCCCGGGCTTGGTGGGCGCCGCTATTTGCTATTCCTGGGACGCATCCATGAAAAGAAGGGTTGCGACCTGCTGATCAAGGCATTCGCGCGGATTGCGGGCGCAGTTCCCGATGTAGATCTTGTTATCGCCGGCCCTGACCAGTCGGGCATACAGGCGAAGCTCGAGAGGCTGGCCGAACGGACCGAAATTGCCGGCAGGGTTCACTGGCCTGGAATGATTGCCGGCAGCGTGAAATGGGGCGCGTTGCGGAGTTGCGAAGCATTCGTTTTGCCGTCGCACCAGGAAAACCTCGGCATTTCGGTGGTGGAGGCGCTTGCGGTCGGGCGTCCGGTTCTCATCAGCCACCAGGTGAACCTATGGCCAGAGATCAAGGATGACGGTGTTGGATTGGCCGAGGAGGATACGCTTGAGGGCACATTGCGGCTGCTCGAGCGGTGGTTCAGTCTCGATCCGTTGGAGCAGGCCGCGATGGCGGCACGTGCTCGACCCTGTTTTTGCACCCGGTTTTCCATGAAAGAGGCTGCGGCGTCGATCAACGACGCGTTCCATTCTTTGGAATTCTCTTCGCGGAAGCTGGAGCCGGCATAAGGCAATGACAGTGAGGCACTGTTTGCGGCTTGCTGGCGTATTCTATTCTCCTGCAATCCACCGTCATCAGGCGGTTCAGGTTTGCGGCAACCGGAGGGCCTTGAGGCCCAGGTTGACGCCGCAAAGGCCATGGGGCCTCGCCACGCCCCAGTGGCCGGCTCGGATCGAAGGCAACAGATTTGGCGTCCGGTTTTAGGCTGGAAATGCAATAGGAGTGTCAATGTCTCTCGAACATCAGGCAGAGCCCCAGAGGGGGCAGCAACTCGACGCCCGCGCCATGGTTCCACCCGGCGACCGGCGCTCCCTCATGGACTTGTGGCGCGTCTTTACAAAGCAACGACTCACGATTCTGACGATTACGATCCTGTCCGTCGCGGTGGCAGCCTGGTACTCGTTCCGGACGCCGCCGGTTTACGAGAGCGTGTCTCACGTCCAAGTCGCTCCCGAGAGCGCGGGCGCCGGCGGGTTGATGAACCTGGATATGCAGGAGTGGGCCGGCGACATCGAAATGCAGACCCAGATTCAGGTTCTTGAAAGCGATGCTGTGTTGTTTCAGACCGCGATGAATCTCAATCTGCTTCAAACGATCAGGGGAGCAGAGAAGGCTGGCGCGAAAGGTGCGCCTGTGCCCACGGGAGACGTCACGCCGGGCGAACGCCGCGTGATGATCGGAATTGTAAGGAGCGGATTGTCCGTCACCCTGATTCCAAACACCGAGATCGTCGAGATCCGCTACCGCGGCACGAACCCCAAGCTGGCAACCGATATTGTGAACAAGCTTGCGGAGACATACGCCGACGAAGATCTGCGGATGAAGTACGAGCGCACCATGCATGTCTCCGCATGGCTGCAGCAACAGCTCGAGGATTTGAAGCAGCAGGCCTCAGACACACAACAGCAACTTGCCGATTACCAGCGGATACACAACATCGTTGGGACGGACGAAAACTCGAATCTCACCATCCAGACTCTGCAACATGTGAGCGGGGACCTGGACGACGCCGAAGCCGACCGCATCATGAAAGAGGCACGCATGCGCGACTTCGATTCCCTGAACCCGGACATGGTGGCCCTCATGGGCGACAATCCGACACTGCAAACGCTGCATACGCAGCTCAGCGATCTCGAGATGCAGCGCACGCAAATGGCGTCAAAATTCGGCCCCAACCATCCGCAGATGCAGCTGCTTGACAATCAAATCGGCAAAGTGCAGGCGGAGATCATCAACCAGGTAGCGATCGCGCGCCACCAGGTACATGATGAGTACCAAAGCGCCCTGGAGCTGGAAGATTCGATGCGCAAGCGCCTCGGCGCACAGGAAGACGCGGCGTACCATCTGAATGAAGATGTGGCGCAGTATGACCTTCTCCGCCACCAGGCCGAGCTGACCCGCAATCTTTACGACACGCTGGAGATGAGGCTGAAGGAGGCAAGCGTTACAGCAGGACTGTCCGCCGCCAACATCACGGTTCTCGATCGCGCCGAAGTGCCGTTTGTTCCCGTGGCTCCCAAAAAGAAGGCCAGTTTGATCATGGGGCTGATGGGGGGACTGGTGCTGGGTTGCGTTCTCGCCTTTCTGATCGAATCGATCGACGACCGGCTGCGGACGTCGGAAGAAGTGGAGAGCGCTTCCATGCTGCCTTCACTGGCCGCCATACCGCACATGTCGACCATGCACAAGCGCCGCAACGGCGAAATGGATGAAGTTGCCGCATTCGCGTCGCGCGCTCCGCAGCAGTTGGTCACACTGCGGGATCCGAAATCAAGCGTGGCCGAAGCCTATCGCAGCATGCGGAGTGCTCTGCTGTTATCGTCGATTGACAATCCGCCGCGTGTGATTGTCGTGACCAGTTCCTTCCCGGCGGAGGGGAAGACCACGACCGCCCTGAACCTGGCCATCGTGCTGGCGCAGCGCGGAGAACGGATTCTGCTGGTGGACGCCGACCTGCGGAGAGGCAGCCTGCACCGCGTATTCGGTATGTCCGATCCGAGTTTCGGGTTATCGACGGTGCTATCGCAGGCGGGATTCCAAAAAGAACCGCCTACGCCGCTGGCGGAGGTTCCCACTCTGCACGTGATGCCTACTGGACCAAGGCCGCCGAACCCGGCGGAAATGCTTTCCTCCAATCGAATGGAAGAACAGATGCGCCAGTGGACGAAGGAGTATGACCGCATCGTGATCGATAGCGCTCCGCTGCTGGCTGTATCTGACACGCAGGCGATGGCTGTCCGCGCCGACGCGGTGGTGCTGCTGGCCAGGGCCGGATTGACGCGTAAACGCGCATTAATCCGGGTGCGCGATCTGCTGTGGCGCATCAACGCTCCCGTGGCAGGTGTTGTGGTGAACGACGTCGACATGCGTCTGGAGAACTTCTACACTTATCGCTACGGCATGACCTCGAAGAATTATTGGTACGGCTATCGTCAAAACACAAACGGTACGGATCGCGCCTACGGATACGAAGAGGATGAAGAAAATGTCAACAAGGAGGGCTAAGATGGCGAAGACGTTGGCCTGGGCTGCGGCATTCGCGCTCATGCTGTTTGCGTGCGCCATCACCGGCAACGCCGAGACCCAGCAGGCCGCGAGCGCGAACCCAAATGTTGCACCGCCCCTGAAAATCAGCTCCGGGGATTTGCTGGAAATCACAATGTTTGAAAATCCGGACCTGTCTGGCCGCTTTCGTGTCGATGAAAATGGCGATATTTCAGTTCCCTTGATTGGGCGAGTTCATGTGCAGGGAGACACGGCCGAGGAAGCGGCGGCAAAAATCGAGAAGCGATTCGTCGACGCGCAGATTCTGCAGTCCGCTGAGTCGCATGCCACAGTGTTCATCTCGGAGTACGCGACGCAGGGCATCACGCTGAATGGGGAAGTGAAGAGCCCCGGAGTGTATCCCGCCCTGGGCGTGCGCATGCTGAATGACGTGATAGCCGCCGCCGGCGGATTGACCCTGGCCGCGGCAACGAAAGTGGTCATTACGCACCGGGAAGATCCAGGCCACCAGGAAACCGTGGACTACAATCCAAGTGCCTTGAAACCTGTGATTCCGAATGTGCAGCTCTTCCCCGGAGACTCAGTTTTTGTGCCCAAGGCCGGCATTGTCTACGTGATCGGCAACGTGAACCGCGCTGGCGGCTACGTGCTCGACAGCCAGCGCACGCTGACGGTCGAAGAAGCCATGGCGCTTGCCGGCGGTGGCGCGCATGCCGCAGCATTAAAGCGCGTGCAGTTGGTGAGAACTCTGGACGACGGAAGGAAAGAAGCCATTACCATTCCGGTCAATTTGATTTACAAGGGCCAGGCTCCTGACGTGGCGTTAAAGGACGGCGATATTCTTTATGTTCCCACGAGCACAGGAAAACTGATCACCGAACAAGCCATCAGCTCCGCGCTAGGAATTGGCACCCAGTTTGCGGTCTACAAGGTCGCTTACCAATAAGCCATGTGTAGGAGTCGGGACGCCAGCCCGCCCCATCATCCTCAGCGTGTATTGCACCACCACCGCTCGCCCTGCGCCACGCCGGAATTCAAAGAGATCCGATTCTGCGAGGCGCGGCGCTTTCGATCGGGAATTCTCGAGTACCGTTCGGCGGTGGACCCAGCCCATCACATCGGCTTGGTGACGCCGGCCGTTGTCGTCGCAAAGCGATCCAGGGTCGAGTGTGGCGTGAAAGAGGAACACCCAGCGTGAAGGTTACGGTTGCGATTCCTTCTTACCGCCGGCCTGAAGATTTACGGCGAGCTCTGGAAGCGCTCACGAAGCAGGACCGCTTGGCGGACGAGGTCGTTATCGTCGCACGCTGTGATGATGGCCCTACTCACGATGCCGCGCGGGCATTCCTTTCCTCGCTACCGCTAAAACTGGAATTCGTGGAACGGCCGGGAATGGTGGAGGCCGTGAACCGGGCGCTGGATACGGCGACTGGCGATCTGATCGCCCTGACGGACGACGATGCCGTCCCACACGGGGATTGGGTTGGAACGATCGCGAAGACCTTCGAGAACGAGCCCGATCTTGCCGGTTTAGGCGGAAAAGATTGTATCCTTCGCAACGACGGTACGTGGGATGAAGGCGCGGCGCCAATCGTGGGAGCGGTTCGTTGGTATGGCCGCGTATTCGGCTACCATCATCACGGCGTTGGGCCAATGCGCGACGTGGACTGCCTGAAGGGTGTGAACATGGCGTTCCGTCGAACCGCGCTCGGCAAATTGCGCATGGACGATCGCCTTCGCGGAACCGGGGCACAGTGCCATTGCGATTTGAAGCTTTGCCTCGAGTTGCGCGCGCAGGGCAAGCGGCTGGCCTATGATCCATCGATTCTGGTCGACCACATTCCGGCGCCGCGATATGACGAAGACCAGCGTGGAACATTCAACGCACACGCTTATGAGAATGACATTCATAATCTGACGCTCGCTCTGCTTGAGTATCTCCGGCCTGCGGGAAGGATGGTCCTGATTCCCTATGCGCTGCTCATCGGCGGTTGGAATGGTTATACCGGTTTGCTGAAAGGTCTGATTTTATCGCCGAGGATCGGCGTCGGGCGCGCGTTGCAGAGGACCGCTGCGTCAACTCGCGGCGTTTGCGCAGGTTTGAAGACATGGAGAGCCGGCAGAAACATTCCGCAAAGGGCGGGAGCCAATGGCGAGCTCGTAGCGTAGCACGCAGAACGGGCGCGGAAACGACTAAGCCGGAAGACTCGGTCGCGGCAGGCTTTGCCGGATCGTACGCAGCATGAAAGCGGTAGACAGGCGGAGCGGGTTTGAAAATCGACTTTAAGGTAGCCGGTCTCGGCGATGCCTGGATGAGACTCATGGCGTTGTCGACTCTGGCGAGAATTCGCCCGAGCGAGCACCATGTCGTTTATCCTCCCGCAGTTCTCGTCCCGCTAGCTCGCCGTGTGTTTGAGGGGTTCTTCGACGTAGAAACCAGCGGCCCGGCAGACATCGAGATGAGCCACCTGGGGCTGCGGCACCTGCTGCCCGGAATGCTCCGTGGGAAGCGATATTACTCGCCGTTTTATTGGATCCTGCGAGAGACGCGAACTGCACTCACGATCAAGGACAAGATCAACGATCTGGGATTTCTTGTTGCCGTGGCGACCACTCGCCTTTCGCGTCCACGGCGGGGGTATGTCTACGCGTACCAGGGCTTCATGGAGATGCAGGGGTTGCGGCCATTCCGCGACGTGACGCTGAAGGAATACTTGAGCCAGGCGCAGATCGATTTCGATACGATTCACTCCCGTGTTTGCGAAGAGTTTGGGTCGAAAAGTCCGCGGCAGCGAACTGTGGTGTTTCCCTCGGGCGCGGCACATCAGATCATGCCGCCGGAATTTGCAGCAAAGTTTCTATCCTTCGCCGATTTTGCCTTTCACGAGAAAGACAGCTTCTCAAAAGAATATGAGCGAGCGGGACTGAACGTCGTCAGATTCGGGAACCCTCCGGAAGAAATCTGCGAGCTTATCGCATCGGCATCGGCAGTCTACTGCACTGACAGTTTTCCTTCGCATTTGGCGCAGATGTGGGAGGACAGGACGACCGTGCTGCTGACAGAAATGAAGGCTGGCACAACCGTTCATCCTGGTTTTCCCGCGTCGCGGGTGGTTGCATCGCGGGCAGAGTGCCATCCTTGCCGTCACCTGACGCGAACAAGTCCAGATCATCGTTGTACGGCGGGAAGGATGTTCTGCATGACATGGGACAACTCTGAGTACATAGCGCATATTTCTTCCTTTACCTCATCGATCAAGTCGGCATGACGGTCGTGAAATGAGGGTCCGCAGGAAGCATGAACAAAGCGAGCGGGAGCCGATGATGCCGGAGAAACAACATGAGGCGGCGGAGCCTCCCGGCGCGCGCGGGATGCCGACTGTTTCGGTCTGCATTGGAACCTACAACCAGGCGCGATACCTGGCTGAATGTGTCGCATCTGTTCTCTCGCAAACCTATCCCATCGCGGAGATTTGGGTTTCAGATGACGCAAGCACCGATGAGACACAAGAGGTCATGGCGGAGATTTGCAAGCGCCACTCCAATGTCCGTTATCACCGGCACGCGGTGAATATGGGGATTGCGAAGAACCTGAGTTGGGCGCTCGCGCAACCTTCGACGGAGTTGATTGCGCGGATTGACTCCGACGACCGACTGGAGCCTGAGTTTGCATCCACGCTTGCGGATTTGATGTCGAGATTTCCGCAGGCAGGTTACGGTCACGGAGACGTTTACGAAATGGACAGCCTTGGCGCAAGAACGCGAGTGCGAAGATTGTACCGGTCCACGGTGTACGAAGGCCCCGAAGAAGCTCTGAAGAAGAACGCGCAGGGATACCGTGTGGCGGCCAATTGCATTCTCTATCGCGCCAGCGCGTTAAAACAGGCGAATTACTATTACGCGAATGTGTCCTGGCCCTCTGCCGAGGATTGGGATCTGTCGGTAAGGATGGCGAGCCTCGGTTGGGGCAATGTTTATGCCGCGAAGCCTTTGGCGAACTACCGTGTGTGGGACGACAGCGGACTGGCGCGATTCAAGAGAATCGTGGCGGAGATTGAATGCGTCACCAGGGTGTACAAAGAAACGCTCGAGCCGGAGTACATCAAAAGGGGTTGGAGAACGGCGATCCTGAAGAAGAACATGCGCGCCAGGGCGGTGGGGTATTCCGATGCGCTGGATTCGCCGCACTTCAGCAATGCGGAGCGGGAGATTTATAAACAGAAGTTGCGCGAGCTGGGAGATTCGGCAGTGCTTTCCTTGGCCATCCTGCTTGCCGGCGCCGGTCTGAACCCCATTGCCCGATCGATGCGGCGCGCGAAGATCCGGCTGAAAGATTTTGCGAAAAGCTGGATTCGCGCGATCCGGGCGCCCGGACGCACTGAACGAAATGCGGCGCCGGCCCAGGCCAACGCAGCCGCGAAGGATATCTCAACAGAGCGGTCGTGAGCGCCTTGACGACCAGTCCCGTCGATCGTGAAGAAAAGGCCGCCAAGCGGATTTCGGTGCTTTTGTCTCACCCCACCGGAAACCAGAACGTTCGCAACGCGCTGCGCAGCCTTGCCGAGCATGACATGCTGGCGGAGTATTGGACCACGCTGGCCTGGAAGCCGGAATCGAGATGGAACAGGATCTTGCCTGCCGGATTGCTCCACCAGCTGGCAAAGCGCGCCTTCCCCGAAGCGCCGGAGAAACGCGTGAAATGCGTTCCTTCTCGCGAGTTGGTACGGCTTGCGGCGAGGGGATCGTTCCTGGATCGTTTTTTGTGTTCCGGGGAGCGGCCATTCTCCGTCATTGAGATGTATCGGCACTTCGACGGCAAGGTGGCGCGACGCATACGAGACACACGGCCCGATGCTGTTTATGCATATGAGGGAGGCGCGCTGCAATCGTTTCGCGAAGCAAGGAAGACAGGCACCGCCGCTTTCTATGAATTGCCGAGTAGTCATTGGTATTGGGAGCACAAGCTGCTTTCAGAAGAGTCTCAACGCAATCCTGAGTTTGCTGTGCTTCTGCCCAAGCTAAAAGATTCGCCAAGGCACATGCAATGGAAAGACGAGGAGCTTCGCCTGGCGGACTTTGTGATCGTGCCAAGCCAACATGTTCGCAACACGCTGACAGGGGTGGTTCCGGACGAGCGAATTCGTGTCGTCAGCTACGGCGCGCCGCCTGTGCGCCCGCGAAAACCTCGGCAGGAAGAGGCGATGGGCCCATTAAAGGTCTTGTTCGTCGGAGCATTGAGTCAGCGCAAAGGCATCGGGTATCTGTTGGAAGCGGTTGACTTGCTTGGTTCGGAGGTCGAGCTGACGCTGGTGGGTGGGCGCATTGCCGCAAATTCCCGCGTGGATGCGGCATGCGCTCGCTGGCGTTGGTTCGAGAGTTTGACTCATCTCGAGGTGCTGAACCTGATGCAGGAATCGGATGTGCTGATTCTGCCCTCGCTGGCCGAGGGGCTGGCTCTGGTCGTGCCGGAAGCGCTGGCCTGCGGCCTGCCGGTCATCGTGACGCCAAACACGGGTGCGCTTGAATTTGTGCGCGACGGAACAGAAGGATTCGTTGTGCCGATTTGCCGGCCGGACGCGATCGCCGATCGGCTGCAAATGCTGCATGACAATAGGGAGATGCTGGCAACCATGTCGCGCAACGCCCTGGAAACCGCCGCAAAAAAATCGTGGGAGAGTTACCGTGCAAACCTGGCGGAGACGGTGAGGAACGCACGATGGCAGTAGGGAAGTGGCGCATACCGGCGGTCGCCCGGCAAGGGATGCCAGCCCTCAAGAAGCTCATCTGGCTGTATTTTCTGCTGCTGATCTTTGAGGGCGCTCTGCGCAAATGGGTCCTTCCTGAGTACTCAGCGCCACTGCTGGTGATTCGCGATCCGCTTGGAATGCTCATTATTATCGAGGCTTATCGCACCGGTAAATGGCCGGAAAAATGGTCGATGGCGGTCGGGATCCTTGCAGCGGGATTCTTCGCGCTCTGCATCATGCAGGTCGCGATGGTCGACAATCCGTGGGTCGCGGCGCTCTACGGTCTGCGATCTTATCTGCTGCCCTTTCCCGTCGCTTTTGTTATGGGAGAAAACCTCGACGCGGAAGACCTGCGCAAGTTCGCCATTTGCACTTTGTGGCTGATGCTGCCTGAGACCGCTTTGGAAGCGCTTCAGTATCTCGCGCCGACCGACGCGTTTCTGAACGCTGGGGCCTATGAAGGAGGCGCGCAGATTGGCTATGTGGGCGCGCACGTCAGAGCCTCCGGCACCTTCAGCTTTGTCGTGGGCCCGGCCCTTTTTGGTCCGTTGGCGACGGTTTTCATCCTGTATGGTCTTGTCCATGAATGGATCAGCTCCAAATGGCTTCTCTGGGCCGCGGCATTCGCGGTGCTCGTATCGATGCCGGTCACAGGATCGCGGGAGTTCATTTATCTAGTGGCGGCCGTCATTGCATCCGCGGCAGTTGCAGCGGCATGCGGAGTGTCGGAGTTCCTCAAATCGTTCAAGATTATTGCGAACGAGACGGAAGGCGGCGGAAGTGCGACACGGGCAGTTGCCAGCCGCACTGTTGCTCCACTCTTGGCGCGTGTCGTTGATACCGATTATGGCAGCAAGCCGTTGGGAATCGGAATGGGACGCGGGTCTGCGGCAATCACCAAGCTGTTGCTGGGCAGCTCGCAATTCATAGCCGGCGAGAATGAGATCGACCGGGCCATGAACGAGCTGGGTCCGATCCCGGGTCTTGCTTTCACCTTTTTTCGCTTTGTCCTGGCATTTGCGATACTCGCGAAGGCATATTCGCGGGCGCGCGCCGGGTCGCCTCTTGCGTTGCTGCTCGCGCCGCTGATGTTCAGCTCTGTGACGTTCGGCATTCTGGAGCAGCCGACCGGACAGGGGTTCATGGTGATCTTCATGGCGTTCTCTCTGGCTGCGCTCAAGGCCCCCGGCACCGAGCGAAAGGTTCTGGAACAACCGCGTTTGGCTCGTCCGCTGTCTTACAGCAGCCCGGCGCGTTGAAAATCGGCGTTCCATTCGTGCCAGGCTTCCCGTTTCATGCCTGAAGTCCAAAGGCTGTTCAGCATCAGGCCATTGCGATACATTGGCCGGATCAGCTACGGAGTGTATCTTCTCCAGGATGGCATGATCTCGCTTTTGAATCGCATTCCGTTCCATCCTGTGCTGGGAGATATGGCAGTTTTATGGGAGTTCGTTATTCTGCTGCGGATCGCCGCTGCAATCGGCGCGGCGGCGGTTTCATATCGATTCTTCGAATCTCCGATTCTGAAGTTCAAAGATCGGCTGCGCTAACAATGGCGAAGATGCAACTCGCTCGGAAATCAGCGCATGCCTTTCCTAGACCAAGGTGTCTGATGCACCAATAGGAGTCAAGTTTGTAGCCCAAAGATGGGATGGGGGTCGCGGGCGGTGTCGTTCTTGGGCGCCAATTGGGCGAGTTGGCGCTGGAAAGAAAAATCCCTATGAGACCATTTTCGGCAATCATTCGATCCCTGCTGCCTCCGCCGGTCCTCCAGGCCTGCCGGCGATATAAGATGAAACACGGAAACCTTCAGTACAAGGCGCTGACAACAAAGCAGATTTTCACCAAGATATACGAAGAGGGAACGTGGGGCAAAGCAGGCGATCCGTCCCAAAGGTTTTATTCGGGAAGCGGCTCGCACGATCAGAGCGTCGTGGGTACCTACGTGAATGGTATCCGCACCTATCTATCCACATTCGAGGCCAGGCCAAGTGTTGTCGATCTTGGATGTGGTGACTTTCATGTGGGCTCACAGATAAGATCCCTGTGCGCGCGATATATAGCCTGCGATATTGTCGAGCCGCTCATCGTCTTTAACAAGGAAAAGTACAGAGCCCTTGACGTTGACTTTAGAGTGCTGGACATTACAAGAGACGAACTGCCCAGCGCTGATATCGTGTTTGTTCGGCAGGTACTGCAGCACTTATCCAATAAGCAAATATTGAAGGCGCTCCCGCAGATCTCTTGCAAGTACCGATATCTCGTTCTGACAGAGCATCAACCAGGCACTGACGTTTTTGTCCCCAACCTGGACAAGGCCGTGGGAGCGGATTTCAGAGCAAAGGTGAACAGTGGAATCATTCTGACAAGAAAGCCGTTTAATCTGAAAGTCAAAAGTGAACGGCGACTTTGCGAGGTCCCGGAACACGGTGGACGCGTGGTTACGATAGTTTATGAATTGGCCTAGGAACTAATCCAACGCGATGAAAATCCTTATCTTAAGCATCAATTACTGGCCTGAAGTGACGGGCATCGGCGCGTTCACAACCTATCGCGCCGAGTATCTTGCGGGCGCGGGCCACGATGTGGAGGTGTGCACTTCTTTCCCTTACTATCCGGAGTGGAGGGTTCCCAGGGAGTATGCAGGTAAGTTTGCGCTGACCGAAGAGCACAACGGGGTGAAGATTGTTCGCAGTTATCTCTACGTTCCCAACCCGGTTACTGCGGTGCGGCGAATTCTGCACGAGGCCAGCTTCATTTTCTCTTGCACGCTCCGCGCCCTGATGCGGAGGCGGCCCGACGTTTTGCTCGTCGTTTCCCCGCCGCTGGGACTGGCAGCGACAGCCATTCTGTTGAGCCGCGTGTGGCGGGTCCCTTTTGTGTTCGACGTGGAGGATTTGCAGCCGGATTCGGCATCGGATCTGGAAATGCTTCCGGCCTGGGCGATCAACCTTCTTTACAAACTGGAGAATGCGGCGTATCGCAACGCCCGTCTGGTAACTACGCTTACGGCCAGCATGAAGAACAAGATCGTGGGAAAGGGCATCCCCTGGGAGAAAGTCGAGGTTCTGGAGCCGCGCATGGACGACTCGATGACCACTCTTTTGAAAGAGGAGGGAAGGGAATTCCGGCGGCGTTACGGTTTGGGAGAAAAGTTCCTTGTGACACACAGCGGCAATATGGGCGTGAAGCAGGGACTGGAAGTGATTTTGAATGCCGCTGCGCTGAATCGGGCTGACGATTCTCTTCTTTTTCTGCTTGTGGGCGACGGCGCCGATCGCAAAAGGGTCCAGCAACGAGCCAAGGAACTGGGGTTGCCGAATGTGCGATTCTTGCCGCTGCTCGACGAGGACGATTTTCGCGGCTTGCTGTCGGCGAGCGACGTGTGCCTGGTATCGCAACAAAAGGGAGTGACGGAGATCGCATTTCCGTCGAAGATTGTGACGTACCTTGCGGCTGGGCGTCCAATTGTTGCTTCGGTGAATCCGCAAAGCGAAGTTGCCCGGATCATAGAGAAGTCTGGCGCCGGAATGATTGTTGAAGCCGAGGACGCTGCGGGCCTGCTTGCGGCCATCCAGGAACTGAGAATTCAAGACCCTGCCGCGATGGGCGAGAATGGGCGCCGTCACGCAAGAGCGCGGTGGTCCGCGGTTCCCGTACTGGGCCATATGGAACAGTGCTTGTCCGCCGTTGCAGGATCGGCGATCAGGTCTATCATGAAGGAAGGAGTGAGCCAATGAGCGGAGAGAAAGCAAGGAGCACCTTGCCCGCAGCAGTGCTCACCTTTGCCGTCTTGATGGGCCTGCAGGCCGCGAATGGACAGGAATCATGGCAGCCGGCGCGCGGCGGCACAAGCACATGGCAGGCTGGCACAGTCGCAAAACCGGCTCCGGTTGCCGGAACTGGCTCCTTCGCTGGACGCGGAGGATGGGGTGCCGGGAATCGATCCTTTGATTCACGAGCACAACTAGGCGGTATTTGGACTGAGGGTTCGGCGCTGCCTGCATCAAGCAAAAGCATGGAGGGAAAAGCCGCCGCGCTCGGAGCCTTCCCGCGAATTCAGGGTCCAAACCCCGCTGGTATTCCGCCACTGCCAACGCCGAGCCGCCGCGCACCGCAGCTGAACAGGGCGCGAACGGCTCATGCCGGTACCGGGCAGCGGCCTGCAATCAGTTCGCGCTTTCAAAAGCAGAACGGCAAGCCGGGAGCAGCCTTCAAATTCCAGCGGTCAAAATCGATTTCGCCCGGCATGCCTAGCCAAACGCCACGTCATGGATCGACCGGACAGGGTTCTCCGTTCGGCTCATCTGGAGGAAACGCGCCAGGGCTGAGTTCGCCGCTGGGTGGTTCTACATCGAATAGCGGGCTTGGACTGGGCGCACCGACCGATGTGGACCGACCCATGCACTAAGCGGCCAGCCGGCGGATTTCCAAATCTCAATTCAAGCCGTGATGCGCTGCGATTCTGTTCGCAGTGAACGCAAAAGGTCATTGCCTCGGAATTGGGCTTGGTGCGTCGCTTTCGGCTGGTCTTGCGGCGCGGCGTCTCTCCCAGATCTTGGCATCGACGAGAAAGCGAAACCAGAAGCTCTGCAACACCCAGAAAATGAGGCCCTCTGTTCCGTCAAGGAAGCCGAGACGGACGAAGTAGCGATAGACAAATAACGCTGAGGACCGGATAAAAAGCGGCAAGCGGTAATATTTCTCGCGCAGGAATCGTTTGCGCTGAGCGGGATTGCCGCGGGCATCGGGTTCGAGCCGTCCAGAATTTTCCTTGTTCTCCAATTCGTCCACTTCGCTGTCGGCCCACCGGTTGTGGCGTGCAGTCCACTCGGTCAGTGACATGCGGATATCGTCGACCATGGCCCCCTGCAGCTTGCCGCTGGTGCCGCGGGTAAGCAGAAAATGCTGGTCGTACTTGCGATTTTCGCAGCGGCCAACTCCGGTCCGGAACAGGCGCAAATGCCAGGTCGGGCTCATGCCTCCATGGCGCAGCACCCGCCCGAGGAAGCGCAGATAGCGCGGCACGAAGTAGCCGGCGTGCTCAGGTTCTTGAGGGAGCGCCCGGATTGCTTCCACCAGTTCGTCGTTCATCCATTCGTCGGCATCCAAATGTAACTGCCACGGCCGGGAGATGGGTAAGTGATCGATCGCCCAGTTACGCTGCGCACCGTAATGCTCAAAGGAATGCTGGACAACCGTCGCTCCACGGGAGCGGGCGAGTTCCACGGTTCCGTCCGTGCTGAACGAGTCCACAACAAAGATTTCGTCCGAGACCTTGTGGGCGCTGGTGATGGTTGCACCGAGGGTATTCTCGGAGTTGAAAGATAGTAGGATTACAGTGGGCCGCATGACTTCGATGGTAGCGCAATCGAAACGGATGCAGGAACCAACTTTAGCGACTCGCATTAGGATATGTGCCCACCGGTTTTGGCTTTTTGAAGAACCTCTCCGCGCACGAAGCAGGCATGCGATTGCACAAGAACCCCTCCGGAGCACACGGGAAAAAACCAGCTCGGCGCACAAGGCGGGTTTCCGCGTGGATATGAAAGCGCGCGTGTCGGGAGCCCTATGAAAGTTCTGCTGGTAGGAAACTATGCGTTTGACGGATCGACGAGTATGAAGGTCTGGGCGGACGCATTGTTTCGCGAGCTTCGTCAACGCGGAATCGACGCTGAATTGATTTGTCCCAAGCCGCTTTTCGGGCGGATGAAGCACTCGTCTCAGGGGTTGGGGAAATGGCTGGGGTATCTTGATCGATTCGTGGTCTTTCCGAGAAAATTGCGGACCGCGGCGGCGAATGCGGAGGTGGTTCATCTCTGCGATCATGGCTCTGCGATGTACGTATTCGCGGTAAAGAGTGCGCCCACCATGGTCACATGCCACGATCTGCTCGCAATTCGCGGCGCAATTGGCGAATCGACGGATTGTCCGGCATCGTTCTTCGGCCGGCGGCTTCAACACTGGATTCGACGTGGATTGCGCCATGCCGCGATGGTGGCATGTGTTTCGCGGTTTACCCTGGGTGACGCGCGTCGCTTGCTGAACGGGGCTGGGCGTCTTCGCCTGGTCCTGAACGGCCTGAATTATCCCTTCCGGCCGCTCGATTCGGGCGAGATCGACCGGCGACTCAGTGCAATTCCCGGCGTGCAGTTACCGTTTGTCCTTCATGTCGGCTCCAACTTAGCCCGGAAAAACCGTGAGGGAGTGCTGAGGATTTTCGCGCAGGCTGCAACGGGATCTAACTTGAACCTTGTATTTGCCGGGGCCGCACTTAGCCCTGAACTGAGCCTGCTCGCCCAACAACTCGGGGTGTACGGCCGGATTGTTCAGGTGCCCGAACCTGCGGTGGAGCTTCTTGAAGCGTTGTACAACCGTGCGCTCCTGCTGCTGTTTCCCTCGCGGTACGAGGGGTTCGGATGGCCGCCGATCGAAGCCCAGGCATGCGGTTGCCCCGTCGTCGGAAGCCAGATTCCTCCGCTCATTGAAGTTCTGGGCGAAACCGCGGCGTTGCGCCCGCTCGAAGACGAGGCAGGTATGGCCGAAGAGGTACGCAAACTGGTGAGCGACCCTGAATATCGCGATCGATTGCGGCAGGCCGGGCTCGAAAATGTGCGATCGCGGTTCCAGACCTCGCGCATGATGGACGAATATGTCGCGCTGTACCGGGAGCTTGCATGTCAAAGTTAGCGACGCTGGCGTATGTGTGTGCGGCACCGCTCCCTTGGCGCCTCAGGCGCCTGGTGTTGCAGGCCCTGTGCGGGTTTGTGATCCACAAGTCAGCGCGTATCTCAGCTTTCGCGCTCGTGCTGCCCACGCGTCTGGAGATGGGGCCTGGCTCCTCGATCGGCCCGTTCACAGTTTGCAAAGGTCTGGAGCTGCTCACGCTTGAGGAGCGCGCATTAATCGGAGCCTTCAACTGGATCACTGCATTTCCGCTGGGGACCAAAAGCCGCCACTTCGAGCTCGACACCGGCCGCAAGCCGCGGCTGATTGTGGAGCGCCACGGCGCCATCACGAGCCGCCATATCATCGATTGCACCGACGAGGTGACCATCGGAGCCTTCAGCACGCTGGCGGGATTCCGCTCGCAGATTCTGACTCATAGCATCGATCTGAAAGAATCGCGACAAAGCTGCAAGCCTGTGCGCATCGGCCACTATTGTTTTGTAGGGACTGGCTGTGTCCTACTCGGCGGGAGTTCTCTTCCTGATCGCTCCGTGCTTGGCGCTCACTCCATGCTCGCCGGTCACCCCGAGACACCGGGTTGCATCTACGGAGGAGTTCCTGCCAAGCTGATCAAGCCGATCGAGCCGGGAGACAAGTATTTCACCCGCGAAGCGGGATATGTGCTGTAGGCAGCATTCCATATCAAAAGGCGAAGGCGATCCGCATGCAATTTAGTGCGCGGTTGAACGATTTGCGGGGCAGGCCGCTCATCCATCTGATCCTTTGGCAACTTGGGTTGGCTCAAAGCCAAACGCAAACAACTGCTGCCGAGAGGGACTGTTTGGCGCGCTACGCGACCGGCAAAAAGATGCTAGCCGAAATCGGCGTGTACCACGGCGTGACGACTTGTAGGCTGAAGGCCGCGATGGATGCGAGCGGTGTGCTGGTCGCCATTGACCCCTATCCGAAACAGAGGCTTGGTTTCAGCGCGCAAAGGATCGTGGCGTGCCGCGAAGTTTCCAGGATCAGGGGCGGCGTCGTCCATTGGATGCGCATGACCGGGATCGGCGCAGCGAAGCAATTAGCCGCATGCAATTCACCTCGATTCGACTTCGTGTTTATTGACGGCGACCATTCCTGGGAAGGCCTGAAAGGCGATTGGGAAGGGTGGAGCGTGCTCATGGCGCCCGGTGGGATCATCGCCCTTCATGACAGCCGGTCGTCGCCGCTGCGACAGATTGATTCTGACGGCAGCGTCATGTTTACGCGTCAGGTAATCGCGCGCGACCCGAACTTTGAAACCATCGATACGGTCGATTCCGTGACCGTGCTGCGGAGATGCCCATAGAGGCCCGCGCATCGGGAAGGGTCTCGAACAGTCTCTGGTGGTCGACTGCTCCCGATCGTGATGAACTTAATCGCGCAATGTGCTAAGCGGTGCCATCGAAGGTTGGATGACGATAGGAAACGGTAAAGGATGAAGGAAGCGGGCTCAAGGCGCGTTCTGGTGGCCCACAATGTTGAGCGGCGTGGGCGGGGCGGCGCCGCCCGAATGATGGAGTCGATGCACTCCGGACTGGAAGCTTTTGGTTGGCAGACGGACTACTTTACTTCAGACGATGTGGCCTGGATGCAGAGTCCGAAGCTGCAGCGCCATACGTTCACGTGGCATGTTCGCCGCTACGCGCGCAAGGCATTCCTTTGCGGCGAGCCGTACGACATCATCAACATTCACGAGCCATCCGGGGCGGCGATTGTTCTTGGCAAGTCGGCGCTTGGCAATCCGGCGGTCGTGGCAATGTCGCATGGTCTCGAAGAAAGGTATTGGGACTTGCGCCGGCGGCTGGGCGCCGATGGCCCTGAACCGCCGACCTTGAAAGAGTCCGTCTCGTTTCCCCTCTTGACGCGCTGGCAACTCAGGATGACGCTTCGCGGCGCCGACCATGTCCTGTGTTCGAACGAAGATGACCGCTCATTTCTTGTCGATCGTCTTGGAATTGATCCGCAAAATATTACCATCATCACTCACGGGGCAGGGCCGGAGTTTTCGAGCGTAGCATCAAGGAGAATTTACCGGCGTCCTTGTTCAAGGATATTGTTCTCCGGAACGTGGATTCCGCGGAAAGGCATTCGTCAAGTCGCCGAGGCATTTTCGATCCTGGCGGCCAGGCATCCGGAATTGCAATTGGGCATCCTTGGCGCCGGTCTTTCTGCCGAGCGCGTGCTTGCTGACTTTCCGGGACCGCTTCGTAATAGAATTGCCGTTTTCGCCCCGCTTTCTCACGCCGAATGCGCCGAGACCCTGCTCGATTACGACATCTTTCTCTTACCGAGTTATTTTGAAGGCGGCCCACTCGCCTTGATTGAGGCGATGTATACCGGCATACCAGCCATAACCACCTCAGCCTGGTTGAAGCATCTCGTAAGAGACAACGAAAACTGCGTACTGATCTCCCCGGGAAAATCCGCGGAGATCGTGAATGCACTGAAGCGATTGATCGGCGATGCAGGACTGCGGGAAAGGCTGGGCCGGCAGGGTTCGGCTGACGCAATCAGCAAATGTACGTGGCGCGCCTTGGCGGAATCCGTGAATAAGGTTTATTCGAAGCTTCTGGAATCGAATGCTAGATGATCACGTTCTTTCAAGGATGGCGAGACAACTTTGCTCTTCCTGCCGCTGCGGAAATTCTCGGTGCCGAAAGTATTCCACGGTGCCTAGGGGTTAAATTTGCCACAGAACCTGCACTCACTTCACGGAGGTGTGTCCCTCGGGATGAAAAGTTTTCAAGGGTGGTTTAGGATGATTCCCGCTCCACTGAGACGCCATAGGCTGATCAAGCTGGTCATCAGTGCTTTTCCTGCCCTCCGATACACTGAAGTGAGATTCAACAAGACCGGCAAGCTTATCGGTGACCTAAAAGACGCGTGGGTGAGGCAGTATTTCTGTGAAGCGGAATTCGAGCCGGAGTTTTTCGAGATTGCATCGCCACTGATTCCGGATTGTGGCGTCTTCTTCGACGTAGGAGCCAACTTTGGCTTTTGTACCTTCGGGCTGTTTGGGGCGAGAAAAGAACGCCAAATCCGTTACTTTCTCTTCGAAGCCAACCCCATTGTGTTCGAGTGTCTAAAAAAATCCGCCGACCTTAACGCGTGGGGCAGTTTCCATTTGGAGAGAGGCTGCGTGCTTGATAAGGCAGGATTTTCATCGTTGCGCTTCAATCTAAATCATACTGGAGGTGGTTATTATGCCGGGCCGAATCCCAGCGGAACTCCCAACATAGTTCTTGATGAATTCATTAGAGAAAACGGCATCGGGACAGTGGACCTCTTGAAGATGGACATTGAAGGATCTGAGCCGCTTGCGCTTGAGGGAGCGAAGGCCAGCCTCTCCCGTGGAATAATTAAAGCCGTCTACCTTGAGCTTTCCACTGAGAACCTCCGACGCCAAGGTCGCGTGCCAAACGAGAGTATCGACCCACTACGTGAAGCGGGTTTCAACTTGTTTTGGTGCAAACCTGAAGATTTTGCTAAATCCAGCAATCTTTCGGAGTTCTCTGTTAAAGTCCGGTCGGAACGCGGCTCATTCACCGTGTCCCGATTCAAATCCTTCCCTGACAACTATCAAACAGACATTCTTGCATTGCACCAGGATACGCCTCTCATGAATAAATTGAAGGAATGCTTCAATTCAGGTTCGTCAAACGGCGCTGGGATTCGAGAAGTTTCGATTTGAGATGGCGCCGCAGAGCAGATAAGAGCTGTGGGCTGGTGGTGATTTGGTAGCGTTCGTGGAAGATGGGATCTAATGATTGCGTTGATTCAAGCTGGTTCCTTGTACTCTCACGAACACGGCGGATCATCAAAGATCCTCCGATCGCTTCTTGAAACCGATCACCCCCCGGTCTTGAGCATCAACACGTATTTCGCAACGATTGCGGCGCCGTCCGGTACAGACGAGATCCAAATTCCGCTTCGGCCGGACTTCGGCCGTCTCGAAATGACGCGCTTCAACCGGAGTCTTGGTTTCCTCGATTGGTTATTTAGCGCGGGATTTGAGGAGAAGGTTCGCCGAGTATTAATAGAGCATCGGATTAGAGCCATACACTTACTTGCGAACTCGTACTCCGTCGTTCCTGTTTACAAGGCCGCGACCGATCTTGGCATTCCATACTTCGTCAGTGTCCACGATGACCTTGAATATGCATCCAGGAATCACCCCATGATGGCACAGATGACGGCATTCATGGGCAGGGCGTGGCGCGAGGCAAAGGGCGTTTTTGTCATCTCCGAGGAGATGGGACAGGAATATTCCCGGCGTTTTGGCGAGCGGGAATACCGGGTCGTGACCGATGGATTGAAATGCGTGGCCGAAGGGCCCCAGCAGCGGCCGGGAAAAAGCCTGCGTTTATACTTCATGGGGCTTTTTCACAATACTTATGCGCAGAACCTGCGCGCCGTACTGGATGCGCTGAGAATCGTCCGCTCTCGCGAGCCGGATTGGGCGATCGGCGTGACATGCCGATGCGGAAAGATTCCGCTGACGCTGCGCGAGAGCGATGTTCCAGTCGAGGTGCTGCTGTTCGCGCCCCAGGAGACGCTGGAGAAGGATATGCGCAGCGCCGATCTACTGTATCAACCCATGCCGTTCCAGGAACTAGCCAGCGCTTTCAGCAGGCTCAGCCTGTCGACCAAGATGATCACATATCTGGGCAGCGGGTTGCCGATCTTCTATCACGGTCCCAGGGACGCAGCCGCCGGCCAGTTGCTGATCCGCCACCAGGCAGCAGTCGTCTGTGACAGCCTCGATCCCCGGGCCATCGCGGACCGACTGATGGCGGCGATCGAGCAGCGCGAATCCATTGTGAACCACGCGCTCTCGCTGGCTCGGTCGCAATTCATGCTGGCCGATCAGCAACGGCGATTCTGGGAGCCGATTCTCACGGCGCTGTAGTTGCGCAAGCTTTCGCCGATCAGGGAACACGGGCTGCGACTATTACTGCGAAGATTCGGCGCGATCGGCCCATGCGGCGTGGATTTCGTTGAAAATATCATCCAACGACTTGCGAATATCCCATCCGGGATAGTGGGCTCTCATCTTACGCAGATCGCTGATATAGCAGATATGATCTCCCGACCGGTTCTGGTCCACATACTCATAGACCATTGGTTTTCCGGAGATATTCTCGATCTTCGTGAAGGCCTCAAGAATAGAACAACTGTTCGCGCGTCCGCCGCCGATGTTATAGACCTCTCCTGGGCGCGGATTAGCAATAAATGCAGCAATAAACTTGGCTACATCGAGTGAATGGATGTTATCTCGTACCTGCTTGCCCTTATAGCCATAGACATTGTACTTAGTGCCTGTAACGTTACACTTGATCAGGTAACTTAGAAAGCCGTGTAACTCGACGCCGGAATGGCTGGGGCCCGTAAGGCAGCCTCCTCGGAGCGCGCACGTGGGCATATTGAAATAACGGCCGTATTCCTGAACCATGACGTCGGAGGCGACCTTTGAGGCGCCGAAAATGGAATGCTTCGATTGGTCGATCCGAAAGCTCTCCGGGATTCCGTTCCAATACGCGTCGTCGGCATATTCCCAGCGTGTCTCCAGCTCTTTGAGGGGCAGCTCGTTGGGCGCGTCACCATAGACTTTATTCGTCGACATCGACGCAAATGGAGCCTCCGGCGCATGCTGGCGCGCCGCTTCGAGCAGATTGAGCGTGCCCACCGCGTTGGTGTCGAAGTCGGCGAAGGGAATGGATGCTGCGAGGTCGTGGCTTGGCTGCGCGGCGGTGTGGACGATGGCGTCGGGCTTGAGCTGCTTCATCAGGTCGAGAACGCCCTGGCGGTCGCGGATATCGAGTTCGTGGTGAACAAAGCCCTTGATGGTTTGTTCAAGGCGATGCTGATTCCAGCGCGTATCCCCCTTGGGACCGAAAAACACGGCACGCTGATTGTTGTCGATGCCGTGAATCTCCCAGCCTTCTGCGGCAAAGAAAAGGCAGACTTCCGATCCAATCAGACCAGAAGAACCGGTTACAAGGACTTTCCTCATCGAAGTCTCCTTGCGGCAATCATACTATACGATCTCGTTAATCGGGGGCTTCGCGCAGCCGTCCGGAGCAGGAAGCGTCACCAGATACCCAAGACAGAGCCCAAGGCATAACAAGGGTTCGTAGTTATTCAAGAATTTGCTCGATGTTAGCCACCTGTTGAAATGTGTCCTGTGAAGCAGGAACCTCCGTGATCGGAATTCTCGGGCCGTGAATGAACCCGTAGAGACTGTTAAAGAGCATGGCGACGAAATAGGCGCAATTCGTTGCCAGGCCGAACAGAATTGCGTTCATGGTGTTATCTACGCGAATGAATGAGAGAAAGAGGGTTTGGGTTAGGAGGATAACACCGATTGTCGTCCAGGTCGTGGTCCAGTAAATCCACCGGCGGGCAGCAGTCATCGTCCAAAAAACCCCAACAAGATATCCAATGCAACTGCTGAGAATAAGCCAACCGGCTTCGCGGCCAAGCGAGGAGTACTTCGGGCCAAGGAGTACAAGGAGCAGGTTGGGGTACAGGAACCCCACGGTGCAGATCGGGACACAGATTGCCGCTGCTGTCGCGGCGATAAACAGATAACTGCGTCGAACTCGCTGATCCGGAAGTCGCGCCATGAATGGCTCAATGACAGCCGCGTTGAAGCCGGAGAGAAGGAGGAAGAGCTGGCCAAGTCGGCCTAATGCCCCAACTTCGGCAATGCTGCGCGTAAAGCCGAAGTAAGAGATGAGGAAGAGCGCAATCTGTCCCTGAAGGGCAAAGAAGAGATAGCTTGGAAGATTGGGAAGGACATATTGCACCATCTGCCTGGTTATCTTTTGATCCGGGCGCGCCGGGAGTTTTGCAAAGGCGCGTGATTCGCGAGCATTAAGCCAGCCAGTGACGAAGAGGCCGATCGCGTTTATCCAGCTTGTAGCCCAAGCGGACAAAAGTCCTGTGAAATAGAGTGCGCCGCAAGACACAATGCGAAAAAGTACGCCGGCCAACTGGTAGCGGTAATAGTCAGTGAGGCGTCCCTTGATCAGCAGAGACGCGCCATAGTAGGAAACCATGCCGGAGAAGTAGATGGAAGCGACGATCGAGGCGAAAAGGAGCAGACTGGTCGACGTAGTCCAGTGATGTTGGCGAACGATCGGAATATAGAAAACTGCCGCGACCGGGGTGAGGCAGAGCAACATGATATTGCGGAGATGCCTTCCCGAACGAACATAGGAACCAATCACGGCGGGGTCATTACCGCGCGGGCCTACGAGCGCGACAATCGTTGCGGAAAAGCCGAGGTCGGTCAAAAAGCCCAGAGTGAGCTGGAAGGTGAAGGCCACGATGAATTGGGCATAGTTCTCCACCGTCAGCCACCGGAGTAACAGGAAGCCGATGAGCAGATTAGTGAACTGAACGAGGCCCTGACCGGTCAGGTAGACAAGAATGACCCGGTACCTTCGCCGGGCGTCCTCTGAGTTCAGCCGGGACCGAAGCGAGGCTATCAAGCCTAACATTGCGTGATCTCCGGCGGCGTGAATGAGGTGCTGGCTCGGCAGGAAATACGATCGATGGGGCTTTGCCGCGGTGCGCAGACTGACATTTGCGTTCTTGTCATTTTCGACCCTTCTTTCCGTGCCTTCTACGCAGCAAAAAAGAAAAACCTGGGCCAGGCCCCAAGCTTCAAAAAACTCTGCTCAATCTTACCTTAGCGTGCGGCACGATCGCGGCCCTGAAAACCATCGCGAGGTGCACAACTTGAGGCCACTGTCATGCCTTGTGCCGCATGCGACTGTGACGAGCTAGAATCTCCTTAGTCCAGCGATGAAGCCCAACACCAAACAGATGGGAAGGGAAGATCGCACGTTCGACGCTAAGCAGTGAGGCATCCTTGATGCAGAAAATCGCTTTGATCACCGGCATTACAGGGCAGGACGGCGCCTATCTCGCCGAGCTCCTGCTGGGCAAGGGATATATCGTGCACGGCATCAAGCGCCGTTCGTCGTCGTTCAATTCGGCGCGCATCGATCACATGTATCAGGATCCGCATATTCCCGGCGCGCACTTCCAGATTCATTACGGCGACATGACGGACGCGACCAACCTGATCAGAATCGTTCAGACCACACAACCGGATGAAATCTATAACCTGGCGGCGCAAAGTCACGTGCAGGTGAGCTTTGAGACGCCGGAGTACACGGCAAACGCCGATGCCACGGGCGCGCTGCGCATTCTTGAGGCGATCAGGCTGCTTGGCCTCGCGAAGAAGACGCGATTCTACCAGGCCTCGACATCGGAGCTTTACGGAAAGGCGCAGGAGACACCGCAGCGGGAGACGACGCCCTTCTACCCGCGCAGCCCCTACGGTGTTGCCAAGCTTTACGCCTATTGGATCACGGTGAATTATCGCGAGGCATATGGGATCCATGCGTCGAACGGAATCCTCTTCAATCACGAGAGCCCGACCCGAGGCGAGACGTTTGTGACACGCAAGATTACGCGCGCCGTGGCGGGGATTCATCTGGGTGTGCAGCAGGCGTTGTACATCGGGAACCTGGATGCGAAGCGCGACTGGGGCCATGCGCTCGATTACGTCGAAGGCATGTGGCGGATCGTTCAGCAGGACGTGCCGGACGATTATGTTTTGGCCACGGGCGAAACGCACAGCGTGCGCGAGTTTGTGGAGGTGGCTTTCTCCAGGGTCGGCCGCAAGATTGAATGGAAGGGCAAAGGCATCGATGAGGTTGGGCTCGATGCGAGCTCGGGCGAGGTCCTGGTCAAGATCGACAACCGCTATTTCCGGCCGACAGAGGTGGATGTCCTCCTCGGCGACCCATCGAAGGCGTGGCGCGTGCTGGGTTGGAAGCACACGGTAACCTTTCCGGAACTGGTGACGGAGATGGTGAATTCGGATCTCGAAGCGATTGCACGCGAACACCACTTGCAAGAGCGGCACCATGAGTAGCTTCGATCTGGCGGGGCGTCGCGTCTGGGTAGCGGGGCACCGCGGGATGGCTGGATCTGCGATCGTCCGGCGTCTGCAGCGTGAAAGCTGCGAGATTGTCACGGCGACGCGCGAAGAGCTCGACCTGTTGCGGCAAGAAGAAGTTCACGCGTGGGTGGCAGGGAACCGCATCGACGCGGTTTTTCTGGCGGCTGCGAAGGTGGGCGGCATCCTTGCCAACTCGACGCGGCCAGCGGAGTTTCTCTACGAGAATCTGTCGATCGAGACCAACGTAATCCACGCGGCGAAAGATGCCGGTGTGAAAAAGCTATTGTTTCTTGCCTCCTCTTGCATCTATCCGCGAATGGCCGGGCAGCCCATGCGCGAAGAGGCCCTGCTGACGGGCCCGCTGGAGCCAACGAACGAGTGGTATGCGATTGCCAAGATCGCCGGCATCAAGCTGTGCCAGGCGTACCGGCGGCAATATGGGTGCGACTTTGTTTCGGTGATGCCGACCAATCTTTATGGGCCGGGCGACCGCTATGACGCGGAAGGCGGCCACGTGGTGGCCGCGCTGATCATGAAGATTCACGCCGCCAAGATGACAAACAGCACGACCGTGGAACTGTGGGGGAGTGGAACTCCGAGGCGCGAGTTTCTTTTTTCTGAGGATTTGGCGGATGCGTGCGTGTTCGTGATGAAGAACTACTCCGGCGAGATGTGCCTCAACGTCGGCACAGGGCGCGACATGACGATTCTCGAACTCGCGGAGACGATTGCCCGAATCGCGGGCTGGAATGGAACGTTCACCTTTGACCGGTCGAAGCCCGACGGGATGCCGCAAAAGGTAATGGACGTGAGCCGCCTGAAAGCGCTGGGCTGGAGCGCGCCAACCGGCTTTGAGACGGGAATGAAAGAAGCCTATCGGTGGTACGTAGCGAACGTGGCCGAAAAGGCGATGTGAGGGTTGAAGCGAGGGAGCCGGGCGCGTACAGCGCAGGGATCGGATGCAGCGGGAGCCATTTCGGGAAGATTGAGATGGCGTCACCGGCCAGATTCCTTTTGCTGACTGCCGCGAGCCAGAATTCCAGGGAATATTTGTCGGGACGGCGACTTTGGGGAATAATTGTCCCTGAGTATGAGTTCTCCGGTCCGTCAACGCGAACGCACGATACATAACATCGCCGCCGGCGCCGAAGAGAATCCATACCATCGCGCGTCGTTCAGCCTGGGTTTCCGGATGAAGCGCTTCCTTTGGCAGGTGGTGTACTACCTGTTTTATCGCGCTTCGCCGCGGCCGATGCACGTGTGGCGCGCCATGCTCCTGCGGCTCTTCGGGGCAAAGTTGGGACCTGGCTGCCATTTCTATCCGAGCGGAAAGGTGTGGGCGCCGTGGAACCTTGTCTGCGAAGACTGCTGCACGTTGGCCGACCACGCCGAGATCTACAACCCCTCGCCAATCTATCTTGAATCCCACTGCATTGTTTCGCAGCAGGCATTTCTGTGCGGTGCGACGCACGACTACAACGATCCCGATTTCCCGATGATCTCCTACGGCATGCGGCTGGGGGCTTATTCGTGGATTTGCGCACGCGCTTCGGTGTCACCGGGAGTCAACGTGGGCGAGGGCGCTGTGCTGGGACTGGGTTCCGTGGCATATGGCGACCTGGAGCCTTGGACGGTGTACAGCGGAGTGCCTGCCGTGAAGATGAAGAAGCGCGAGCACAACGTGTCTCGCGACTGAGATGGCGGCGCCCGCTTGAGGTCAGACTATCGCCGAGCCGCCACTGGTGTTTCCGCCGTGAGGTTCCCCTTTGCCGGCGTCCTTCCCCAAAAGCCCCAATCGCCAGGCTCGGAAGATGTTCATATAGAACCGCTCATAGCAGTAGCGGCACCGAATGGGTACTCGGAACAGGAGGAGTTCCACGGCATCCTTGGAGCGCAAATGCGATACTCTCAGGTCGCTCGAGCCACAATGGAAGCACTCCACGCCAAAGACCTCCACTTATAAGGGGTTTTTGCGGAAAATCGCGAAAACGGATGCCCGCGCCGGGCAGTGATAAGAGCATTGCGCGGGGGGCATCTCACAACACCAAGCTCGTGAAGCCAGTCTAGCATGTTTGCCGATGGCGCTCGCGAGCGGTGCGCAAGCCGTACGATCGTCTGGACTCCGCGCCCAGTTTGCTCGAGAGGCAACCGCGTCTTAAGCGTCGAAGGTGCGAATCAAACCGGGGCGCGCGCTCGCAATCTGGGCGATAACTTCATTTCCACTCTTTCCCGTGTGCGACCTGATTCGTGCTCTGTCGCGTGATGTTCATGGAGAGGAGAGGGAGGTGAGCGAAGGCCCGATGCGCCAAGACTTGATTCCGTTGGGCTGCCCGCTGGTAAACCTGCTGTCCACGGTGCCGGCGGAGCCATGATTCCCGACACTTGGATTGAGATTCATGGGCCCTGCATTGCCGTCAGCCGCATCCAAATCCTCAATAACTGGAGCCCGGGGCTGATTGCGGGTCCCGGCAGGGCCTGGCTCGGTCTCGACTATCTCTGCTATGAGATCGATTCGCTTTGGGCGCTGCCGGACGCGGAGATGGCCCGGCTTGCCATTGGCGAGGCATCTGGAATTGGGGTTTTTGAAAGTGGATAACGTGGAAGACTGGAACGTGGTCCAAATGCACAGGGCGTATCCCGCTTGCCTTGGAAGCTACAACTCGTTCGACGTGGTCCGGCGCCGGGACAGCGATGCAGGAGCGCTCACGCTGAGTGATAAAGTGAGGAGTGATGGAAGGAAACGAACGGAGATTTCAAGCGACCCGATGGCCGGCCACATGGCTGACGCTGTTTCTGCTGTTGGTGTGGGTTCCACCGCTAACGGCTGAGCCGCCGGCAGCACCGGGGTCGGCGGTCCAGGTCGCAAACGACGCCAGCGGCTCCGCAACTCCCTGCGAGCCTGCAAAGCTGGGATCGCCGTATATTCCGGTGGACAGTTGGGTTTACCCGGCCATGTTGCGCATGTATTCGCTGGGGTATGTCGACACGGTGTACCTGGATATGCGGCCCTGGACGCGCGCAAGCGTGATGCACATGTTGGAAGAGGCTGGCGACCTGATCGAAGACCGCGAGGACGATGGCGACCCCGGTGCGGAAGAGGCGCGGGAAATCTACAATGCCGTCAATTACGAGTTGCACGACGACATGGAGGGTCCATGCGGACCGCATGAAGGCAGCTCGCGAATCGAGTCAGTGTATACCGTGGCAAGGGCCATCAGCGGCACACCTCTCCACGACAGCTTCCATCTAGGATCGACAATTGTGAACGATTACGGCCGGCCCTTCGAGAATGGATTCAACAACTATTCCGGCGTCAGCGGCTATGCGACGGCAGGACGATTTGCGCTTTATGTGCGCGGCGAATTCGAAGGCGCGCCGTCCGCCACGGGATACTCAGCTACCTTGGCTCAGACCCTTTCCAACATCGACTTGACGAGTTATTTCGTTACGTCGAGTTCGCCTCCCTACGGGCCGACGACCAGCGTGTATGTCCAGCCTACGATTCCTCAGGGATCGATCGGGACGGCAACCAAGGGTCGCTTCCTGGAAGCGTACGTCTCATACCAGCTCCTGAACCACGTCGTCTCCTTTGGCAAGCATGACCAGTGGCTGGGGCCGGCGCAAGGCGCCAGCATGGCATTTTCAAATAACGCGCAGAACTTCTACGCCTTCGAAATAAATCGCATTGAGCCGCTCAACATCCCGGGGCTTTCGCGGCTTACAGGGCCGTTCCGTTATGAGTTCGTCGTTGGAGCGCTTCGAGGCCACACGTTCATGCCCAATCCGGCCTACGAACTGAATCCTTCAAGCGGCGGGCCCAATGTGATCAATCCCGGCGATCCCTGGGTGCACGTAGAAAAGGTCAGCTTTAAGCCGATCAGGGACCTCGAGTTCGGATTTGAGCGGACCGCAATGTTCGGCGGCAAAGGGCACCAGCCCGTCAATCTGCACTCGTTCCTGCGCAGCTTCTTTAGCGTCACCGCGGGGAACAGCACCCAGAAGAACAGTACGTCTGATCCGGGCGCGCGCTTTGGCGCATTCGACTTCACCTGGCGGTTGCCTTACTTGAGCCATTGGCTCACGCTCTACTCCGATTCGGAGGTGCACGATGATATCTCGCCAATAGACGCGCCGCGCCGTGCCGCGATGCGCCCGGGGCTGTACCTGTCGCATGTACCCGGCTTGCCGAAGCTTTCCATTCGAGGTGAGGCAGCGACGACGGCTCCGCGCATCAACATTGGGCATTACCCGAATCCTTTAGTGCCGCAGAGTGGTCACTTCATGTATTGGGAGGGGATTGAAAAGCAGGGCTATACCAACCAGGGGCAGCTGTTTGGCGATTGGATCGGCCGCGAGGATAAAGGCGGGCAGGGATGGATCACATATCACTTGAGCGGAAATGAGTGGATTCAGGTTAGCGACCGGTATCAGAAGGCCACGACGGATTTCATTCCCGGCGGCACCACGATCAACGATTTCACCGTTCAGGTGGTCAAGCGGATTGGCAAGGACTTTGAAGTGAACGGGAACTTCACTGCGGAGCGCTGGAAGGCGCCGATCTACATGTCCGGCGAGCAGACAGTGACCACCACAAACATTCAGCTCACCTGGTTCCCTACGCGGAAGGTGAGCTTCTGAGGCTTGAACGAGACCGCGCGGCGATTGCCGCATGGAACCTAACGACGATTGGTGCCGCGCTGGCTGATCCAGCGCGGCATTCCTTTATCGCGTATCCCGCGTCGACGTTTGTTGAGGCGGAGCCGGCGGCACGGGCTTGATCGCGTAGAGCGCGACGGCCGAAATCGTCACTTTGAGCAGCTTTCCTTTGGAGTCGAAGGTCAGAGCCCACTGTACGGGCTTGGCCGGCGCCGAATCGACAAAGTGAACAGTCGACTCGCCGTCCCCTCCGACCTCCAGTGTTGGAGGAAACGAGAGGGTGAGGCTCGCATCGGAAGATTTTTCCTGGATTGGGGACGTATCTGGATGAGCGCCAGTGAGCGCGGCGTAACACAGAGCGGTTGCAAGCCAATCGGCCTGTTTGGTTGTGTGTTCGCCGGCGCGAAGGCGATTGAATGCACCGATCGTGACCGCATTGACGGGTGCGGGCGAGTACAGCGAGAATCCCCGGCGCTGAATGGGGATGAGACGAACGTGGCCATGGCCGGTTCGCGGTATCGCGGCCGAGAGAAGGCTCACGTCACCGGTCCCGTTGTCGCCCTTGTAAAGCAGGAACAGATGGCCCGGCAGGGCCTGGCACTCAAGCTGCTGGTAGGTCCAATTTCCTCTATCGAACTCGACTCCTGCAAGCGCGGCATCGGCGCGAATTGCCGGTTGCGCGCTGGCGGCGAGGTCGCGATCCGCCTGCGTCATGTCGCTTTCGGACCGGAACACAACCATCCTGGCCGTATTGGAGCCGGAAGGTTCCAGTTGGAACGGTGTAAGGTTCACCGCCGGTGGAACCATCCGCGTCTTGTAAGTTTCAGCAGATGAAACCGCGGGTACCGGAGTTACTTGATAGGGTGAATTCTTGGAATCCGCGTCCGAAGGAGCGTTTTGCGCGGCGAATGCTGGTGTGAACGTAGCAATTGCCAAGGCAAAGGCCAACGTTCGTGTGAGGAATTTCATACAATCGCCAGACTAACACCTCTGACGATGTCCTTTTGGGATTCGCAAAGCAAAGGGTCTGAGGCCTGAGGCCGCAACTTCAGAGGGCTGGACAGAGCGTGCGACCCGGATGCGGGGCGCACTACTCGTCAGCGCCCTTGAGGATGCGAGAGGTCGTAGGCGAAGCCGAACGTGAAACCGCTGGGGGTGGGTGTGTTTCCTAGGAGTTTGCCAATCCAGACTTGATACTCGTAGTCGACGCGTACTTTGAATGGGCCCGCGAACCGGTATTCTAACCCGCCACCTGGAGCGATAAGCATGCGCGTGTCATGCGAGTACGTGGGGCTCGGTGAGGTGAAATCCATGCTGCCTTGCGCAACGAGAAACTTGGCATAGGGATGAAACCTTCCCCGTACGTGCGGGGTGTAGATCGGTCCACCTCCGGCCGTGTCCTGGCGAATGTTCATCTGCCCATACCCACGATTAAGATGAACATCGCGGACCTCAAATTCGATGCCCAAGCCATGAACGAAGGATTGGACCCTTCCGGGATACCAGTCAACCCAGCCAGTACCTCCCAACATGTGGCCTCTTCCCCAGTCAACATCCCAAATGGATGGTCCAACACCCACACTCACGGGAATGCCCCTCGCATAGTACGACGGAACAACTTGGGAAAATACGGGAACTGCCGCAGCGAAGAGACCCACCGCGAGAATGGGGGGAATAAACCACTTGAAACGCATTCTGCATTCTCCTTCACAGCCGCATACTATTACCCTTCGAACTATGAGCGAGGGGATATAGTTGCAATTCGTGGTATCAAGGCAAGAGCAGGGAACCAACAGGGTTAAGTGCCGATCTGGCGCTCGTTCAATCGAACCTCGGTGCGAGATCGCCTCATCCTCATGAGGTAAACCCGGCTCACAGGTTCTTGGGTTCAGCCTTTAAACCTTCGACGCCGGGCACAAACAAAAGTTGCGTCATACCAACTGCCGATTTCTTCGGCTTGAAAACAGTCTACTCGATAAGGTCCTGATTTTGTATTACCTACAGCTTAAGTGCAAGTTACGGAAGTGGTACCTTTTTTGAGGGGTCTCTTCGATTTCCATCACGCTTCCCGCGCTCCAATGCCTGGAGATCTCGAACTCCAGGCCCGCTTAATCGTTGTCGATCGAATATTGCGGTTCTCCAATTGGTGTAGAGCGGAGCCTTAGCCCTTGAGCGGCGTTCGCCGCGGCGAACGCCACCTTGCACGGCACTCAAGACTCCACGGGAATTGGAGAACCGCCGTAGAAGTTCGAATCCCGATTGCGGTTCATTCGGCGTCCAGTTGGCTCGTCGAGAGTCTCGACAGCGCAAACCGGTGGGCGAATTCGTGTCGCGCATTCGTGCCCAGCGGTTGCCCGCAGTTCTTCCATGCGTATTTCGCCACGGATCATGGCAAGGCCAGATTCGACGCATCGAGCTGGTTTCTGCCCGAAAACTGATGTTTGCGACCTATTTTTTTGGGCACGGACCGTCAGCACGGTAGTAACGCAAAAAGGCGATTACGCACGGAGATCAAAATGGCCCAGTTGACCCCGCCACCCCCTCGAGGAAGTGTCGGCAGGAGTGCATTTTTGGGGCAATATTACCATAGTAATTCATTGTGTTAATCTTCGTTCGTTCACTATAGTTAAGGCGAGCAACTTGTTGAAAAATTGTACTCTCGCGGTTATTCCTGTGGTACGTTTATTGGTGCTGTGGGATAGCTGTTGCACCGCATTTCGTGCGTTCGCAACGGAGTCTGAGCCGTGAAAGCGTGCTCAAGATCCGGGGTCAACGATCCGTTCATTTTCATTTTTGTGGGTACATTAGCTGAGCTGCGGAGGACAATCTGATGCAAAGTCGAATTTTGAAAGTCATGAGCCGATTTCTTGCCTTGGTTTCAGTAGGAATATTTTTGCCTGTAGCGCTGGTGGGACAGGTAGGTCCAGCAGCGCATGGAGCGGGCAACGATTTGCCTTCGCGGTGGGATATTTTTCTGGGGTACAGTTATCTGGCGCCGAAGGGTACGGTGTCGACGGTGCGGCCCAACGGGACACCGGTGACAGCGTCGTATGACGCGGTGAACCTGGGCGGTGTAGGGAGCGGTGCGTATTTCTTCAACCGGTTTGTGGGCATCCAGGCAGAGTTGGGAGTGCACGAGTGGGGCGACCAGATTTCGAACACCAGCAGCATCGGGAGCCATGGCAACGACGATGGGTTTCTGACGGTGGCCGGAGGCCTGGTGGCGCGTTTTCCTTCGGGGAACATCACGCC